>RFQL01000013.1 GCA_009924985.1 Burkholderiaceae bacterium | reverse complement strand
GCCGTCTTCAGATCTCTCTCAATCCAAGTTCACCAATTATTGATTGTCGGGTTTCTACAATTCCCACCCTCTTTGGAGAAAAAGTTGTTATCCGCCTCCTGAATACCTCAGCGCATGAATTGAATATTGATCATATTGGCTTTACTGATTTACAAGGTCAAATTGTGTACCGAGCTCTTAATCAAACCCATGGCTTAATTTTGGTATGTGGGCCAACCGGTAGCGGTAAAACACGAACCTTATATAGTTTTCTTAACCATCTGAATCAAGAGGGTCGCAATCTTTACACAGTTGAAGATCCCATCGAAATTTGCCTAAAGGGAGTCAATCAAGTGGCCTATCACCCTAAGGCTGGACTTGATTTTGGAGTCATTATTCGGGCGCTGTTGCGTCAAGACCCTGATGTGATGATGATTGGAGAGATTCGTGACCGTGAAACTGCCGCCTTAGCAATTACTGCAGCACAAACAGGTCATCTTGTTCTTAGTACTATTCATACCCGAAACGCTCTGTCCTGCATTGACCGCCTGGAAAATCTTGGGGTTGATCGCTACGCCATTACGAATACCCTGCTTTTTATTAGCTCTCAACGTTTAGTCAAACGGATTGATCTCAATTCTATAGGCGGCCGCATTGCAATTCATGAAGTATTGGAATTTACAAATGACTTATGCGCTGGAATTCAACACAATCTTCCACTATCAGAAATTAAAAAAGTTGCCCAATTAGAAGGCTTCACTTCTATGTATGAGAATGCTAAAGATCTTGTACAAAAAGGGATTATTAATGATTCTTCCATCATTCAAGAGATCTTTATATGATACTTAAAGGTTTCTCGAATCGAGATCAAATACTCTTGATGCGTCAGCTTGCAAGCTTGTTGACGGCTGGGCTAGCCCTTTTAGATGCACTGCATTTGATGATGGAATGCTGTCCTAAAAATTGGAGGTCTCTCTTAAAAGAAATCATTCTTGACTTAAACCAAGGCGAAAGTCTTTCAGTTAGTCTGTCTAAGCACCGAGATCGATTTAATCCGATTTGTATTAACTTGATTGCAATTGGTGAAAAAACTGGTCTATTGGTTCAATCGCTTTTTCTAATTAGCAAGCAATTAGAGGCACAAGAATCGCTTAACCGGCAAATGAAACAAGCTCTTACTTATCCCTGTATCACATTGGGATCAGCATTCCTAATGATCTTGGCCATGATGATTTGGGTAATCCCTAGTTTCGAAGAAGTCTTCCTTAACTTTAAGGCTGAGCTTTCCATTTCTACACAATTATTAATTTCATTGGCACGATTTTTGGAAAGTAACATTGGACTCATTTTTTTATTTGTAATAATCTTCTTTGCATTGTTAGCGTTTGTATGGACCAAATCTTTATGCGTACAAAAGTGGTGTGATCACCATCTCTTTTCTTTGCCGTATTTTGGTACCTTATTTCATTTATCAGCTCAAATGGCATGGTGTCGTAATCTCGCCTATCTCTTGGAGGCTGGGCTTGGCGCTTTAGATGCTATTCGCATAACTGCCCAATCGTCTAACCATTGGCTAAGCCATGATTTGAGTGCTAATTTGTTTAAACAACTGTCACAGGGCTGGGATTTGGGAGAAGCCCTTGATCGCTGTGATCCCCATAATCGTTTCTTTGATACGGAAACTAAATACTTACTGCGTATTGGTGCAAAAACAGGGGCTCTTACAGAAATGCTTCATAGCCGTCATCAATCGCTAGACTATGAACTAAAACATCAACTAGCCATACTTCAGCAAAGTTTGGAGCCAATCCTTATTCTTTTTTTAGGTTTAATAATAGGCGGATTATTAATGGCCCTGTATTTACCGATCTTTTCTATCGGTAAAATTATTTAATGTTGATAGATACTATCTTACGTTCTGGGCTAATACTAATTCTGCTCTATTTAGCCTGGTTTGATTTGTGTACCTTTTTATTGCCCAATAAAGTAACCTATCCCCTTATTTTCTTGGGTCTTTTTATCAACACCTTGACCCCTTATGCGTTTTGCGAAACCACAGAAGCTTGGATAGGTGGGCTTGTTGCTTACTCTAGTTTGTATTTAATCAATCAGATTTACCGTCAACTTCGAGATCATGACGGGCTTGGTATGGGCGATGCCAAATTATTCGCCGCCTTAGGTTCCTGGCTTGGTATTGCAGCCTTACCTTTTATATTATTAATTGCCTCCCTATTGGGAATTATTGGGGGTTTGCTTTGGCTTCGCCAGCACAAGCTATCGAGTGGTCATGCATTTCCTTTTGGTCCTTTCTTAGTAATTGCTGGCATCATAGAAGTATTATGGTCAAGCCAATTCCTCAACTCATTGATTTAAAAAATAGGGTTCCATTCTTGGGCCTTACTGGCGGGATTGGCTCGGGCAAGTCTAGTGTTGCTCATTTTTTGGCCAAACTCGGTGCCGCTGTAATTGATACTGATCATATTGCTCATGAAATTACTGCCCCCGATGGTTCTGCCATGGCGGCAATCTCTCAGACATTTGGGGCTGACTATCTAAATGAGGATGGATCCTTAAATCGTCCCAAAATGCGTCAACATGTTTTTACAGACACAATTGCCAAAAAAACATTGGAGGAGATTACCCACCCCTTAATTCGTGAAGAAACAATCCGTCTGGCACAAGAGGCCATTGAGAGGCAGGCCCCCTATATTGTCTTTGTGGTTCCCCTTCTGTTGGAGTCCGGGGTCTGGAGAGACAATCTTGATCATATTGCAGTACTTGATTGCTCCGACGGGCTCCGGATCCAAAGGGTTATGGAGCGTAATCAACTAGATCGGCCATCAATACTGCAAATTATGGCAACTCAGGCCAGCCGCGAGGAACGGCTTGCCATTGCCGACACTGTCCTTAGTAACGAGGGGGATCTCCTTACCTTAGAGGCCCAAGCTTACTTGTTACACCAAAAAATGCTGGATTTGTAGTTTTTTGGCTCAGGTGAGCATAAAATAAAAAGTCTGTGATCATTTACGAATACCCCTTTAACGAACTTGTGCGAAGCATGCTTCGGCTGGAGTATTTATTTGACCGCTTCAATCATTTTGCTAGGTCTGATGATGCCGAATTACACCACAATGCTCTGATTACCTTATTTGAACTTGCTGACATTAGCGCGCGTGGTGATATTAAAGCCCTCTTATTGAAAGAGTTTGATCGTCAAAAGTTTGGTTTGAATAGTCTCAAGTCATCCAAGGAGGTCGATCAAGATAAATTATTAGCCACCCTTAGCGAGCTTGAGCATGCCGCTTCTCAAATTAATGGCTCGGTTATCAAACCCAATGCAATCATTGCCGATAATGAATGGCTTAATGCAATTCGTACTCGGCTACATACTCCTGGGGGTACGAGCCCAATTGACCTTCCTGGATTTTATGCATGGCGCCATAGTCCAGTAATATCACGTCGTGAGCTATTGCAGAAATTTATTTATCCAATGCTGGCCTGGCAAGAGTCTTGTCATTTGTTCTTGCGCTTATTGCGTGAGTCTGGAGAAAGTAGAGAGGTGCTTGCGCATCAAGGTTCCTTCCAGCAGGCACCTTCCGGCAAAGTTTATCAATTGATGCGTATTACCCTAGAAGACCCCTCTCTCTTTGCAGAAATTAGTGCTAATAAATATTTAGTATCGATTCGACTTCTCAAGTGTGATCGCGATCTTAAACCTACACTGATTAATCAAGATATTCCATTTAAGCTAACATTCTGTCAGTTTTAAATTATTTCTGTTGTAAATAATTTTGTAGGCATTCAATCATTGGCCATGCAGCTGGTAAAACTGGGTCAACAGATAGTCTTGAGTCAAATACTGATTGCCAGGCTAATTCTTGCCCCTCTAAGCCAGCGGGATCACCTTTCCACTGTTTTACTAAACACACATGTAAACGTACATATGCATGCGGATAGTCATGCTCTAAGATTGTTAGCTCAGCAAAATCATTAGGATTTAGAGATATTGTTACTCCAAGCTCCTCCTTAAGCTCCCGACAAAGAGCCGAAACCATTGACTCATTCGTTTCTAATTTTCCTCCTGGAAACTCCCAATACCCAGCATAAGGCTTTCCATCTGGACGTTTTGCCATCAAGACCTCTCGCCCTTCCTTTAGCAGAATCCCAACAGCGACCTCAACGATTGGTCGTGACCGAACAGTCATTAACTAATTTTATTTCTTTGACGTGTGTGACCCAGCCCAGTATTTTGCAAACTGCCACGCTACTCGGCCGGAACGAGACCCGCGCTCCAGAGCCCATACCAGGGCTTCGGAACGAGCCGCCTCAATCTCCTTAGGATTAAGCCCAAAATGAGACAGCCAATGTGAGACGATTGCTAAATACTCTTCCTGTCTAGGAGGATAAAACGACAGCCATAAACCAAAGCGTTCGGAGAGGGATATTTTTTCTTCAACAACCTCACCCGGATGAATTTCGCCATCCTCTGTGTGCACATAGGACTTGTTATCGCTCATGTATTCTGGTAATAAATGGCGACGATTTGAGGTAGCATAGATTAAGATGTTATCCACTTGTGCCGAAATTGAGCCATCTAAGGCGGACTTCATAGCTTTATAGCCTGACTCACCTTCCTCAAAAGAGAGATCATCACAAAATACAATAAAACGTTCTGGGCGCACTGCTAATAGTTCTGTAATATCGGGTAAATCTGCCAAGTGGTCTTTATCTACCTCAACGAGACGTAGATTCTGACTGGCAAACTGATTCAAGCATGCTTTGATTAGAGAAGATTTACCTGTTCCTCTCGCACCGGTCAAAAGAATATTATTTACAGGCCTCTTCTGGACAAAATACTGGGTATTTTCAATGATTGCATCGCGTTGGCGATCAATGTGCTTAAGGTCGTTAAATGAGATATCTGATAAATGCTTAACGGGCTTTAAAAATCCAATGCTACCAAAAATACTGTCTCGCTTTTGCCAACGAAATGCCTTCGCATTTTTCCAATCCTGCTCCGTAAGAGGTTTTGGCAAGAATGTCTCAAGATGATCAAGAAGGCGATTTAATTTATCGTTCACCGTGGCTAACCTTAATATTCAGCAATAAATACAAAGCTCGTTAAGAGCGATAGTCTGCATTGATAGAAACATACTCATGCGAAAGGTCACAGGTCCAGACCGTCTCCTCCACATTACCTCGGCCTAAATCAACCGTTACGGTTATCTCTGCCTGCTTCATGACCGCTTGGCCGTCGGTCTCCTTATATTCAGGATTACGTCCGCCATCCTTAGCAACCCAGACATCTCCTAGCCAAAGCTGAACCTTAGTGCTATCTAAATCGTCCACCCCAGCATAACCAATAGCCGCCAGAATCCGGCCTAAGTTTGGATCGCTTGCAAAAAAGGCTGTTTTTACTAAGGGAGAATGTGCAATCGACTTAGCTATATGCTTACACTCTGCACTATTTCTGCCACCCTTTACCCGGATGGTCATAAATTTTGTAGCTCCCTCTCCATCGCGCACAATCATCTGTGCTAATTGGCGAGATAAGAAAATTAAACCCTCTCTAAATGCGCTATAGGAAGGGTCTGATTTATTCTGAATACGAACAGATGATTGTCCTGTTGCCATCACAATGAAGGAATCATTGGTTGAGGTATCGCCGTCGATCGTAATTGCATTAAACGATAAGTCAGCCGCTTCACGAGTAAGTTCTTGCAGCAAGTCGACATCAATACTGACATCGGTACCAATAAAGCCAAGCATCGTTGCCATATTGGGCTGTATCATGCCAGCACCTTTAGAGATACCAGTCATAACGATCGGTCCAGCAGGAGTTTGAATTGTTAGCGATGCGGCCTTGGGCTGGGTATCCGTGGTCATGATTGCTTCGGCTGCTACATACCAATCGTCTTCTTTTAATGCAGCAATTGCCTTAGGTAGCGCTGTAATAATTTTTTCTACCGGTAAAGGCTCAAGAATGACCCCCGTTGAAAAAGGTAGGACTTGCTTAGCACTAATCCCTAAGAAATGAGCCAAGGCATCACATGTTTGTTGTGCGCGCCGCAAGCCCTCATCACCGGTTCCTGCATTCGCATTGCCCGTATTGATCAGTAAAGCCTCTATTCGATTTCGTTCTACTAAGTGGGCTTTACAAAGCTGAACCGGGGCAGCACAAAAACGGTTTTGAGTAAACACTCCAGAAACACTTGAACCAGGTACCAAATGAATTACTAATATATCTTTACGGTTAGCACGTTTAATACCAGCCTCTGCAATACCAAGCTTCAAGCCCCTAATTGGCTTGAGCTCATCTTTCTTGGGAAGCGGGAGATTAACTGCCATGGTTAAATTAGAAGGGCAAACTCTAAATTAAGCAATTTTTCCGTGGCAATGCTTGTACTTCTTACCGCTACCACAATGGCAAGGGTCATTTCGACCGATCTTGGGCCCTTCCCGAACAGGAGCAATTTCATGCTCAACTTGTGCGACCGGCATGGATTGACCGCTTTCTATCTGCTGATGCTTATATTGTAGATCTTTTACTTGGCCTAGGTCCTCGGTAATCGTCTCAGTCGCTTCGTCTAATTCAGTGGCACTTTTAATCTGTACTGTAAATACCGTCTTAATAACGTCATTTTTAATGACATCTAATAACTCAGCATAGAGCTCAAAAGCTTCACGGCGATACTCTTGTTTAGGATCTTTCTGAGCATATCCCCGCAAATGAATTCCTTGACGCAGACGATCTAGTGCAGCCAGATGCTCACGCCAGTGACTATCCAAGCTATAAAGCATGACGGAGCGCTCAAAACTAGCAAAAGACTCTCGACCAGTCAGATCTTCTTTTGCTTGATAGTTCTTCTTAGCAGCATCTATGACCTTTGCTAATATCTCCTCATCCTCTACCGAGTCCGCATTGTTAATCCATTCCTGTAAATCAAGCTGAATGCCCCATTCATTAGTCAGCAGATTTTCTAAACCAGGGATATCCCACTGCTCTTCCATAGATTCAATAGGAACATAATTACGTACGATCGATGTAAAGACATCTTCACACAAATTGGCAATGAGATCGCCAATATCTTTACTTTCAAGGATTTGATTTCGAAGACGATAGGTCTCTTTGCGCTGGTCATTCGCAACATCGTCATACTCAAGCAACTGCTTACGAATGTCAAAGTTACGACCTTCCACCTTGCGTTGTGCTGACTCAATGGAGCGCGTGACCATCCCGGCTTCAATTGGCTCACCTTCTGGCATCTTGAGGCGATCCATCACTGCCCGCAAGCGATCACCTGCAAATATACGCAATAAAGGATCATCTAAAGAAAGATAGAAACGGGATGAGCCTGGATCACCCTGACGTCCTGAACGTCCGCGTAACTGATTATCAATGCGTCTACTTTCGTGTCGTTCGGTACCAATAATATGTAAACCGCCCGCATTAACAACCGTATCATGAAGGTCTTGCCATTCATCTTTCAGTTTCTGGATGCGTTTCGCTTTTTCTATCGTTTCAACGGAATCATCCGCTTCAATCAAAATCGATTGCCGCTCTACATTACCGCCCAAAACAATATCAGTCCCTCGTCCGGCCATATTAGTTGCAATGGTAATCATCTTAGGCCTACCTGCTTGAGCAATAATTTCAGCTTCCCGAGCATGTTGCTTGGCATTTAAGACCTGATGTGAAAGTTTTTCTTTTTCCAACAATGTTGAAATAAGTTCAGAGTTTTCAATTGAGGTTGTGCCAACCAATACAGGCTGACCTCTTTCACAACAGTCTTTAATATCTTTAATGACTGCTGCATAGCGCTCTGATGAGGTTTTGTATATTTGGTCTTGACGATCGAGTCGTTGACTGGGTCGGTTTGGTGGTATTACGACAGTCTCTAAGCCATAGATTTCCTTAAACTCGTACGCTTCGGTATCTGCGGTGCCGGTCATACCTGCAAGTTTTTGATACATCCGGAAATAGTTCTGGAATGTAATTGTCGCTAAGGTCTGATTTTCATTCTGAATACCAACTTTTTCTTTCGCCTCTACGGCTTGATGAAGACCATCCGACCAACGCCGTCCTTGCATCAGGCGACCAGTGAACTCATCCACGATAATGACCTCACCACCCTGAACCACATAATGCTGATCACGGTAATATAAAGAATGAGCACGCAATGCTGCGTACAGGTGATGCATCAAATTAATATTTTGCGGGGCATATAAAGAATCACCCTCTTTGAGCAAACTCATTTGAGCCAGAACTTGCTCTGCCTTTTCATGGCCACGTTCAGTTAAGTAAACCTGTTGCGATTTCTCATCGACCCAATAATCACCGGGTTTTATTACGCCAGAGCCATCGGATTTCTCCTCGCCTACTTGGGGGTCGAGGTAACTTGGTAAAGCATTCATCTTTACATACAACTCGGTATGGTCTTCTGCCTGACCAGAAATGATTAAGGGTGTTCGTGCCTCATCAATTAAGATGGAATCCACCTCATCCACAATAGCGTATGACAAGCTTCGCTGAACCCGTTGCGCAATATCTTGCACCATGTTGTCACGCAAGTAATCAAAGCCAAACTCATTATTTGTACCGTAGGTGATGTCGGATGCATAAGCTTTTTGTTTAGCTTCGTGGTCCATCTGCGACAAATTCGTGCCGACACTCAGTCCTAAGAAGTTGTAGATCTTTGCCATCCACTCGGCGTCGCGCTCTGCCAAATAATCGTTCACGGTCACTACATGAACGCCTTTACCAGATAAGGCATTTAAATAAACAGCTAAAGTGGCCGTGAGGGTTTTACCTTCACCCGTTCCCATTTCAGCAATTTTGCCTTGATGCAAAGCCAATGCCCCCATGATCTGAACATCAAAGTGCCGCATTTTCATTACCCGTACACTTGCTTCCCGAACTACTGCAAATGCTTCAGGGGCTAAATCATCAAGTGACTCACCGCCAGCAACCCGTTCCTTGAATTCAGCCGTTTTAGCTTTTAAGGCCTCGTCATCGAGGGCCTGGAGGTCCGACTCTAAGGAATTTACCTTAGAAACAACCTTGCGGTATTGTTTTAGGAGGCGATCGTTGCTACTACCGACCAATGTTTTAATAAGACCAAGTACCATAGGAATATGAAAAAATTTTAGCCTCTGAGTTTATCACCCGCCAGCCCCTATTTGATGAATAAGCCCTTACTGAATTCAGCCCGTCCTTGGTTAGACTGCCTCCATCAGGAGCAGGGACTCCAAAAGTTGATGGAACAGGCTAAAACGCATGAAAATCGGACTGAACAGGTACAAAAGGCTTTAAAAAAGCTTGGATTTGAGCAATTAGCTCCCCAAATCATGGTGGTATGGAAGTCAGGCAATACAAAAGAGCTGTTTTTACTCGTTTCAAGCCCTACCCTCGGTGCCCGTTTACACCACATCATACCCAGTCTAATCGAGACCCTAAACCAAGATAAATGGGTGCTTAGCACTATCAAAGTAAAGGTTCGGCCTCGGCCATCTTCATCCCAAACCGAGCTAGAAAGAGAGCCACCGCCTTTTAGTGGTGCCGCAACTCTTGCCTGGCAATCACTTTATGATCGTTTATCACCCAACTCAACGATTCGCGAAGCAGTTGCACAACTACTCAATGGTCGCAAAACTAAACAGTAACTCGATCAGGGGTTTGTAAATAGGCGGCCGGTGCTTTGCGATCACTAAAGGTCTCGATCGAATATGCACTGTCATCATCCAGAAGTTTGCGTAAAAGGCTGTTGTTCAAGGCATGTCCTGATTTTTCAGCTGTATAGGCCCCAACAATGGGATACCCCGCTAGATAAAGATCACCAACAGCATCTAATATCTTGTGGCGCACAAACTCATCGTCATAGCGTAATTCTTCATTATTTAAAATACGATGCTCATCAAGCACAATCGCATTATCCAGGCTGCCGCCACGAGCCAAGCCAATTTCTCGCAGTGCCTCTACTTCATGTGCAAAACCAAAGGTGCGTGCACGGCCAATCTCACTTCGATATGCATGTTCTGCAAAGTCGACCATAAAGTGCTGACCTGTTTTATCCACTGCAGGGTGCTTAAAATCAATCGTGAAATCGAGCTTAAAGCCAAAAAAAGGCTCTAGCCGAGCTAATTTATTACCATCGCGTACTTCCACTGTCTTCTGAATCACCATAAACTTTCGGGGCGCGTCTTGTTCGACGATTCCGGCAGACTCGATCAAAAACAGGAATGAAGCAGCGCTTCCATCCATAATCGGCACTTCCTCAGCATCGACCTCAATCAGTAAATTATCCAGGCCAAGGCCAGAGCATGCTGATAACAAATGTTCAACAGTAGAGACTTTTATCCCATCCTTCTGAATTACGGAGGCAAGACGAGTATCGCAAACCAATAAAGCGTGTGCGGGAATATGCACTGTCTCCGGTAAATCAACGCGTACAAACTGAATTCCAAAATTAACCGGTGCGGGTTTAATCGTCAAGGTTGATTTACGACCAGAGTGCAAGCCAATACCAACCGTCTTAATTGGCTCCGCCAAGGTTTTTTGCTTGAGCATATTGGCTTGACTCTATAACGTTTTTAGAGATATTTCAAGGTACTTGCCGCATCACTCACTTCAAACTTTCCTGGTCCCTCAAGCGCAAGATGCTTAACAACACCGTTATCCACAATCATTGCAAAGCGCTGTGACCGTACACCAAGGCCACGTGCAGTCAAATCAAACTCCATGCCTAATTTTTTAGTGAACTCTGCACTACCATCACCAAACATGCGTACTTTTTTTCCAACTTTTAAATCCCGTCCCCAGGCACCCATCACAAATGGGTCGTTTACAGAGATGCACCAAATCTCATCAACTCCCTTAGCCTTGATGGCATCAAAATGCTCTACAAAACCAGGAACATGCTTTGCTGAACACGTTGGGGTGAAAGCACCCGGCAAAGCAAAAATAACAATCTTTTTGCCAGCAGTTAATTGATCAACTTCAAACGAATTGGGTCCCAAAGAACAGCCATCGCGCTCTTCATCAAAAAACTCATAGAGGGTGGCATTTGGTAATTTTTGTCCGACTGCAATCATGTGATCTCCATATCAATAGGGGGTTTTGGGATGCCAACACAGGCGCTGGATTCGTCGTCCGGAGGGGCGACTCTATTGGCAATCCTCGAACCCACTATTGTATGGTCAATTCATTAGTCAGCTTGCTTCCTTAAAAAGGCAGGTATTTCGTAGTAATCCGCCCCTTTTTCCAGCATGGCTTTGGCTTGTGGCGAGCTGTCAGCACCCAAGCTTGGGGGTACGGCATCCCGCGAGTTTCTAAATACCTTTGGCACATCAAACTTGCCGTAATCGACTGCTGGGTTTATTAGTGCGGGCTGCCCAGCCATCCCGGCAGTTGGTGCGCTTACACTCAAGTGGCTCATTGCAGCAGCTGGGCTCATCGGTGCAAAATTACCCAATGTGGTCATTGTGGGGCTCGCATCATGGGTACCAGTTGCTTGACGCCAAATTAACTGGGGCTGATCTTTCTGCCCTACTTGAGAACCATTTAATCCTGTTGCAACTACAGTAACGCGGAGAGCATCGCCTAAGCTATCGTCATACACAGTCCCAAAAATTACGGTTGCATCTTCAGCAGCATATCCTCGAATCGCAGCCATCACCTCACGGGTTTCGGATAACTTCAAAGAACGGCTAGCTGTGATATTTACCAATACTCCGCGCGCACCCGAAAGATCGACACCCTCTAATAGCGGCGATGCAACTGCAGCCTCGGCAGCTAAACGTGCACGATCCATCCCCGATACCGTTGCAGTTCCCATCATGGCCTTACCCTGCTCGCTCATCACCGTCTTTACGTCCTCAAAGTCGACGTTGATTAAGCCTTGTTCATTAATGATTTCAGCAATGCCCGATACAGCATTATGTAAGACGTCATCTGCACACGCAAATGCTTTATCAAACTCAGCGTCTTCTCCCATCACCTCAAATAGTTTTTCATTGAGAACTACGATCAGTGAGTCCACATGTTTTTCAAGCTCGTGCGAACCAAGCTCAGCTACTTTCAAGCGCTTGGCCCCCTCAAAATCAAATGGCTTACTAATCACACCAACGGTCAGGATGCCCATCTCTTTGGCAACTTGAGCAACGACAGGAGCCGCGCCTGTGCCAGTACCACCACCCATACCTGCTGTAATGAAAACCATGTGGGCACCTTGTAATACATCCGCAATGCGAGCGCGGGCTTGTTCGGCAGCAGCTGCGCCAACCTCAGGCTTAGCCCCAGCCCCTAATCCAGTTTCGCCAAGTTGGAGATTTACATTTGCTTGTGAGCGCTGTAATGCTCCTGCATCGGTATTCATGCAAATGAAATCAACCCCATGAACGCTACGACGAATCATATGCTGGACAGCATTACCGCCAGCCCCTCCGACCCCGACCACTTTAATAATGGTCTTGCCGGCTATTTCTTGTTCTACCATTTCAAACTCCATAACACCCTCCTTATATAAATCGGTTCTCCACCATGGATAACCGACTGACGACGACGAAAAAAAACTAAAAATTTCCTGTAAACCACTCTTTCATGCGGGATACAACTCCCTGAAAACTTCCACTCTGAAGTGAACGGCGCCCGCGCATTAACTGCGCTTGACCTTCCATCAATAGTCCTAGGCCTGTTGAGTAGCGCGGGCTGCGTAATACTTCATGAAGGTGACCTCGATACTCTGGGCTACCGATACGTGCGGGTTTTAAAAACACGTGCTCTGCAAGCTCCTCCATGCCAGGCATCATGGCTGTACCTCCGGTTAAGACAATCCCAGAGGAGACCATGTCCTCGTAACCAGACTCACGCACAATATTTCTGACTAATGTGAAGAGTTCCTCTACGCGTGGCTCAATAACTGCAGCAAGAGCTTGTTTAGACATCGGACGTGGCTCGCGGTCTCCAACGCCTGGAACATCAATCATGGCAGTTGCATCCGCCAACTCTTGCCGAGCTACCCCATGATGAATCTTCAAATCTTCCGCCTCAATAGTTGGCGTTCGTAAAGCCATTGCAATATCGTTGGTAATTTGATCACCCGCGATCGGAATGACAGCTGTATGTCGAATTGATCCTTGGCTATAAATTGCAATATCTGTAGTTCCGCCACCAATATCAATTAGAACAACGCCAAGCTCTTTTTCATCCTCGGTCAGCACCGCTAAACTAGATGCCAAGGGTTGCAAAATAAGATCATTGACCTCTAAACCACAACGTCTTACACACTTCACAATGTTTTGTGCTGCACTGACAGCCCCAGTGACAATGTGTACTTTTACCTCCAAACGTAAGCCGCTCATACCAATTGGCTCACGCACATCTTCTTGGCCGTCAATAATGAACTCCTGAATCAGGATATGCAGTATTTGTTGATCAGTCGGTATGTTGATCGCCTTGGCTGTTTCTAAAACACGCTCTACGTCACCCGCACCCACTTCCTTGTCACGAATAGCAACCATTCCGCTCGAGTTAAAACTCACGATATGATTTCCTGCTATACCCGTAAAGACCTGAATAATGCGACGATCCGACATTAATTCTGCCTCTTCTAATGCCTTCTGAATCGACTGAACCGTTGCCTCAATATTGACAACCACACCCTTCTTCAAACCCTTGGATGAGGTTTGACCTAAACCCAAAACATTAAATTGACCTTCTGGGCTTAACTCAGCAACTAGGGCCACTACCTTGGATGTACCAATGTCTAAACCAACCAATAAATCACGGTTGTCTTTGCTCATTTCAATTCCTCACTGCGTTGATCATCGTTGTTCAAGAAAGCAACTAATTGCTCTGTACGCTTTTCTACCTTGATGCTGGGAGAAGTAGTTTTAATCGGTGCACCCACTACACGCACAGCAAATCCATTGGGGTAGCGCAAATCAACCGCATCAACCCGACTCGGCCATTTTTGTTGCACCTCAGGCCAATACTGAATTAACTGCGCAACCCGTTGTTCCAGGACCCCTTTGACTTGCTCTTCTTCGCGGCCAAACTCGATTCGCACGCCATTACTCAGTTTGATATGCCAGGCATATCGATCTGAGAGAACCAAGGTTTTTACTTCTGCATCCCAAGATTTAAACCATGTACTAGCCTTTTGGTATAAGCGTAAGACCTCTTTACTTGAACCATCAGGGCCATTTACCTCGGCCAAAGAGGCGGTCTCATCAAGGTCGGCAAGCGATCCAGTAAAAACTTCGCCATATACATTCATTAATTTTTGTTGCTCAAACTTTCCCCAAATTGCTAATGGTTTTTGCTCCTCAATACTGACCACCAATCCATTGGGCCAGGCACGTCGAACGCTAGCCTGTCTAACCCATGGTAGAGCTTCAAATGCTTCCTTGACGTCCTGAAGTCGAACGCTGAAGAAGTTGCCTTGCAACTTATCAAGCACTTGACTGCGAACTGTTGCTAGTTGTATGTGTTGCAAATGTCTTTCATCTGCAGACTCAATTTGCACATGACGCAAGATAAAGACTGGTTGCTGACTAATCCATAGCAAAGCAGCCGTTAGCACAATAAAGATGAAGAAGCGTATCAGCCAGCGACTGATTTCAGCCATACGTTCTGGATAGTTCCAAATAGGTCCAGCAATTATTGCCATCCAGTCTAAAAGTCGACTCATCGCCGTACTCATGCATTCACCCCTTTGCTCTTTTTAGGCTCGCTTTTTAGGGTCTGGCATAAAATCCATAGCACTAGATCTGCATATGAAACCCCTGCTGCTTTGGCGGACATTGGCACGAGAGAATGCGATGTCATGCCGGGCGATGTGTTCATTTCGATCAGATATGGCTCATGTTGATTTTCTTCGTCGAGCATCACATCTGCACGTCCCCAGGTGCGGCAACCTAAAGCGCGGTATGCAGCTAAGGCTAATACTTGAACCCGTTCTTCAATCTTGGGATCTAAACCAGTTGGGCATAAATATTTTGTTTCGTCGGAAAAGTACTTATGATGAAAGTCATAGCCTGCTAGTGGCGGCACAATCCGAATGACTGGTAAGGCTAGTGCGCTATCGCCCTCACCCACAATTGGGCAAGTGAGTTCAGGTCCCACTATGCATTGCTCGGCAAGTACTTGTCTATCGAGATGATCTGCTAAGGCATAAGCCTTTGGCAAATCTTCCAGGCGAGTTACTTTACTCAGTCCTAAGGAAGAACCCTCATGCGCTGGCTTCACAATAATCGGTAAACCGAGTTTTTTAATAACAGAAGACCAATCACTATGCTCTGTTAATAAATCAAAGCGAGGGGTTTGTAATTGATTCGCAATCCAAATTCTTTTCGTGGCAACTTTATCGATTGCAAGTGCAGATGCCAATACACTGCTACCGGTATAAGGAATGTCACATAGCTCTAAGAGGCCCTGTATCGTGCCGTCTTCACCATAACGGCCATGCAAAGTAATGAATACTCGATCGAAATTCTCGGTTGAAATTTCTGTAGGACGGCGTATAGCTGGATCAAATGAATGCGCATCGACCCCTTTTTCTAACAAAGCGTTTAAGACCCCATCGCCCGATAGCAATGATATTTCTCGCTCTGCAGAACGCCCCCCCATGAGAACTCCAACGCGCCCTAATTGTTTAGGATTGATGGCGGCCAAATCCTTGGCAACTTGTTCCCCCCAATGGGATTGGAGCTTAGCCATGTTGCAACTCCACAATTGCATGGGGTAGTTGAGAGATCGATCCAGCGCCCATCGTAATTAAGACATCCCCATCTTGTAATAGTGAGCTTAGAACTTTTGGCATTTCGTCGACTTGCTCAACCAATTGGGCTGGTATTGTTTTACCAATAGCCTTGATGAGCGCCTTGCTATCTGCCCCAGGAATGCGAGCTTCTCCAGCAGGGTAAACATCTGTCAACACCACCGTATCAAATTGACCTAGTACCTGCACGAAGTCGCCAAAACAATCCCGCGTTCGTGTAAAGCGATGTGGTTGAAACGCTAAAACTAAACGGCGTTTCGGATATGCTCCGCGGGCTGCAGCAAGGATTGCATTCATCTCTACAGGATGATGACCATAGTCATCAATCAAGGTAAATTGACCTCCGCCCTTCGCTTTAATTTCTCCATAATGCTGAAAACGTCTTCCCACACCACCAAATTGCGATAAGGCTTTCATAATTGCCTCGTCACTGACGCCTAATTCGGTTGCTATCCCAATTGCTGCAAGCGCATTTAAAACGTTATGCTTACCGGGTAAATTCAAGCGAATCTTCAGTGGTCCCGGCTGAACACCATGGCGTCGAATTGTCTTACGATGCACTGTAAATTCCATTTGCGTACCCATTGCCACAATGTCGCTTGCCCGAATATCGGCGTCAGCGGATATGCCGTACCGCAAAATAGGTTGCGAAATAAAGGGCACAATATCTCTCACATTAGCGTCATCAATACATAAAATGGCTATTCCATAAAAAGGCATGCGCTGAGTGAATTGCACAAATGCCTGCTTAAGGCGCGCCATATCATGCTGATAGGTATCCATATGATCAGCATCAATATTGGTGATGACTTCCATTGCTGGGAATAGCTGTAAGAACGATGCATCGGATTCATCTGCCTCGACCACAATAAAGTCACCTTGCCCTAAGCGCGCATTGACTCCTGCCGAATTAAGCTTTCCACCAATCACAAAAGTTGGGTCTAGTCCACCTTGCGCTAAAACAGATGCCACCAAACTGGTTGTAGTGGTCTTACCATGCGTACCTGCAATCGCAATCCCCTGCTTTAGGCGCATTAATTCGCCTAACATGACTGCGCGCTGAATCACTGGAATATGAGCTGCTCTTGCTGCTAACACCTCAGGATTATTTCCAGCAACGGCGCTTGAAATTACTACAGCTTCTGCATTACCAATATGGTTTGCATCATGCCCAATCTCGATCGTTGCACCTAGTTCACCTAAACGCTTCGTTATCGCTGATGCGGATAGATCGGATCCAGAAACACGGTAACCTAAATTAAGAAGTACTTCGGCAATACCGCTCATTCCCGCACCACCAATACCCACAAAGTGAATATGCTGAACAATGTGCTTCATTTGGCACACTCCGCACAAATACTGGCAACCCGTTCAGTCGCATCGTGCTTAGCAAGGCCCTGTGCTTTTTGAGCCATCGCAGACAACTCGGCCCGACTGACTGTTTGCAACAATGCGCTTAATGATTGGGGGGATAGCTGATCCTGTGGTAACAAAATGGCTGCTTCTGCATCTGATAAGAATCGTGCATTTGCAGTTTGATGATCATCAATTGCATATGGGAAAGGAACAAAACAAGCAGCTACCCCAGCGTTGGATATTTCAGATACGGTCATGGCACCGGCTCGACAAATTACTAGATCAGCATTTGCATAAGCAGTTGCCATATCCTCAATAAATGGCTTTACTTCAGCATTTACCTTGAGATGACAGTAGCGCTCTGCAAGTTGCTCTGCGTGTTTCTCACCCGCCTGATGAATAACCACAGGTCGTTGCTCGATTGGTATGTTGGCCAAGGCCTCAGGAATGGTGGAATTTAAAACAGCCGCGCCAAGGCTACCGCCCACTACAAGCAATCGCAGAGGCCCTTGGCGTGACGCATAACGCTTATTGCAGGGGGTAAGAGTCTCGAAACTTTCCCGAATCGGGTTACCAACCCATTCTGCATTGGGCATCGTTTTTGGAAAGCCTGTTAATACACGATCTGCTACTCTTGCTAAGAAGCGATTAGCGCTTCCTGCTACTGAGTTGGCTTCATGCAAAACGAGAGGGCGGCCCAAAAGATAACTCACAAGACCACCTGGGAAGGTAATGTATCCGCCCATTCCCAACACAACACTGGGTTTGAGTCTCCGAATAATTTGCCAACTTTGTGCGACTGCGCGCAGCAAATTAAATGGCAACATCACTTTAGTTAGGAGGCCTTTTCCTCTTAGTCCGCCAAACTGAACGCTTTCAAACTGAAAACCTCTAGCAGGCACTAAGCGATACTCCATTCCACTGGCATTTCCAAGCCAAGCTACATCCCAGCCTTTGCCACGCAGATGTTCAGCAACTGCTAAGCCGGGGAAGATATGTCCCCCAGTCCCCCCAGCCATTACCAAGATCGAGCGCGGACTGGAACTCATAACTTGCCCCCCCGCATCAGTATTCGGTTTTCATAATCAATCTTGAGTAAAACTGCAAATGCAACTGCATTCATCAAGATCGCAGATCCGCCATAACTCACCAAAGGTAAAGTTAAGCCTTTGGTTGGCAGTAGACCTAAATTAACGCCCATATTGATAAACGCTTGCCAACCAATCCAGATGGCGATTCCTTTGGCGCATAATCCTGCAAAACTACGATCAAGCTGTAAAGCTGTTCGACCAATCAAGAATGCTCGGCGTACTATCCAATAAAACAGCAAGATCACAACACAAACGCCCACAAATCCCAGCTCTTCACCAATGACGGCCAAAATAAAATCAGTGTGAGCCTCAGGTAAGTAGTGCAGTTTTTCAACGCTTCCACCCAAGCCAACCCCAAACCACTCACCCCGCCCAAACGCCATCAATGAATGAACTAGTTGATATCCTTTGCGGGCTGCATGCTCTGCTTGCCAAGGATCCAGGAAGGCAAAAATACGCTGGCGTCTAAATTCTGATAAGGCAATTACCGCTCCAACAATCAAAATGCCTACGAGGGTCAAGCCACCAAACAACTTAGCGTTAATGCCGCCTAAGAACAAAATGCCCATGGCGATTATTCCGATTACCATCAGAGCACCCATATCGGGCTCTAACATTAGCAATAAGCCGACCAAGGCAACTGCTAAGCCCATTGGCACAAAGCCTTTAACAAAAGACTGCAAATGCTCTTGCCTTTGAACGGTATAACTTGCAGCAAAAATAATGACTGCAAATTTCATAAGCTCAGATGGCTGAAAATTCATGGGTCCCAGGGGGATCCAGCGACGAGCGCCATTCACCCCTTTGCCGATTCCAGGTATCAAAACAGCAATTAACAAAAGAATGGTGAAGATAAATAGATATGGAGCCAACTTATCCCACGCCTTGACTGGAATCTTAAACACCCAAAAACTAACAAATGTAGCAATCCCCAAAGAAATTAAGTGCCGTACTAAAAAATGATTACTGCTGTAATTGGCATATTTAGGGCCATCGGCCAAAGTAATGGAGGCCGAATACACCATCACCAATCCAATCAAAGCCAAGGACAAAATTGCCCAAACTAGTAATTGGTCATACTCCATCATGCGGGAGCGTGTTTGCTCGACGCCGGATACAGCATCTCGTAGACCACTACGAAATCCATCAAAACCTCCACGAGAGATATTCCAAAACCGATTTGGGCGAGCATTCATATCGACGCCTTCAGTGAAACGTGTGAAGTGGATGAGGCTTGATGGACTAAGTCCTGCACCGCCTGTTCAAAAATACGAGCCCGATGCTTATAGTCTTTAAACATATCGAAACTGGCGCATGCTGGTGATAACAAGACAATATCCCCTGCCTTTGCTTGCTGAGAAGCTTGCTCAACAGCTGATTCCAAGCTATTTGCACATATCCGTTCGAGCGCATGATGCTCTATCGCCTTAGCACATACTTTCTCAATCATAGGAGCATCACGCCCTATTAAGATAATTCCTTTTGCGAATCGTGTAATTGGTTCAATCAAGGGTGAAAAATCTTGCCCCTTACCATCGCCCCCAATAATCAACCAAATATTTTTATTTCCAGTAGTCGACCCTAGTCCATGTAAAGCAGCAACAGTAGCCCCCACATTCGTACCTTTACTGTCATCGATATATTCAACATCTCCGATTACTGCCACTGTCTGAACGCGGTGCGCTTCACCTTGATACTCACGCAAGCCAGCCGGCAGCACGCGCCAAGGCCAGTGCGGCGAGCACATTAAGTACATTATGTCGTCCTCGAATACGCAATGCATCCGCTGGAATTAAACGTTTGATCCGAAGTTCATCGGACTTTTCATAGTCGTCTGATTTCTTACGACGTTTACGTTTAATAAAGCCTTCTTGTGCCTCTTCCTGCTCGCTTGCTAAAGTGGCCTCATCTGGCTCTGCCCAAACAAGCCAATCGATCCCACCCGCTCTAGGATCTCTCTCAATACCAAAAGAATCTACATCTGCAGCGCCATCGCTACCAAATTGGATAACCTTCCGACTTTCTTTCTCATCGGCAAATAATGCTGTCACAACTTCATCATCTCGATTCAGCACCAATACAGAATTCTTTCCCAAAATTCGAGCCTTGGCTGCTGCATAGGCTTGCATATCTCCATGCCAATCGAGATGATCTTGCGATAAATTGAGGACGGTAGCTGCTGTCGGGTCTAAGGTATATGTAAATTGCAATTGGAAGCTTGAGAGTTCAAGCACCCAAATTTCTGGGAGCTCAATAAAGTTATTTGCCTTCGTAATCGCACTGAGTAATTTTTCAAGCGCCGCAGGACTGATGTTTCCAGCAAGAGCTACGTGCTTACCTGCCCGTTCGCAAATCTGGGCAGTTAATGCACAGGTTGTTGTTTTACCATTGGTGCCCGTAACTGCTAGGATGCTTGGCTTATATCGCTCTGTGGCAGCCATTGCCATAGCTTCTAAAGCATATAGCGCTCGTGCGAAGAACTCGATTTCACTCCACACCGCTATATTACGTTTTTGACATTCGCTCAAAAGAGTTGATGTTGGCTCTTGAATGGGTGATAAGCCAGGGCTTATTCCAACAATATTTATGCCATCTAATAAAGTACTCCAATCTCTTGACTCAAAGCAAACATCCTCTAAACCTAATTTTTGTAGATCATTCAACCAATCTATTTGTTGTGTACGCAGCTCAGCACGAGCTCGTGTATCTACTAAACGAACAAATGCTCCTTGCACTAAACACCACTTAGCCATGGCATAGCCTGACTCTCCCAAACCCACAATCAAGAAACGTTGGGGTGCAGATCGCACGGATGCATCAGCACCGGCTTGTCCTACAAAGGGATTCTGTAATACCTGTTTCATCGTTTCTTTAAAACCTCTAACGTAATTTCAGGCTTGATAAGCCAATGAGTACTAACAAAATGGTGATAATCCAAAATCGCACAACTACTTGGGTCTCACGCCAACCGCCCAGTTCAAAATGATGATGAAGTGGTGCCATGCGAAATATTCGTCGTCCTTGGCCGTAGTATTTTTTGGTGAACTTGAACCACAACACTTGCATCATGACCGAGACTGTCTCTGCAACAAAGATTCCTCCCATGACAAAGAGAACGATTTCTTGACGCACAATCACAGCAACTGTACCCAGCGCTCCACCAAGCGCTAAGGCACCCACATCCCCCATGAATACCTGAGCTGGATGTGCATTAAACCAAAGGAATGCAAGGCCAGCGCCACCCATTGCACCGCAAAAAATTAATAGCTCACCAGCTCCCGGTATGTAAGGAAAGAGTAAGTATTTAGCGTAAATCGAGTTACCCATGACATATGCAAATGCACCAAGTGCCGCGCCGACTAAGATCACGGGCATGATGACTAGGCCATCAAGGCCGTCGGTGAGATTAACTGCATTACTACTCCCGACAATCACTAAGTAGCTCAGGATGATAAATCCCATGACGCCCAATGGATAGCTAACTTCTTTCATAAATGGGAGATATAAATTTGACTTTGCTGGTAAATCAATCGAAAAGCCACTCTCCACCCAACTAATAAATAGCTGTAAAACCTTATAGTTGTTTACCTCTGATACTGAGAATGCTAGATAGATTGCTGCAAATAAACCAATGACCGTTTGCCATAAAAACTTTTCTCGTGATCCCATGCCTTTGGGGTTCTTGTAGACAACCTTTCGATAATCATCAACCCAGCCTATGGCACCAAATCCAAAGGTGACAATCATGACAATCCAGACAAAACGGTTACTTAGATCTGCCCATAAGACACAGGAAATAAATATTCCGATCAAGATTAGTATTCCGCCCATGGTCGGCGTACCAACTTTAGCTAAATGCGTTTGTGGGCCATCTGTCCGAATTGCTTGGTCTGCCTTAAGAGCTGTCAGTTTGCGAATAACCCACGGACCAAAAACAAGGCCTATCAATAAGGCTGTCAAGGTTGCCATGACAGCTCGGAATGTTATGTAAGAAAAAACACGGAAAAATCCGTAGTCGTCCTGTAACCACTGTGCCAAAATTAGGAGCATACTTTGATCTCCTTCTGAAGTGCTTCAACAACCCGTTCCATACGCATAAAGCGCGAGCCCTTCACTAATACCGTGATTGCACCTTGTGGATCATGACCCAAGCGTCTGATTTGGCTTTGTATATCTTGATTTAATTGAGCTAGCTCAGAGTAATGCTTGGCCTGACCAGTCGGTTTATTTTTTAAGTAAGCATTAGAAGTGATTTGGCTTAAGTCACCAAAAGTCAATAGATGTTCTATGCCACATTTTGCGGCGTACCGACCAAGCTCTTCATGAAACTCTGGGCCCTCAATACCAACTTCGCCCATATCTCCTAAAACTAAATAACGCTCACCTTCATGAAGTGTCAAAGCATCAATAGCAGCAACCACTGAATCTGGGTTTGCGTTATAAGTATCATCAATTAAACGCGTATATGCCGATAACTGCAGCACTTGCATTCTTCCTGAGACTGGCATAAATTTCTCCAGGCCCAACTGAATCTTTTCTAAAGAAATCCCGGCGGCTATAGCCACTGCACAAGCAGCTAATGCATTTGTACAGTTGTGCTCACCCAATGTTTGTAGCCGAACTGGAATAGCTCCCGTAGGCGTTTCAATCCGAATACCACCATTTGCTAATGCATAGCCTCGGACTGTGGCAGTGCATTTATCCCCTTTAGTGCCTTGCCATGCAAAATCTATTTGTTTACGCGAACCCGCAGCCTCTCTCCATACCACTGTATAGGGGGTCTCAGCCGGAAATACTGCTATTCCATCATGCGGAAGGGCGTCTATGACTGCAGCGTGTTCCTTTGCAACTGCGGCAATACTTTGCATAAACTCCTGATGCTCACGTTGTGCATTATTAATTAGAGCAATAGTTCCAGTAGCAATTGCTGCTAGCTCTGCAGTTTCTCCAGGGTGGTTCATGCCCAGCTCAATCACTGCCAAACGATGCTCTAAGCGCAATTGCAATAGGGTAAGCGGTAGACCAATCTCATTATTGAGATTTCCCGGTGTCATTAGGGCATGTTCTTGACCAACGGCTTCTTTAAAAATAGAAGCTATCATTTCTTTAACGGTAGTTTTGCCATTGCTGCCTGTGACCACCACCAAGGGAATAGCAAATTGTTTCCGCCAACTATGAGCTAGCTGACCTAGGCTTTTGCGGGTATCGGAGACACAAACTCCTGGCATAGCGTTTGGGCATGCCGTCGCGTCACTAATCATGACGGCTGCTGCCCCTTCTTTTTGAACATCAGTCAAAAAATGGTGAGCATCAAATCGCTCACCTTGAAGAGCAACAAACAATTCACCGACTATCAACTTACGACTATCTGTCCCAATTTTTGTGATGCTTAGTCCACTAGCCTGCTCTTTAGTAATATTGATGAAATGACTATTGGGCAACATGGTCTGTATCTGCGCCAAAGTAGAGATGGGCTTGATTGCCTGCATTACGCTGCTCCTCCACTAACTAAACGTAAATGGGCCTGATCCGAAAAATCAAAACGCTTTCCCTTGATCTCTTGAGTGGTCTCATGACCCTTGCCAGCAACAAGCACAATGTCTTGCGGCTTGGCTTGTCGAACGGCACTCATAATGGCAGCAGCGCGGTCAGCAATGAGCTCAACTGGGCTATCGCTATCTTTGCTATTTGTTTTATGTTGTATACCTGCAACGATCATTTGCATAATTAGCAAAGGATCTTCGGAGCGCGGATTATCACTGGTTATAAAAACATGCTCTGCACCATTACGAGCGATGTGACCCATCAACGGTCGTTTTTCCCGATCTCGATCACCACCACATCCAAAAACACAATAAATTTGCCCGCCCCGAATGGAAGCAATGGGTCTAAGTGTTTCAAGAATCTTTTGAAGTGCATCTGGTGTATGTGCATAATCCACAACCATCATTGGGGCGTCCGCTTTTACCCCCTTTATGATTTCCATCCGCCCTTTTACTGGCGATACGTGCTCGATGCGACGTAATGCTTCTGAAGCGCTCATCCCTTGTGTCATCAAGGTCGCAATGACTGCTAAGGCATTAGCTAGATTGAACTCGCCCAAAACAGGAATACTGCATGGATATACACTTCCATCAATCACAACCTTGCATTGATAGGCGTTTTTTGTAAAACAATACTCTTGTAAGTAGACGGATTTAAAACGGTCTTTTAAGCCTTCTAAATGATTGAACGCTGCGGGCTGCAATGCATAAAGCCAAATTATTTTGCTAATTTGCTCTACAAGATTCATGAATAAGCTTCGACCAAATGAATCTTCAATATTGATCACAATATTTTTAGCATTAAATTCCTTAAATAATTTTGCTTTCGTAGCTCCATATCTAGCCATCGTGCCGTGATAGTCCAAATGGTCTTGGCTTAAATTTGTAAATACGGCTGAGTCAAAATAGGTTCCGTTTACTCGCCCTTGATCTAAAGCATGTGACGAGACCTCCAGCGCTACATAATCGGCACCTTGCTGCTTTAACTGAAACAACTCCGTTTGCAAGCGAGGTGCATCCGGTGTGGTGTAGCCTACTTCGTGTAACTGATCGACAAAACCAACGCCCAATGTCCCAATGACTGCTGCACGCTTTGATAGCGTCTGAGCAAGCCATTGCGTAACGCTGGTTTTTCCGTTTGTGCCGGTTACGCCAACAAGCTTTAATGTTTGACTAGGTCCGCCATACCATTCTGCAGCAATCCAACCTGCATGCTCTGCAAGATTTTCAATTGCAATACAACGCTCATCATCTAGATCAACTTCCCAAGTGTGACTTTGTGAACAATCATCGTTTTCTTGATACAGCACACAAGCAGCCCCCATCTCAAGGGCTCTAGCAATATAAGGGCGACCATCGCGCAAGGCTTTACTATGACCGACTGCATAGGCCATAAAAATATCACCTACTTTTACTTGACGAGTATCAGTGGATATTGTTGCAGTCGGTAGCACAAATTGCTGTAAATACAATAGAGCTTCGTGACGGGTCATATGGATAGCCGCCATCATTGTTTAAGCACCACTTTTTGTGCCTGCACTCCGGTTGTCATCGGTTCAGAGCTTTGAACTAAAGTTCGATCCGTAAGATCTGGGGATATGTTTAAGCTACGTAGAGTCTCGCTCACAATCGTTGAAAAGACTGGGGCTGCTACCTCGCCACCATAATGTCCTCCTGTAGACGGTTCATCGACCATCACCGCAACCACAATTCGTGGCGCACTAATTGGGGCAAGTCCAACAAAAAAGGCGCGATATTTATTTGCAGCGTATCCCTTACCCTCCACTTTGTGTGAGGTACCTGTTTTCCCCCCCACCCGAAATCCATCTGCCCGAGCACGTATCGCTGTACCACCCTGCTCGGTCACTGTTTCGAGCATATTGCGCATCTCTACTGCTGTTTTTGCAGAAATGACTCGTGTTCCCGGTTTGTATTCAGGGTTACGAAGAATTGTGGTTGGTACAAGCTCCCCATCACGCGCAAAGATGGTGTACGCGCGGGCTAATTGAAATAACGATGTTGAAATCCCATAACCAAAGGACATGCGCGCTTGATCACTTTGACCCCATTTTTGGTGGGGATGCAAACGTCCTGCAACCGTTCCCGGAAAACCAATATTAGGCGCTTGCCCAAAACCGACTGCCGCATATAAATCCCACATTTCACGCGGTTCCAACTGTAAGGCTAATTTTGCAGTGCCAATATTGCTAGATTTCTGAATAACCTGCGAGACCGTTAACATTCCATGGAGATGAGCATCAGTAATTGGTTTTGGGCCGATCAATAATTTTTGGCCAATGACCATATTGGTATCTGCTTGAACTTTTCCTTGCTCCATCACCAAAGCCACTGGAAATGGTTTGATCGTAGAGCCAGGCTCAAAGGTATCGGTTAGAACCCGATTACGTAATTGCTCACCGGTTAGTGCTTTACGTAAATTTGGGTTGTAACTTGGCCAATTTGCTAATGCTAAGATTTCTCCCGTACGCACATCTAACACGACTGCTCCACCAGCCTTGGCTTTATGTTTCTCGACAGCACTCTTTAATGCGTTATAGGCGATGTATTGAACCTTGCTATCAATAGATAGTTGCAGGTCTTGGCCATTTTGTGGAAACTGTAATATGGCAATATCGTTCACAATACGGCCCAAGCGATCAACAACGACATGCCGTTTTCCAGTTTGAGCAGCGAGGTCCTTATCACGCGCAAGCTCAATTCCTTCTTGCCCACGGTCCTCCACGTTTGTAAATCCAATAACGTGTGCCATCGCCTCACCTTCTGGATAGTGACGGCGATATTCATTATTCAGGCCAATCCCTGGAATCTCTAAACGTCTAATTTGTTGCGCTACCTCAGGATCAACTTGACGCTTTAAAAATACTTGATTGCGCTCATCCTTAAATTTTTTCTTGATTTCAGTCTCGCTCATGTCCAATAATTTAGCGAGCTGGGCAATCTTTTCTGGTGCAAGGTCTGCTGGAATGTTATCGGTATAGGCGATTACTGCTTTTGCTTCTAAGCTGGTAGCAATTAATTGCCCATTACGATCCAAAATCTTGCCCCGTGTTGCAGGCATATCAATAACGCGTTGCACCCCCTTAATAGCTTTCGCTTCATAAAACCCATTACCAGGTCCTTGTATCCAAAAAGCGCGTACGACTAAGGCAACAAACGCTACAAATAATAAGAACAGCATGAGCCGTGAGCGCCACATGGGTAAGCGTAAAACTATATTGGGTGAGGTCGAGAATCCAACTGGCTTCATAGACCCTCCTTAAAGTAAAGAGTTCGGTCCGGTGTGATTGGACTCATACGCAGCTGATTACGCGCCACATCCCGAATTCGGGCAGACTTAGATAAGTTTCTTTGCTCAAACTCCAGCCGCAACCACTCTTGATTTAATTTTCGTTCTTGCACTTGTGCGCGCTCAAGAGCCACAAACGTTTTTCTAGCTCGCTGTTGCGAGGCAACCAATGACAAAGCACAAATCAATAAAAGAGCTAGCAAGGTAAGGGTTGCACGATTCATGACGCAATCCCTTTTTTCTCAGCAATTCGCATGACGGCTGAGCGTGCGCGTGGATTTTCTTCAATCTCTGAGAAGCTAGGCTTAATCCGGGCAATGATCTCGAGATCGCCTTGTGGCATATCTTTGGCACGTATCGGTAATTCGCGTGGCACTGTGATTTGCGCATGACTCTGTATAAACTGCTTCACAATGCGGTCTTCTAAGGAATGAAAGCTGATCACCACCAAGCGACCGCCTATTTTTAAAACATCGAGGGCAGCTTCTAATCCTCTCTCTAAATCAGCTAGTTCTTGATTAATAAAGATTCGGATTGCCTGAAATGTGCGAGTGGCAGGATCTTGCCCTGGCTCCCGGCTTCGGACTGTTTTTGCAATTACATTAGATAGCTCTAGTGTCGTTTGCACTGCTTTGCCTTCTTCGCGCTGCTTTACGATAGCGCGAGCAATTGCGAATGCATATCGCTCTTCTCCAAATGTTTTAATCACTTGGATAATCTCCTCGACCGGAGCGCTTGCAAGCCACTCTGCTGCGGATACTCCGCAACTCGTATCCATGCGCATGTCGAGTGGCCCATCGAAGCGAAATGAAAATCCTCGCTCGGGTGTATCGATTTGTGGTGAACTGATTCCTAAATCGAGTAATACGGCATCCACAGATTGCGCTCTGACATGCTGATTCATTAGTGCAAAACTGCTGTGTATTATTTGAAAGCGCGTATCGTTGACTTGCTTGGCTACATGTTGCGCCTCCAGATCTTTGTCGAATGCAAGGAGTTGGCAATTGGGTCCTATTTGTTCTAACAACGCTTTGCTGTGTCCTCCCCGACCAAAGGTTCCGTCGATTAGAAAGGCGCTCTCTTTCTGAAATGATGTTCCACCGATCATGGCGGTCACTGCCTCGGCCAGCAATACTGGGCGATGGATATTGTTCATGTCGCCCAGTCATCAAAAGGTAAATTGTTTTAGTGCATCCGGCATACCCTGCGCAATGGCTGCCTGTTCTTTGCTGGCGTATGTATTTGCATCCCAGATTTCTAGGTGGGATCCCATGCCCAACAATATAATTTCGCGATCAAGGTTAGCCGCGCTGCGCAACTCTGGACTTATTAAAATGCGTCCGGCGCTATCTAAATCAATTTCGGCAGCATTGCCTAAAAATATTCTGCGCCACCAATGTGCATCCATTGGTAGCTGTGCAATTCGTGTTCGAAATGCTTCCCACTCTGGTCTTGGAAATAGTAATAAACACCCATCAGGATGTTTTGTTAAGGTGACTCGACCCTCTCCTTGGAGCAAAAGAGCGTCGCGATGCCTAGTCGGTACCGACATACGTCCCTTCGCATCGAGATTAAGAGCTGACGCACCTTGAAACAAAATTTACCCCACTTTTTCACACTTATTCCCACTTTAGAGCAAGCTTCCTACAGGGTCAAGTATTTTTGGGTAAATTTTTGGTAAATTCCCTAGTGATTACAATCACTTAGAGAATATTTAGGTAAATTAGCTAAAAAAATTATGCTG
>RFQL01000120.1 GCA_009924985.1 Burkholderiaceae bacterium | reverse complement strand
TAGCAATAAATGCAAAATTTGCCCTAAATATACCCACATGCCGGCAAAATGTAAACAACTTAGGCAATAATTGCCGACAAGATGGTGATTTTGTTAGGGAAATTGCTAATAAATTACCTTCACAGGTTAGCAAACCCTTAGTCGCTAAACCAAGTAATTCAATCCAATAAGACGAGAGTCAATTAAGTAGATATAACCAAGTAGGCCAATTTTATGGTTATAACTCATTAATTTCAATTAATTTTCTTAAAAAAGAGGCTAATGGGCAGCATAACTGAACTCTAGTGTTTTATCTGAAATAGTTCTAAACACTTTTGGCCGACATGTCGTTAATAGGTCTACGAGGGATAGGAAATGAATCCTGCCCACAACGATTAACACGAAGGAGAAATCGTCATGCCAACAGTTATCAATACCAACCTGGCTTCATTGTTTGCACAAAATAGTCTAACCAATGCGCAGAATAACCTCGCACAATCAGTACAACGCCTGTCCTCTGGCTTACGCATCAATAGCGCTAAAGATGATGCTGCTGGCCTTGCGATTTCTCAACTCATGCAGAGCAACATCAATGGCGTCAATCAGTCGATCCGTAACTTATCTGATGCTACGAACGTTCTTCAAGTAGCAGATACAGCCTTATCGTCCATTCAAGATATGTTGCTTCGTATGAAGCAGCTCTCGGTTCAGGGCTATGATGGTCTTTTGAGCACGGCACAAATGGCCAATATACAAACAGAGGTTTCTGAACTTCGTGATGAAATTAACGCTACAGCTAAGAGAACCACATTTAATGATGTAAATCTCTTGTCCGGTAATCGCGCAGTTGATGCCAGCGTAAGTGATGTTGTATCTGGAGCATTATTAATTACTGAGGAAATTGAAGATGCAGCAACACCAGGCGATATTGGTTTTAGTACCGCAGAAAACATAACTTTTGGCGATTCAAACGCCGATGTTACTTGGATAAATTCAGCTGATGCAAATTCCGATTTATATCAGAATTTACAAGGTAGTTATATATTGACCAGTCAATCAGGCAGTGGCTTGTTAACCCTTAATAAATTGGATGAAGATGGTATCTACATTGATTCACAGACCCTTTCGGTAGCTGATATTGCAGGTAACAATAGCGCAGTCACTCTCGAAACAAAATATTTAAATTTTGATAAATTTGGTTTACAACTTAATATAGCCGCAGAAATCGCTATTGGCGAGGGAACTGGAACAGGAACTGATATTGCAGATGCATTAAATACCAAAACCATTGAAATCGCTGGCCAAAGTGCGAGGATTACCAATATTGATATTGGAGATGCTAGATCAGGAACCTTTACCTTTACAGAAACTGCTACTCCAGGTGATTTACAGCTGGAGCATACCTATTTGGATGGATTTGGCACCCTTCAGACGGATACCCAAGTTCTTACTTTACGAGATGATTATTTTGGGGCAGGCATGACCGCAACGATCAACTTTGATCGGTTGGGAGTTCGACTTGAGCTATATAATCACCAAGCGAATTCAGCAACCGACATCGCTCAAGCAATTGAAGCCCTTGAGAATTTAGCAGATCCTGATGCCAGTGGTGATACAGGTCAATTACTAATCACAGCTGGAAATGGTTCGCGTTCATTAGGATTTCAAAGCGGTGCTAACAGTTCCTCTTACATCACTGTAAACACTCTCGATATCAATACTGAGTCTGCCTCAAGCAATTCAGCAATCAAGGCACTGGGTGGAGCGGTTGGAACTCTTGAGAATCTCACTAGCAGTTCCGATGTGGGTGCTTGGCAGACTGCATACCAGTCCTTGGACTCCGCAGTAGATGACGCAATTAACTACTTGTCACAAGAAAGAGCTATTTTTGGTGCCCAAATGAATCGTGTGGGATATATTTCCACCAATTTAACTGCTCAAAGCACTAACTTGCAGGCTTCACGTTCTTCAATTATTGATACTGACTTTGCCTCAGAGACAGCCAAGCTGACTAAGGGTCAAATTATGCAACAGGCGGCGACAGCAATGTTAGCTCAGGCTAACCAGATGCCTAACGTCGTGTTGTCATTGTTGAAATAAGAAATTTGGAACGATTAACGCATGATGGAATATAAATTCCTCATGCGTTTTTTCAGTGTAATAGGAGATTAAAAAATGAGTTCACCAGTTCAGGCGTATAAGGGTACGGCAAATATTGCCGATATGATGCTGACCACTGGCATGGCTAGCGGTTCTGCAAATAATCAAAGAGTTAAATCTGATGCCCAAATAATTGCTCAGGTTGTTACAACGGAGATTAAGCCATCAGGAGTTGCCCAGACTAGTCAGCCAACACGAGAGGCAGTTGCAAAAGCAGCAGCTGATTTGCAACAATTTGTCCAGTCAATGGGTCGGAATTTAAACTTTTCTGTTGACGATACAACGGGTTACCATGTGGTTAAAGTAGTTAATCCAACTACTGGGGAGCTGGTTCGTCAGCTGCCATCCGAAGAGTTACTGCAAATCGCTAGGGATTTTGAGCGCCTAAATAGCGTACTAGTTAATCAGAGAGCCTAAATTTTGGTGCCTTTTGGCACCAAAATTGCTTTGTCTAGAGTATCTCAAGAACTTAGGAAGCAATAATGGCCGTCTCATCTACATCAGCAAGTAATACGACATCAATTGATGTTGCAGCCATCGTCGAGCAATTGATGAAGGTTGAAAATAAACCTCTGGATGCAATTGCTAGCAAAATTAGTCAGCAAAAGTTGGTCATTAGTGATTTGGGAACGATTCAAAGTAAAGTCGCAACCTTTCAAGATGCTCTAAAAGATTTTGAGAACCCCATCTCTTATAACACTATTAACGCTAGTTCATCTAGCAATAAGGTTTTGACTGCAGCAGGATCAAGTGGTGCTTTGCTGGGTAATTACTCAGTTAGTGTCAGTGCATGGTTATGCAAGCGCAAATGCAACTGTTTACGTAGATAACTTCACCTTAACTGTTGGTGAGGAAGATTTTGAATGGACGCCTACAGGCTCGCCAACATTATCCGATTTGGTTACATGGGTTAACTCTTTAGGGACCAACGTATACGCTCGGGTTGTACAAACAACGAGCACCAGTGAATTTGCTTTACAGATTTTTGGAACTAAAACAGGTGTTGATAGTGCTATTACATTTTCTGGATTGAACTTAGATGATGGAAGTCCGCCAACTACAGTAGATCCAGCGGATGAAAGTATTCATACCAGTGAAGCTGCGGATTCAGAATTTACAGTAAATGGAGTGGCGTTTCAACGTTCCAGTAATTCTGTAAATGGAGTGATTGATGGGGTCACATTAAATTTGATTTCCACCTCAGCAGATGGGGAATCAGAAGTAGTAAGTGTTAGTCGAGGAACGGATAGTTCAGAGACTGTAATTAAAAAGTTGATTGATTCATATAACGATTTAATGACATCCTACAAGGGCATGACTGCCAACTCGATTAACTCGGATAAGCCAGGTACGTTTGCTAACAATCCTACAATGCTTAATTTTATTAATGAGATAAAAGCAAAGTTTGCCAAGGGAGCAAATTACGGCGATTCAATGGAAACATTAATTAGCCTCGGAACTATGGGGATTGATCTCCAGCGCGACGGTTCCTTAAAATTCAACTCCTTAAACTTTTATTCCGCTCAAGCAGACGGTTTACAAAGTAAATTGGCTGAGGGAGTTAGCGTGGGCTATACCAGTAGCAGCAATAATCTAAAAGAATACCTAAAGGATTTGATTGGGTTTTCTGGAAATAGTGGGAGCCTAGCAACATTGATTAGGAGTGAGAGCACCCAAATTTCTGGCCTAAATAAACGCCAGTTGGATTTACAGGATAGGTTAGCGTCGGTACAGAACAGTTTAATTTCTCAATATTCAGCTTTAAATGCTTTGTTGTACCAATTAAGTCAGACAAATAATGCGCTTACGGGCGCATTAGATGCCATTTCAAATAATTCGAAGAATTAATCCTTAGGAGAAGATATGAACGCCCGTGCCGCCATGCGTTACGCTACTAATGATGTTGAGACGGGGGTTCATTCCAGTAATTCTCAACAGCTAATTGTCTTACTCTATGAGCGTCTATTTGATCACCTCAAGATCGGTAAGAAAGAGTTAGAAAATGGTCGCTATGGAATTGAGTCGTTTACCAAAGCTACTGAATTAATTCAACAGGGCTTACTGGCTTGCCTGGATTACAAAGGTGGCGCTGAAGTGGCTCAAAATTTGGGTGCCATTTATGAATGGTCCCTACGCGAGATCATTAATGCCCGTGTGACCAAGTCACCCGAGAAGATCCAAGAAGTATTAGATGTTCTAACCCCCCTGTATGAAGCCTGGATCAGTTTGGCTCCCAAAGAGCCTATTCCGGTTTTGCAGGCGGTGAGCTCCGGTAATCCTGTCCGAGTTGCTGCAGGGTATTAAGGGCCATTCCCTTCGTTTAGGTCTCTAGGCGTGAAAGCTTAGTGGGTATTACTGCCGGATTGCGATTACCCATTTTCAGGATTTAGCCGTAATATAGAGGTATGCGCCAGTTTGACCGAGTGCGCAGGGATTGATAGGGGGTTAGGGTGGCAATACAGA
>RFQL01000119.1 GCA_009924985.1 Burkholderiaceae bacterium | reverse complement strand
TGTTACAATTCAAATGTGCACATATGTTTCAGATATCATCACAACAATAAATAGAACCCAACTTGTTGTTTCAATAATAAAACCGGCCAAGGTAGAAATCTTCAAAGATTCCAGAGTGGGAATCACCCCAATTCTTGATATGTCGGATTCCTACCGACTAAAACTCCCTGCGGCTGTGAACCACCGGGCCCGGTAAGCTCTGTCCCGTTTTCAAGGACTGTCGTACCCTCTAGGGCATTGACTCGTGGAGGCCAAGCTAAACGCAGGGCATTAAGCACCTGTCGGCGTTGGGACATGATAGCTTCCAAAAACGCTATCGTTTTCAGAGTGATTGGATCCCCATCGATGAAGATGTGTCCAGTACTGATATTTTCCCCTCTGATCTCCCCTCCAAGGAGCAAAACCGAGACACCAGTTCGGTCAAGTTGTGAAAGTTGAATAATTATGTTATCTTCAAATCCAAAATGAAGTGCGCGGAATACAACCCATCTCGAGCATGATACAAGTAAGTGTTCAAGCGTTTCTGGTTCATTCGACTCGCAGAATGGGCAAGCGTTGAGGTACTCCGGTGATATTAATCGCATTTGGGCCATACGTTCGGCAGTCAAAAAAGATCCTGTTCGAAGTCGTAGCAGTTGTTGAAAACCAGTTGGGTGCAATAGATCGTAAGGACTGTATTGCAGGTACTGGCGACCACGAATAAAACCATTTCTGGCGTATAATGCCATAGACAAGGTTGAGGCCTTCTCTTCGGCTCGTTGCCATTCAAGTTGACGAAGCCATCGATGTATCGGCTGTGCAGCAGGGCCATGATCTATTATCTTGCGTTTAAGCCATCGTCTAGTGATCAAAAGCCAAGGGCGGGTTCCCTTTGTGGGCAATTTGCTGTCTTGTCGGCAAAGAACATTCAACCAAGTCTTCAATGATGATGCCTTTGTGAAAAGACGTACGCGAGATGTTGAAGCGCGTACCCAGAAAGGAGGAATGTTAAGTTCACGACCAATAGCTAGTGGGCAACCCAACCTTGTATTTGGACGCATTCCGCATAACATCCGAAGTTGTCGTCCTTGGGTCTGGCTCATCAAAGCATACGTGGTCTTGTCAAGCGGCAAAAGTTCACTACCCCACGACAAAATTGGAAGGATCGTCGCCTTATATGCTAAAGCTCTGATCGCAATGGGGATAGACTTGTTCGTTAAGAAACGTTGACAAGATCCAAAAGCCCGTGTGGCCTTTATACGACTTAAGTTCATGTGGGCGGTCGTAGTCAAATCGTCGGTAAATTCAAATCCTAGGTAGCGATATTGACGTGCAAGCGGGAGATTTTCGTTGTGCAATCTCCAAGATCCCTCAGATTGTAATATTTCAACCGGGTTGAGGTGTCGTTCATCGGAAGGAAGTATGAGCATTGCTGCACATTTACTTACTCCACATTCCATTTCCCATCGCTCAGCCCAAAGTTGAATGTGTTCAAGTTGCGTTCTGAGGCCTTCGGGGCTGTCAGCAAGAACGACAATGTCATCGGCGAACATCAGACCTGGACAAGTAATAATGGAGCCATCTTGCAAAGGGATCTGGACTCCAGTGGCTTGATGATCACCGATAGGATCGAAAATGTCGTTAATGAAAAAGTTGAAAAGAGAAGGAGACATGGGACAGCCTTGACGAAGTCCACGAAGTGCTGGAACACTATCTGATGTTCCACGAGGATTCATCCGAACATCCTCGTAAAGACTTCGAAGAAATGCAATAAAAGTGCCATCAAAACCGGCCCATTCAAGTTTTGCAAACAAGGCTTCGTGTGGAACCATGTCATAGGCTTTTTTAAGGTCGATAAAAGCCAAATAGGTTCTTTCACCAAGAGTGCGGCGACGAGTTGTAATTTCAAGGAGTGATATAACTTGGCCGATGCACTCTTCTCTGCTACGAAAACCAGCTTGTTCGCGACGGATCAAATTCTTCTCTTCGACAATGATGTTGAATCGATTAACTATTAAGGAGCACAAGATTTTAAGTCCAACCGGGATCAAAGCAATGCCTCTATAATTCTCAGGGCGTTGAAGATCACCTGATTTCGGAATAGATACGACTTCAGATGTTCTCCAGCAATCAGGGACTGAGCCATCTTCAAGCATGCTTTGAAAAACTAGGTAAAGCGCTTGAGCCGCTTTATTCGGAAATTCGTCGGACATGTCTGGATCTTGCGTACGAGAGCGGAGATTCTTGAACCACTCTGGTGGAAGTTTATCAACACCAGGAGCTTTTCCATTTTTTAAATTTCCAAGTAAGGTAAACAATTCTGCTGGAACCAGCGGAGTATTAAGCGGGTTTAGGGATTCCGCATTTTGGTGATCGTGTGGACGATACTGGGCCCACCAGGATGGATCCCTTGAGTGGCCAGATGGATCACCGTATAGTCGACGTAGGTAAGCGAGCCAGGCAGTTTGCTTTCCTTGCTGTGATGTCTGGAGGACGTTAAATTCATCATAAATTGAGGGAAGTACTTCTTTTGGATAACTTCCATCTTGCTTCATGAAACTATTCATCCACGACCAAACACGTCTACTATTGCGGCTACCTACAGCTTCTCGCAGCTTTTCCAGATGTCGACTACGCTGACGTTGTTTATCCTCTTGTAACAAACGATTGACCGCTATTTTCTTCAACAGGTATTCTTCCCTGTCTTCTTGGGAACCAGTGTTCAGATACCTGTTGAGCGCCTGAGTCCTATGGTGGATGGCACACCGACTTGAATGAGATAAGCCTGGAGCTTTATCTGGTATACCATTGGACTCGGAAATCAGATTAGAAGCCCGCCCAACTTCTTCAAAAGTATCCAGTAGAAGTGATGTTGCTTCATCTACTGGAGGGTTCTCGGATAACTGATCAACCAGGACGTTCCATCGGTTATCACTCAGAAATTCCATTTTAATATTATCCGAAAAAGTCCGGCTGTAAACTGTTTTCGGAATAGGACGAGGCGGTTCACCAAGATGTGCAGGGAAGGTCGTCAGCACTGGCCAATGATCTGAATCTGACCAGCCCCTTAATACTTTGACTCTTGGCTGGGCTGGAGATGATGGACCAAATAAAATATGATCAATGGCAGTGGGATCCATTTGGGGTCTGAATCCATGGAATGTAGCTGGTGAACCACGAGTGATCAGCCGTGTAACAGGTGCTGACCATCGCCAACATAGCTGGTCGACCTCGTCTGGAAGTCTGTTGAAATCTCCAAGAATAACGATTCGGGATCGTGAGATATTTGCCGCGTATCTATCTAAGCAATGTTCAAAGCTCCGAATCACCGGATGATTTAAGCCACCACTAGGGAAATAGATATTAGCCACGATAAATACTCCGGTTTCCATCCTGATCTCTGCAATGATCCAGTGTGGGGAACGTTCCAATACTGATGCGTGGAAATTAGAGCGCATTGCAAGCGCCAGGCCTACTTCACCTTGATCACCTGATGGTACCGAATAGACTTTGTACCCGTGAAGTTTCGGAGCCCAACAATCAGCGTTGCAATGGGTTTCCTGAAGTGCGATAATGTCAACCTTATTCAATTTCAAAAGCCAAAGAAGAGATTCCTTCTTTGGCCAAAATGACCGCATGTTCCAAGATGCCACAGTTAGACCCTGTGGCTGGTCGAAAGTGCGCGGAGCTCGTCGAAATCCTCCCCCTTGGGAATGTCGGACGCGATAAGGAATGTGTCTCCGTGTATGCCATCGGTGAGGAAGATTTTCACGTAGTGTATCGAAAACTTGTTCTGCGTGGTTTGTTCGATTGTCGATCCAAAGATCAAGTCGGTATCGACCATCACTTCTTTGGACAACGTCATGAACACGGGTAATAAGCGAAAATTCTTCCGGATTCAATCGCCTGTTCAGTATTGTATAAAGTTTTCGAGCATTGTGAGAGAATCTAGGCCAAGTGCACACCCGTAAACTTGCATTCCTGTCACGAGACACGGCAAACCTTTCAAGTTCTGATCTGGCAAGGCCGGCGTCTTGGAAAATATTAGTGTCAGCAAGTCATTTTTTTCCTTGCGGTGTCGACTCTAACATCCGCAAGTCCTCGAAACAGTCCCCTTCCGAGTGGGGATGCATTTTTGTGGGAGGGCTGCTCCCGACGTGTGCATTCTCTGAACAGAGCACGTCGATAGACACGAGAAATAATCAGTCTTCAACTTTCGTTGCAGAAAGCCTAGTCGTATCCCCGCGAGATTTGCATTGGCTGGAGCTTAACGGGAAACAAATCCAAAAATCATCCATAAAAAGATCCAAAGATATCCAATAAATCCAAAAATTCCAAAATCCAAAAATAAATCCAAAAAAATCCAAAAAAGTTCTGGGAAAAGTTTAAATAAGCCCGACGATTCTTATTGGTCCTGGAGCACGTGAATTTAAAAAATTCTGCCCTGTGATTGGTCAGGAGCCAAATTTATCCTTCATGCAGCTTTTCCACTTTGTTGGTTTTTTCTGGTCCGAGATCAAAAAACCTTTGCGAAAAAAATATCTATTGAGCTTTCGGACAAAAAAGATGCATTTCCTGTCTTTTCACGCAGTGTACAAATCCCCTAGGTGGTTTTAGTTCATTTCCGAAGAAATTTATCCAGCGACGCCACGAGGAGGCAACCACCCATCGTCGCCTGGCAAAACTCATGTTCAATTTTAAC
>RFQL01000118.1 GCA_009924985.1 Burkholderiaceae bacterium | reverse complement strand
GGCTCGACTACCGCACGAAAGTCTGTACTACGCATTGGGGTTGCCATGTTTAGTTCCTTTCGTTATTAATTAAATCGAGACCTTAGGCGCTACAAACGTGTTGTTAGCGATTTGGACCTGAACAATCGTGAATGTGTCACCCCAAGCGTTTAACTCGCCTGTTGGGTAAGCTACTTCACGGCCTAGACCTACTACGCGAACTTGTCCTTGAACAGTGGTAGCAACAGGGGTTGCCAACAATGCTGTGGTGGAGAAGCCAGCGCCGCCTGTACCAATGGTATAACCGTCGGTTACTCTTGAACCTGTGGTTGTATCAAAGTTGTACTGACGACCGATAGAGCCGGTAGATGCGGAACCATTAACTTGAGCCTCGTAAACGATTGCTGGGTCTGCAAAGATCCAGAATACGATTTGTGTGGCGGCGTCAAGGGTTGCCTTAGATGCAGACTTACCTACGGTGCGACGACCTTCAGCGGTTGTATACTCTACACCGTCAAATACGCCGTACACGGTGCCAGAGGCGGCGGTTTGGTTTGCAATGGTCAATTGACCCGAAGCGGTAAGGCTTACTGGTTGGTACTGGTAAAAAGTTTCGCCAGCACTCAAAGAGTAAGGAGCTGTAAATGTAGTACCAGTGACGAAAGTGTTGGTTCCAACGAATGGAACAGCACGATCAAGACCACTTGGATGATACACCGGCTTCAGACCAAAGGGTTTAAATGTTGTGGACATTTATAGTTTTCCTTTGTTAATTTTTGAAGAATGTTATGAGAAACGAATATTACTATTCGCCTTTGCGGCCTCTTTGTCCATTTCCAAAATTCCACCCTCAAGAATTGATCTACCGCCTTTACCTTCCTGAGCAGTGCTCCGGACGTTTGCGGTAATGTTACGCTGGTGCTCGAGGGGATCCTCAAGGTGCAACATGCGCATCACTTCTTGATAGATTTCTTCTGGTAATTTAAAGAGAACCATTTCGTTACAGCTAACACAGCCTTCAAACTTGCCCGAGCTCATTTTACCTAGCGATTCAAAGCCTTTTCCTAATTCTGCGGCTTTCACTGGCTCATAACCCAACGCCATGCGTTTGTCGATACTGTCATAATTATTTGTGGTGGATAACCAGCACAAATGGAATCCAGGAATTGTTCCCCCTGGAATGTCTGGCAACGCGCTATTTTGCCATTTATCTCTGAACGCCTCTGCACGTTCGCGCTTTGATTTTGCGTTTGGATCTTCCGATGCCATACGATCTTTTACTTCTTCGACTCGATCTAATAAACGATCTTCTAAGTCGCGTTTGATTCTTGTATTTGCCATGATAATTATCCTTTGTTAGCGCGATCATACGATGCGTATGCGCGGATCATTTTGTTTCGTTTCTCAACATCGTCCCACGAGCCAGCGTCTTTAATTGCCTGAACGCGCTCACGACTTAGCGTAATGGTTCCAGGTTTTGCGCTGGTTGTGTTTGCCACCCGGCTAGAGGCCGTTGGGCCCGCTCTACGGGTTTGCTGGCCACCCTTTGAGGTGTAGCGGTGTGGCAGACGTGCCGATAAACGATTGTCTAACTCTTCCCAGTACTCGGAATCACTTGGATCCCAGCCATCTGCTGCGAGTTCTTGATCTATTACCTTGGCAATTCTACTATCTGTATCTCGAGCCTGCGGATCGTACCAAGAGTTTTTCTTTAACCACTGAGTCGCGTTGCGTTGTACTTCTTCTGCAATCGGGGTTGGTACGTTTTGCTTGGGAGCTTTTGCCTGCTCGATTTGTTGTTTCTTGTAGTACTGAGCTTGTTGCAAACGCTGTTTTGCGTCTGTTAACTGCTCTAAGTACTCTACCTGTCCTGCCGCATCATTTTCTTGTGCAGCCTGCAACATTTTCATCTTGGCGTACTCTACACGAGTTGCCTCGTCTTCGATTGCCTTATCGATCTGTGCAAACTGATACGATGCCGCGGTGTTCTCTAGCTTGATTAAACGCTCGGCCAGTTCGGCATTGCGTCGCTCGAGTGCACTAATTTTGTTTCGGGACGTTGCGTCGCGTTGTTTATTTAATTCTTTTTTGAGTCTACGCTCTTCTCTGCGTGCCTCTCGAATCTTTTCGCGGTCTTCGTCGGTTTCTTCAGGATCAGAATCCACCTCGCCACCATCGGCAGCTTCTACGGGCTCATCGTCGTCCTGATCACTGTTTTCAACAGTATCATCTTTTTGTTTTTCTTCGTCTGGAAAGTGATCAACATGCTCTTCCAGTTTGGCTAAAACGGAGCCATCGTTTTGTTCCTTGATCGGAACGTCTTTTTCATTATCTGCCATAATTTTCTTTCAAAATTAGTCTACAAACGCCTTCATCTTCTGCGCATGGTCAAATGACTTGATGCGAGAGATAATTTCACGTGCCTGGATGGTAATAAACACCACGGGGGAGCCTTCATCATCTGGGCTTACAACAAAACGGTCACCGCCGTACTTGATGGTCCTAACCAAATCGCCTTCTTTGCACCATGGGCCTTCAATCCAAGGCTCTAAGGTATCTGGCGACTTATATGCTAGTGGGCCAATCTGGCGTACTTTAGCTACAGTCTCATTGAAACGTAACGTCTGCCGGGTTTCATCAACTAAAATGATTCCGCCCTTGCTTTTTGCCTTTTCCCGTCGTAACTGCACTAAAACACGGTCTCCGGCTACTTCAATACCTGGATCGATGTCCGGAAAGCATTCCGCTTCCGAGCGAAGATCTGGGTCTTCCTTTTGTGATAAATCAAATGCCATGCGGCAGTCCTTTCTTGAATCCTACGATTCGTCTTCTTCGTCTTCCGTTAAAATATCGTTAATAATGTCTAACGTAATCTTAAAACCCTCGTATCGGCCCACCAATCTCTGGTAGTCCTCAAACGAATTTACGTTAATACCGGCGGTAACGGATTCCGCTAGTGATTTTTGCTCAGCCTTTACACGACCGATAATTTCAGATAAAAAGTCCTTCATAATCTCACTAATGCAAGTATATAAAGGATTCCGCCCTAAAATTAATAAAAATTGCCGCCTTTAAGTTCATTAAGATTTTTGCCTGGGCCGACTGGCTTAGCATTTCTTAGTTTAGCCTGGGCTGCGCCCCGCTTCCAGTTGTTGTCGCGGTGTGAACCAGACGCGCCAGCGTCTAGGGTTTTGTCTTCTGGGCCGCCGCCGCTAGATAGTTGACCAGTCTCCTGGTATGTTTGACGAAAGCCTTTTAAATTTTCGGCCATGTTATACTCCTGTGGTGGGTTTTGGTTGTAGTGCTGCCTGTACTGCCTGTTTTGTTACTTCAGCTTCATTTAAAAAATTTTGCCGCTCAATCTCGATACCATGCTGACGGATATCTTTCTCTGCCTCGTTTACTGCCTGAATACCAAGCATAGCCTGTTCTTGGGCAAGTGCTAACTCTTGAGCAGATAGCTGTGCCTGAGCCTGTAGTGCTGCCACGCGCTCGCGCGAGGAGTTATTCATACTGGCAACTGCCACGTTGGTAGAGTTTTTCTGGTTATCAAGTTCGGTTTGCAGATCGTACTTGCTCTGTAATTCCATTACTTTGCGTTGCAATTCAGCAATCTTAATCTCGTAGTCTTGCTGACTCTTTTGCTGATCCATCTGCATCTTAAACTGAGCCTCTTGCTGTTTACGCTGGGTCTCTGCCATTTGGGTCTTAAGAATAACCTGGGCGGTTGGGTCTTGGGACGCAATTTGTTCCATCCTAGACTGCTGCGCCTGCGCAACTTTTTGAGCCAATGCCTGAATCTGTTGTACGAATGGCTGCATAGTCATCTGCGAATCTTGACCTACCATCTGCGAGGCTAGGGCTAACGCCTGTTGAGCTTCTAAGTCTAGTGGCTTTTCTTGGTGCAACTCTAGCGTATCTTTGCCGCCAGATGCCTGGGCCACGTACGCGCGCATGGACTGCAAGTAGTGCAGCGTTAAGTGTTGCTTGATGTGTTCTAACGCGTTGGGCGCAAATGTTGGTCCAATCACTGGGTTGCCACCATACGCAGGGTTCATCGCATACTCTAAGTGAATCTTGATATGGCTGATGTGGTCTTGATCTGGGTATGCTGCGGCAGGACGCCCCATGGTCATGGCAACGTTTTCTAGCGCAGGATTGGATTCTTTTGCTCCTAATGGGTTTGGCAATATCTCATCAACGTTAGGAACTTTTAACTGATTTAAAACTCTTCGGTAGGCCGCACGAATGTCAAACATTCCAGGGGGTGCCGATGTTGCCATTTGAAGGATGGCCTGGTTCTGAGCTAGACGTTGTGTCTCAGAGAAAATGTTGGGGTCTGATACTGGGCGTACGTCGTTGTTGTACGCAAAGTCACGAACCTCAATTGCCTCGCCGGACTGGTTGTCCATATCGGCCAGGTACCAGTGGTTAATACGCGAAACAATCGCCAACGACTTAGCCTGGCTGCGATGTAAACGTGCGTGAATGCTGGAGAATACTTTAGCACCTTGCTCGATGAGAGCCTGGGCCGTACCAACCGGCATGTTGTTGTTTGCCTCGCCAATCTTTTCTTCTGCGGTGGTAACAACACCCTTGGCTGCATCAGTTAACCAGCCCAGTAAGTTAAACAATACGCTGGACGGTTGGTTAAACGGCATTGGCATCGCAATTTTGCGAACGTCATCAACGCCAGGTGCTCCCTCAATTTCTACTACTTGCGTAGGTTCGATTCGATCGCTTTGGCCACCAATTCGTCCACCCTTGAGCTTAAGTAGCGTTTGGGAATTGTTAATATGCGCCGCATCA
>RFQL01000117.1 GCA_009924985.1 Burkholderiaceae bacterium | reverse complement strand
AGCTTCGCCGATATCGAATCGTTTGAGAGTGCCCTAAAAGAGCTGAAGTAATTTACAGGCTCTATTTGAGAGCTGCAAAAATAGCCTTTGTAATATCCTCAACAGATCCTGATCCAGATACTTTTCGGTAAGCAGGCGCTTTGACTCCTTGACTTGCTGGTTCATTAGCCCATTTAGAGTAATAGTCGACCAGTGGGCGTGTTTGATCGGTATAAATCTGTAAGCGCTTGCGAACGGTTTCTTCTTTATCGTCATCGCGCTGTATCAGAGGGTCACCAGTCGGATCATCTTTGCCCTCGATCTTGGGGGGATTAAATTTGATGTGATATGAGCGTCCTGAGGCAGGATGAACACGACGACCGCTCATCCGTTCAATAATGGAATCAAAGGGAATGTCGATTTCTAAAACATAATCAATGGGTACTGTCGCATCACGCATCGCCTGAGCCTGAGGGATGGTTCGTGGAAAGCCATCAAATAAGTAACCCTTATTGCAATCAGGCTGTGTGAGGCGATCTTTGACTAAGCCAATGATGATGTCATCAGACACGAGGCCGCCAGCATCCATAATCTTTTTAGCAGCAACACCAAGAGGTGTGCCTGCTTTTACAGCGGCGCGCAACATATCTCCCGTTGAGATTTGTGGAATACCAAATTGCTGACAAATAAACTGAGCTTGCGTACCTTTGCCAGCACCTGGAGCACCTAGAAGAATTAAGCGCATATTGTGTCCCATATTTATATTTTAATTACCGCTAGTCTAATAGATTGCTTGATTATTGGGCAAAGTTTATCGCTATGCCCATCCTAGCTAAATCCTAAAAGAACTGACGAACGCGATCTAAATCAGCCTGAGTATCCACACCTGGCGGTGGCGACTCCGAGGCAATATAGACGGTAATGGCGTAGCCGTGCCACAGTGCCCTCAGTTGCTCTAAAGACTCTGCCTGTTCTAGGGGTGAACTAGCCAACTTGGAGAAGTCGCGAAGAAAGCGGGCTCGGTAAGCATAGATCCCTAGGTGCCGATAATAGGTCGGCGAGCTTTGGGAATGATCAAAGGGGATGATCGATCTGGAAAAATATAGAGCCTCATTATTTTTACTGAGAACCACTTTTACCGCATTGGGGTTAACAATTTCTTCTTGATTCTCAATCGCCACTGCAGCTGTAGCAATCGCACAATGGGACTTGGATTGCAAAGTATTGGCAACTTGGTTAATGAGATTGACCGGAATGAGAGGCTCATCACCTTGAACATTCACAACGATGGATTCATCGTTTAGGTCTAATCGTTGGACAACCTCAGCAAGCCGATCTGAGCCACTTGGGTGATCTGCACGGGTCATCATGACCTCTAATTTAGCTGCTTTGCAAACGGACTCGATTTCTTGGGCGTCGGTTGCGACAATGATTCGGTTGGCTGCTGATTGGGCCGAGCGTTCGGCAACCCTTACAACCATCGGCTTGCCCCCTAAGTCTGCAAGTGCTTTACGCTCGAGTCGCGACGAAGCAAGTCGGGCTGGGATAACAACAGTAAATGAGCCCATCTTCTATTGCCCCATTTAGGAGGAGAGTGCGATCGCTTCTTCGGGACTTAGACTTCTGGCCTCATCGACCAACATCACTGGTATGTCATCACGAATGGGATAGGCTAATTTATCCACCTTGCAAATGAGCTCATCTTTTAACTCGTCAAACTGTAATTGACTTTTGCAGATGGGGCACACCACAATAACTAGGAGGTTTTTGTTCATAGGCATGGCTAAAAAGTTTGGCTAAGTGTAATCACCATCATAGACCATCCACTTGCAAATGACTATCGCTGATAAGGATTAGGACGTTGAATGACTTCTTGCACCCAACGGATTAGTTCATTGGGTAGGGGTAAGTGCATGGGTACGACCCAGATACGCTGATCCTCGATCGTAGCGCATTTAACTGCATCCTTTTCTGTAATAAAGATGCAATCAGCCTCAATATTGGCAATATCAGTATTTTTAATGGGCGCATGATCGGGAAGCGATAAGGTATGTTCCAAATGCATGCCAAGACGACTGAGTGCCTCAAAGAATTTATTGGGATTACCAATCGCAGCGATCGCTGCAAGCTTTAGACCCACTAGGTTTGTGAGGAACTCAGGAAATGATTGAGACTCATTAGGTCGATGGAGTGGATAGACACTATCAATTTCGGGCGTTAACTGAAAAGACTTTTCTGTAGCAAGGGCATTTGCTATTTGCATATGAGTGCCAATAGAGATTGTGGCATCACGCTCACGGCGTGATGATTCGCGCAATGGTCCAGCAGGTAACAGTCGGCCATTACCATTGCCACGCTCATCTTCAACCACTAACTCAAGATCACGACCGCCATCTCGAGCGGGCCAACGTACTAATCCAGCATGTTGTAAGCCATCATCGCTAATGATGATATTGACCTCGGGGTGGGCTTTGAGTAGAGCATTTATCGACTGCGCACGTTTAGGAAAGACCCAAATCGGTATTTGCTGATGTATACGCTGTGCCATGAGAACGGGTTCATCGCCGACGGTATTTGGATTGCTAGTTTGCGTAACCTCTTGGGGGGCCTCTAAGCTACTTTGTCCATTCGGTTGATAGCCACGGCTAATAATCCCCGGCTTATATCCCTCTTCGAATAAGGCATTTGCAAGAGCGATGACAAGAGGGGTTTTGCCTGTACCACCCACCCGAATATTTCCCACAATAATGAGGGGTACCAGCGCGGCACGATGCATTCCAAGAGCCTGAGTAATGCCTGTATCAATCAAAATTTGTTTGAGCCAAATCATCAAACCGAAGAGCCAAGCCAGGGGAAGAAGGATTACGCTGATGAGACGATCAATCAGGGCGCGAATGGGCTCTTTGGCAAAGGATGATTTTTCCCAAAAGCGAGGAGCGGATTTGAAGAGCATTATTTCTTTGCTTGACTGCTAAAGGCAATATTGGGAAGACCTGCATCACGCGCAATCTCGAGTACTGTCATTACGGCTTGGTGAGGAGCTCGTGCATCAGCATCAATACTGACCCGCAGGTTTTGCTCACCAGAATTATAGCTCATTTGCTTGAGCGCACCAGCCAATTGCGAGCGATTCATCACACGACCGTTTAGCGCAAAGCGCCCATCGCTGCTAACGGCGACATTAATTTCACGCGCAGACTCTACGGTATCGGCACCCGATGCGCTAGGCAGCGTGATCGTAATTTCCTGGAACTTGGTAAAAGTGGTTGAAATCATCAAGAAGATCAAGATCACCAACAGCACATCAATAAAGGCAATAAGATTGATTTCGGGTTCTGCATAAGAGAAGGAGCGGGTTGAGCGATTCAGCCGACCGCTGGAAGCGCGAATATTTTCTGAAGTACGGTTCTGTAGCCAGGACACAGGATTAATGACTATTTGGATACAGCTTTTTAAAGAGCTGACGCGTGCACTCTTCGCATTCGCGTTGGCGTTGATCTGCGATAGCCCGCAATATTCTCCAGCCGGCTAGAGAAGGAATGGCAATCAGCAAACCAAATGCGGTATTGTAAAGCGCAATCGAGATGCCATGAGCTAATTGCTGAGGATTGGTTGCACCAACACTCGCTGCATTGACTGCGCTTCCCAGCGACCCTCCCTGACTACCAAAGATCTCGATCATGCCAATCACCGTGCCAAAGAGACCTAGGAGGGGTGCTACCGTTGCAATAGTGGCTAACCCCCCCAAATAACGATCTAACTTAGCCCAAAGATTTTGGGCTAGGATCTGAAGTTCCTCAATTGCGGTATCGGCAGAGTGGCCTAGAGCATGCTCGCGGAGTAAGCCAGCAAGGAGCGTGCCGATTGGCGAGGAGGCACTGAGCTTTCCTAAAAACTCGCTATTTGCCCCGTCTTGAACGCTCGCACTAAAAGCCTGCTCGATCGTTTCATTGCGGATAATGTGCTTCTTACGTAAATACCAAGCGCGCTCAATCAGGATGGCTAAACCCACTATGGAGATCGCAAGTAAGGGCCAAATGGGCCAGCCGGCAGCAAGTAAGATGGTGTACATAGTGGGCTATTTTCAATGAAAACGATTTCTAAGGGCAAAATGATGATGAAGTCAGGCTTTGGAGCCGAAAGTGTTTCTTAACAAGTCAACCGAAACATCCCCAGCCTGTGGATAAGTCTGTGCAAAACTTTTTATTTGGGGTTTGATAAGTCCTTGATGAATGGTGTAAGTACCTGATTTTGAGAAAATATACCCAAAAGCAGTAATATAAATTATTCATTTAAATCAAATAGTTAGGATGTTAATTGCGGATGAGTTTGACACTAATTAAAAGCGAGTATTTACTAACATATAGGGTTTCTTATTTACATAGGGATTGTGGATATGTAATGAACCGCAAGCCCATATAGATAAAGAAATAAACAAGGTCAACCATGGATACATCAAGCCCAATCCTTAGTGTTGGCGATCTAAACCGCGTCATTGCAGAGTCTTTAGCCGAACGTTTTGACACCGTCTTGGTTAGCGGGGAGATCTCCAACTTCAAGGCCTATGACAGCGGGCATTGGTATTTCTCGCTCAAGGACGAAGAAGGCCAGATTCGCTGTGTGATGTTTCGGGGTAAGAACGCCCAGCTTGGATTTATGCCCCAATCTGGTGATCAGGTTGAGGTTAGCGCGTCGGTCAGCATGTATATCCCAAGGGGGGACGTACAGCTCACCATCCATTCTTTACGCAAGGCGGGCTTAGGAGGGCTCTACGAAGCCTTCTTAAAGCTTAAAGAGAAATTAGCGAAAGCAGGGCTC
>RFQL01000116.1 GCA_009924985.1 Burkholderiaceae bacterium | reverse complement strand
CTGACGTTTGTTTTTAGACTCAACAAAATATCCGTACGCCACATTCGAAAAATAAATTAACCCAATTAATAATAAGAAAGGCGCTAATGGTAGGGCATAGCCCTGTTGCCACCACATCACATTGCTAGCAACTACCGCAGCCAAGCTCACCACAAATACAAGCGCCGCCGGGAGTGCTGGAAGATACGCCATGAAGACAGCTAGAGCAATTCCAATTACCAAAAGCCCGACCAATTCTAAAAAGGTCGAAAACGGTGGTTCCGATTTAAAAGGAATGGTCTCGCTATCGAGCATCCCCGCTAACAAATTTGCGTGGATCTCGACACCCGGATACAAACCGCTCACGGGTGTGGCGCGCAAATCCGCTAAGCCTGGGGCGGTGGTGCCGACAAATACAATCTTGCCTTTTAATTTTTCAAGGGGCACCTTGCCCGCAAATACATCGCCTAAGGAGATGTAGGCAAAGCTATCGCGATTGCCTCGAAACGGAACCAGTAAATTGGTCCCCTTGTCGACCGGTATGAGTGTGGAGCCCACCTGAATCCCCTCAATCGCTAAGATCGGCCCCGCTCCTTTGGGTTCATTATTTCCAAGAGGCAATAGTTTGGCGCCCGGAATGCGCTGTGGCATCTTACCCACCGACCCTTTTTCCTCGGGGCTATTTAAACCCACGATCAATCGGTACATCGATAAAGACAGCGACTCGTAATAATCCCCCTTATATTCAGCCAACATGGGAACGCGCCGAATTACACCATCGGTATCAACCGTCGGATTAAAGTGACCCGCCAGGGGAGCCTCAAAGGATAAATTTTCTAAGTTTGCACCGAAGCCTTTTCGTAAGGAAAAATATTTCTCACGATTGGCTAAGTCATCCTTAAAGAAAATGGGATCGGGCAGAGCGCCGATCTCGGTCGCGTCTTTATTGGAATTAAAGTAATAGCCCAAAACAACCGGGCGATCGCGCAGGGAATTTGCAAAAATTTTATCGAAGTCTAGTTTTGGGGCTAAGCGCTCTACTGCTTGGCCAAACTCAGGCGAACCCTTTAAATCCTCTTTTGCTAATCTCTTTAATATCCCTAAGCCAGAACTGGTATCTGGCTCTGCCCAAATCACATCAAAACCCAAGGATTTGATTTGATACTTATTAAACAATACGTCCATAATCTGCGCCATCTTGTCGCGACTCCAAGGCCAGCGACCTAACTCAGGCATTTTTAAGCTGTTTTCATCCACATCTAAAATCACAATGCGATCGTCAACCGTATTGGGCATCGTCGCGCGCAGCCGTGCATCGTAGATAAAGTTATCCAGTTGCGTAATAAACCGAATGTGAAATAGGCCCAATGCGTGACTCGCAAACAAGGTGGTTAAAACAAGCCCAATGAAGGCTCGCACACCATGTTTTTTTAACTTCGTGATGGAGATCATCGTGAAAAAATTTGGCAAAGGGACTTTCTAAAATGAACTACCCACTATAGGCATTTTTTTGGGTTTTAGCTATTTATCCAAGAAAAAACTAGGGTAAATACCAATGCGCTATGCGCAAGCAAGAAATGTCATTAAATAGGGATAAAACAGGGTTGGTACGGTCCTGTACATACAACAGGCTTGATACCCGATCAACCATCTTAATTTTGAACTTTTCTGCAATCAACGATAATGTGGCATTACGCTTATTAACTCAAATGGTAACACCCCGCTTACAAAATGGATGCAGACCGCGACTTAAACACATCATTTAAGCTACTTTTATCCAATCCGTCATTGGAGGGGATGGAGGAGATTTTTGTCATTGCCGATCGTGCTACTGCAGATTTTTCTAAATTCATTGAGTTACTAATGAACACTGAACTGTGGAAAAGTTTAGATTACTCCAATAATGCCCTGAAAGATTTATGCAAGGGTCTTAGCATGCATATACAAAACCATAATCAGTCGCTTGATTGGGAGCCAAATTATCATTCGAGATCGCATTTTAAAGACGTCTGTGTTGCATTATCACTGCTGCTTCAATCGCAAGCTGCAATCGCTAATTCATCGGCGGCACACCCAGCGCCAAGCATCTCATCGGCAGAAGCCTGGATTTTATTATTCTGTGCCATTGGTCATGACTGCGGTCATGATGGAACGATTAATACAAGCCCGTTTGAACTCGAAAAAAAATCCATCTCGCAAATTCATCATTGGCTAAGCACAACAAATTACCCCCTCACGGAAATGAATCGGTTAATGAGTTATGTAGAACCCATTGTCCTGGCCACCGATCCGAAGAATTTTCAAACCTTGCTCAAAAAGAAAATCGATCAAAATCATCGGACTGATTTGATGGCATTGCTGATGGTGGAGGCTGATTTAATGGCAAGCATGCTACCCGTTAGGGGTGCCTTACTGAGTCGCAATTTAGCCATGGAGTGGAATCAAAACTACCCCGCTATGGCTAAGCTCGTCAATAGTACCGAAGGTCGAATCGGTTTTTTAGAACGCGTCCAATTTACCAGCCCACATTCTCAGGTATTAAATATCAGTGCCATTCAAAAAACCCACATCCATCAATTAAAGTCGAGTCATGTCCACTCCGATTGATGAAATTCCGTTTTTTAAAGGATTGTCTGCCCAAGATCTAGTCAGCATCATGGGCATTACAAGGACCATACACTTTGAAAAAGATACCAATATTTTTAATCAAGATGATCCTTCCAATGGACTGTATGTTCTGCTCAAAGGAAAATTACAAATTTATATTCGTAGCGGGCATATTGGTGGCACCGCTAAAGTTGTCGCCACCCTCGCGCCGGGTCAATACGTAGGCGAGTTTGGTTTAATCGACGGTGAAAATCGATCGGCTTCTGTAAAAATGTTAGAGGAAGGTGAAGTCTTATTTCTTCCGTCGCTTGCTTTTGGGCACATTATGGATAAACATCCGCAGATTGCCGATGCAGTGTGCGGATTTTTATGCGACCGAATCATGTCCTTGCCTAAATTGAAATTAACCTCTGGAAAAGCTGCCTTGATACGGGAAAAACGCGTCAAACCCGATTTGCAAAATATGAAAACCTTGTGTCAAATCGTCCGGGAATTTAATAGACAAACGGCCGTGAAAGAAAAAGGGTAATTAATCAAAAAATATCGGAATTTCTGTACCTTTTTTCGAATTCTTTTTTCTAGTGCCTAGAAATTTTTTATTTCTTCGTTTTGTATTGAGCGATTGCCTCTTTGAGATCTCGGTACTCCTCACACGAGAAGAAACAGACCTTGTTTAAGCGGGCCAACATTTGCTCTGCCCCAGCAAGATCATTTTTCATTAGAAAGAGTTCACCGTAGTACTCCAAAGCGCCCCTATGTTTTGGATCTATTTTTAGGGCTACTTGGTAATAAAACTCTGCGGCATTTAAATCCGGTGGGGACTTCTTGCGTTGCGCAAATCCTAATAAATTATTCCAGTCAGCAGAACTCGGTTGATTTGCCGCTAGTAATGTATTAATGGCTGCATCATACTTTTTATTCTTTATTTCTTGTTGTGCCTCTTTTGCCCAAGATGGAGCGGAGTCAGAGGGAGTTGTATCGGCAGCAAAGGAAAGTGACGCGCTAGCAATAAAAAGTACCGCAATGAGATTTTTAATTTTGATCATTGTTTTACTCCCAAGCTATCGTGTGGTGATCCCATTATGTCTTTAATTAGCGCTATTTGCACAAGCCCAACGAATGGGTAAGATAGGGATCATGAAGAGCCTCAAAGAGTATCTTTTTTTGATCCCCTACGTGCTAGCCGTTTGCCTTGGCCTCAAGTTTGGCTATGACTTTGGGATGCAGATTAGCGGGCCCATCATGGCCGTCATCACTGCCATCATTGGCGCGGTGTTTTGCTCCATCATCGTGGAATCGTTTCTGGGTAAGAAACGCAGAGGTAATTCTAAGTAATTACTTACGGCGATTCATATTCCGAATCGCAACCATTGCCCCAATTGCCACAATCAAAATTGCAATCCCATATCCTGCAGCCATTTCGCCCTCCTCTTCTCGGTTGATCAATAGGTCTTTAACGCGTCTGGAATTGACGCACTGGCAACTTGCTTTTAATCAGAGGCGCCATCGCAATGATGGTTGCCAGTAATAAAATTATTTCAATGAAATACACTGCAACATAGCCGGTACCGGGATCGGCCAAGCCCTCTCCCAAGCTTTTTCGCATCGCAAAGTAGTTCACAATATCCCGAATAATTCCTCCAAGCGCTACTGCCACTCCAGCGCTGGTTGCCTGTACCGCGCCCCACGCCCCCAATGCCAATCCGCGTTGCTGTGGGAGCGCCAAGTTCATAGTCGCGGTGAGCGTGCCGTGACCAAAAAGTCCACCCCCAAAGCCAATTAAGAAAACTCCAAAACTAAATAAGTAGGCCGAGGCTATCGGCGCAGCAACAATCACCGCCATAAATGCGGGCAGGCCGACCATCGCCCCAATACTGGCCATCCGAAAAGGATCGGCCCCTTTACTCAAAATGCGCGATGCCAATCCAAAACCAAATAGTCCGCCACAGGCTAACGCAGCCGTCAGGTAGGTGGTAGAGCTCACACTCAATTTCAATATCTCCCCACCATAGGGCTCAAGCAATACGTCTTCCATCGTAAACGCCATCGTACCGAGTCCCACCGCCAATAAACGACGTAGCGCATGTTCACCTTGGCAAAAGAGATCCCACGATTGTTTAAAGGTCGGTTGATCTGGATTTTGAAAGCGTCTACTGCGATCACGCGTTTCTTGCTTCCAGAGCGCAATCACATTCAAAATCATGGTGGTGATTGCGCATCCCTGAATCACTTGAATCAAGCGC
>RFQL01000115.1 GCA_009924985.1 Burkholderiaceae bacterium | reverse complement strand
AATGCCTTGAAGATGATCGTCAACCACAACAGCGAGTTGGTAGGTAAATAATCCATCGGCACGTCGAAGTACAAAATCTCCCAATTGGGTCGTAAGGTCTTGCGATTGGACTCCCTTAATGCGATCCTTAAATTGCAATACGCATGAGCTTGGTAAGGCTACTCGAATAGCAGCGTTTTCTTCTTGCCTATTTTGGTTGCGACAGTTTCCTGGGTAAATAAGATCTTCGTGACGCCCTAGCTCAACCCCATTTGCTTTTAAAGTCTCCTCAATGTGTTTGCGTGAGCAAATACAGCGATAAGTCATTTGATCTTTGTTCAGTTGATCTAATGCGGCTTGATATAGGGCTGTCCGTTTTGATTGCCAGACTACTTCTTCGTCCCAATGAAGACCGCAGGCGATTAGCTGTTGCAGAATAATCTGATCGGAGCCCTGGACAGTTCTTGGAGTATCCACATCCTCAATGCGCACCAACCATTGACCCCCATGAGCTCTGGCATCGAGCCAGCTTCCTAAAGCACTTGCTAAGGACCCAGCATGCAAAGGGCCGGTTGGGGATGGCGCAAACCGACCCCGATAGGGGAAGGCTTCGCGAGGCGTCTCTTGGCTAGAGCCTTGACTAGATTGAGGATTTTGCAGGGTTTTCATTTAGACCAAATTTTGGGGTGCTCACAGCTAAAATGATCTCATGGCTGCACCCCAATTTGTTCATCTTCGCCTTCATTCTGAATATTCCATTACCGATGGAGTGGTGCGCATTGACGATGCGGTTCAGGCCGCATGTAACGATGCGATGGGGGCCTTAGCGCTCACCGATTTGGGTAATCTCTTTGGCTTAATTAAATTCTACTCAGCAGCACGCGTTGGAGGAGTTAAACCCATTGCGGGAGCTGATGTTTGGTTGAGTAATGAGCTAGAGCCTGACTCACCACATCGTATGCTTTTGCTCGTACAAAACCATACTGGCTATCTCAATCTTTGCCAATTACTTACTAAAGCATCGCTACAGAATCAAGTCCATGGCCGTGCAGAGGTCCACCCCAGTTGGTTTATACAGGCTCCAGAAAAACATTCGGGTGACTCCAAGAAAGCCGTACAGAGCTTAGCGGATGGCTTGGTCGCCTTATCGGGTGCCCATTTGGGTGATGTTGGTAGCGCCTTGCTGGCTGGCAATCTGGAGCAGGCTAAAAAACTGGCCATGCATTGGCAGGGTGCATTTGGCGGCCGGTATTTTATTGAGCTGCAGCGCAGTGGTCATGCACAAGACGAGTCTCATGTTCAGTTAGGGTGTCAGCTAGCGAGTGAGTTGGGTATCCCTATCGTGGCTACCCATCCGATCCAATTCATGAAGCCTGATGATTACACAGCGCATGAGGCCCGAGTCTGCATTGCCGAGGGTGAGTTGCTAGGCAATCCGCGTCGACCCAAACTTTTTACAGAACAACAATATTTTTTGACGCAAGCACAAATGCAGGAGCGCTTTGCTGACCTACCGGTAGCACTTTCCAACTCGGTTGAGATTGCCAAGATGTGTAACTTAACCCTAACCTTGGGTCAAGCACGTCTACCGGAATTCCCAACACCAGATGGAATGGCCTTAGATGCGTATCTCATGCAACAAGCTGAGTTGGGTCTAAAAAAGAATCTACTGAAGCTCTATCCCGATGAGGAGGAGCGCAAAGCGATCGAGGCACGTTATGTTGATCGCCTCAAGTTTGAAGTAAACACGATCTCGCAAATGGGCTTCCCGGGATATTTCTTAATCGTGGCGGACTTTATTAATTGGGCCAAGAGCAATGGCGTACCGGTGGGGCCTGGCAGAGGATCGGGTGCTGGTTCTTTGGTTGCATTCTCATTGGGTATTACGGACCTTGACCCACTGCGCTACAACTTGCTCTTTGAGCGCTTTTTAAATCCCGAGCGGGTATCCATGCCTGACTTTGATATCGACTTTTGTCAGCATGGCAGGGACCGCGTGATTGCCTATGTCAAAGAGAAATACGGCAAAGATGCGGTAAGTCAAATTGCTACTTTTGGCACGATGGCTGCCAAAGCGGCGATTCGGGATGTGGGGCGCGTGCTGGAACAGCCCTATGGCTTTGTCGATGGGATTGCTAAGTTGGTGCCCTTTAAACCGGGTCAAGTTGTGACCATTGAGTCGGCCAAGAAAGAAGAAAAGCAACTAGCCGAGCGGGAGAAAAATGAAGAAGAGGTGCGGCAATTATTAGCCCTTGCACAGCAGTTAGAAGGAATGACCCGTAATGTGGGCATGCATGCTGGAGGAGTGCTGATTGCCCCCGGCAAGTTAACAGACTTTTGCCCTCTGTATACCCAAGATGCTAAAGATCAAGATGCAGGTGTCATTAGTCAATTTGATAAAGACGATGTCGAGTCCATTGGTTTGGTGAAATTCGACTTCTTGGGTTTAACCACCCTAACGATCTTAGCGGGAGCTGAGCGTTGGATTAAAACACTGCATCCACAGAGGAAGCACTGGGGTATTAGCGATATTCCTTTGGATGATCCGGCGGCATTTGAATTGCTGAAGCGCGGAAATACAGTTGCGGTATTCCAGTTAGAAAGTCGGGGTATGCAGGGCATGTTGCGCGATGCTAAACCCGATCGCTTTGAGGACATTATTGCACTCGTTGCCCTCTATCGACCAGGCCCCATGGATCTAATTCCGGATTACATTAAACGCAAGCACGGTCAGCAACGTGTTGAGTATCCTGATCCGCGGATTGAGCCAGTCTTGCGGGAGACCTACGGAATCATGGTGTACCAAGAGCAGGTGATGCAAATGGCGCAGATGATTGGCGGCTACTCCCTAGGCGGTGCCGACCTATTGAGACGTGCGATGGGTAAGAAAAAGCCAGAAGAAATGGCCCAGCACCGCAAAATCTTTCGTGAGGGCGCCCAAAAAAATGGCTTAACCGAATACAAAGCCGATGAGATTTATGACCTAATGGAGCGTTTTGCGGGTTATGGATTTAATAAGTCGCATGCCGCAGCGTATGCACTATTAGCCTATCAAACTGCTTGGCTAAAAGCATATTACCCCGCTGAATTTATGGCAGCCAACTTATCTTTATCGATGGATGACACCGATAAGATCAAGATCTTGTATGACGATAGTTTGCATCAAGGTTTAAACATATTGTCGCCCGATATCAATACGGGCATGTATGAGTTCACCCCAATTGGCGATGAGAAAAGCGCTCAAGAAAAACCCATGGATACCGTTGAAGCTCAGCACCGATCGCCCTTAAAAACAATATGTTATGGTTTGGGTGCAGTTCGCGGGACTGGTGAGGGCGCCATTCAAATTATTGTTGAGGCCCGTAAGGCCGGACCCTTTGTTAATTTATTTGATTTCTGTTCCAGAGTCGATCGACGGCAGGTCAATCGACGTGCCATCGAGGCCCTCATTCGTGCAGGTGCTTTTGATACGATCGCGGGTGATTCAGCAAAAGGCTACGCCAACCCTTATGAGGGGCGCGCCACTCTCTTGGCATCGCTTTCTCGAGCCATTGAAGCAGCTGAGCAAGCTCAGGCATCCGTTCACCAGGTGAGTTTGTTTGACCTTGGCGAAGAGTCTGAGAAACATGTCCCGGAGTATGTGCGTGAAGTTTCCTTTTCCGAGAAAAAGCGCTTACAAGATGAAAAGGCTGCTTTGGGCTTATGCTTAACAGGACATCTCTTTGATGCCTATCGCCCTGAGGCTGCTCACTTTATTCGTCAGCCATTAGTAAAGGTGACCGAGGGTAAAGACCAACTGGTTGCCGGAATTATTACCTCCTCCCGAATGTTGATGGGTCAACGTGGTCGGATGATGATCGCCACTATTGATGATGGGACTGCAGCTCTAGAACTCACTTTGTACAGTGAGATGTATGAACCAAACCGCTCGTGGTTAAAAGAGGATGAGTTACTGATTGCTAAGGTCAATGTAAGTCCGGATAAGTTCTCAGGAGGTTTGCGAGTAGTGGCCGAGAGCGTGATGGATATTGTGGGCGCGCGTCTACGTTTTGCCAGGAATGTGCATCTCAATCTAGATACCGGTATTGATCTCAAGGTATTGCGCACGCAAATTAATCCATTCCTGATCCAGTCGAGTCAGGTTAATGCCCAATCGAATCTCACCAAAAAAGGATTGCCTCTAACAGCAGCAGTGGTCGCAAAAGGCGGCGCATGTCTTGTTCAGTTTCCGGATGACATCCGCCTATATCCCGATGACAATTGCTTGCGTAATTTGCATCAAATCTTAGGAAATAAATCCGGATTCAATTCATCAATCAGCCCGGTAGAAGTTCAGTATGCCTAATTTGTTTCTTATTATATACAAATTTATTAATTTGTATATAATAAGAAACAAATGATCACCAAGATAGCAAATCTCGATAACCTACTTGAATTGGGTAAAACACTCCAAATGCGCCGTAAAGCCCTTGGGGTGCGCTCGCAGGTTGCTGCCGATTGCGCCTGTATTTCAAGGGTTACCTTGCACCGTATTGAAAAAGGGGAGCCCTCGGTCAGCATCGGGGCCTATTTACAGGTTTGCAAAGTTTTGGGACTTGGTCTTTTTGCACTTGAAAAGAATTTGGAAGCACCCATATCAACAAAACGTTCAAGTATTGAATTTGACCCCAATCGACTGGATGATGAGCAAATTGCAGTTCAATACTACCCACAATTAAAGGCACTGGCTTGGCAATTACGTGAGGACGCACGTATCTCGCCCCGCGATGCATTGAATATGTATGAGCGTAACTGGCGCTTGATCGATTTGGAAAAAATGACTCCTGAGGAAAAAAAATTGATTGAGCAGTTAAAAAACGAAGTTGGTAAAGGCTGCCTCCTTGTATAAGCGAACCCATCATCAGCAAATTGCTACGATATTGGCATACCTCAATCCTCTGTATTTAATGGAGCACCAATGTTTCTTTGGGG
>RFQL01000114.1 GCA_009924985.1 Burkholderiaceae bacterium | reverse complement strand
GTCTTTTGTTGCTTTATGAATTGCGCGAAGAAAGACATTGTTCTTTTCTTTTCTTGATAGTTTTTTATACGCCTCATTTAGCATGTACTCCACGCTCATCTCAGAGAATGCTTTAGCAAAATCTGGATCAGGCGTGAGGAAGATGGCGTTGGCTTGCTTGGGTTTAAACGTGCTGATATCCCGAGCAGTGCCATGGTACATAACCTTGGGTGTGCCATCAGGGTTAACCATTACACTCTTGCCAAACCACTTCTTGAACGCTTCTGTCTGAGGCGCACGAAGGCTATACCTTCCTTGCATTTCAGGAGAAACCAAATTAACAGAAGAATCTTCGTCAATAGACTTAAAGACATCTTCTAACGTGGCATTTGGTTTGCCCGGAGGTCTTCTTCCTAAATCATAAGCAGTTTTAGCAGCAGCTTTAGAAGACACTTGCCCTTGCATTTTAGGGAAGTCTTCTAATATTTTAGCTTGAAGTTTTTTACCAAACCCTTTGCCGCGAAACTCTTCTGGAACTTCAAGGCTAAGAACAGATGCGCTTCCATCTGGACGAACAACTACTTCTATAGTTCCATTGCTTTGTTCATCCGTATACTTAACCCGTTTTGCACCAGCGCCAAACGTGTCTGAAGCATCCCGTTCTGAACGAAGACTAAACCGCTCAAACTTCTGCGGTCTGGCAAACGGTAGTACCTGCCCTTCCTGTTCTTTGGCTTTGGTCTTCTTAGCCTTGAGTTCTGTTACCGGCGGGAGGATTTTGTTAAGCGTTGCCAGTTCGCGGCGAACGTATGCACTCTTCTTATCAGCAGTCTTTTGATACTCACGAACTGCATCAACATAATCTTCCGCTACTTTTTTGTATGCGTCTTTGTTCTTTAAATGCAGAAATATGTTATGAGTCCAATCGCTTCCTTTGTATATATCTTCTATTGAACCTTCTCGGGTTTTGTACCAATTTGCAAAAACTTTATGAGCGTCTGTATATATCTTTAAGTAATTCTTTAAAGATTCATCAAGGTTGTCTTTCCCTTCAAAGTCCACGCCTTGTTCTTTTGCAAAAGAATCAAAATAGTGAAGCTCTAAATCTTTTACTTTTTGAGCAATTTTAAAAAGGTCTTCATTGTCAAAAATAAAACTGCGAGCTTCGTCTAACGCTTCCCTTTGCCGATAGATCTCTTTTTCCTCCGCGCTTGCTTTCATTGATTTATTTTCTTGGTACTCCTCTCGCGCTTTTATTTTATTGATAACATCCGCTAAAGATATAATCGAATACTTCCCCTTGGACGTACCGGGGGCTAGGGTAGGACGGACCTTCCCTTCTTCGATGCGGCCAAAGATGCTGTCTGCGGTGGTGAACCCTTGCTTGGTGAATGCTGCTTTCAGCCCAGCAAAGAATTGCTTTAAACGATATACGAGGTTACCCAACAACCCGGCAGGCGATTTAACCGAGAAATCTTTAAACGCTTCAGCGATGGCTTCTTCTTCGATGTATTCCTGAAACCCGGCATCAGAGTTGTTCTGGCTTATGTACTGTTTGTAGTATTCATCGTACAAGCCAGTCTGCTGGATGTACTTGGGAATCCATTCCTTGCGAGCGCGGTCGGTAAGAACTTTCCACTCAGCATCGGTAAACGCACCGAGTTCTTTCAGCGCGTGGATGGACTCATGACGCAGTACCCCAAGAGGGTTCTCTGCATCCATAGCAATTGTGATGAGGTTCTGTGCGTACTCACCGTCTGCCGTGCCGTTACGGATGCTATCAACGATCCGCAGGGAAACATTCTCAAGACCAAACCGCTTCAGTTGCGGATGCAGGTCTTTGGCAAGGTCTAGAGCTTTACCCTGTGCTTCACGGTTGAAGACTGCTTTTGCGGTATAGGGAAGAACTGATACCGGGGCATCCAATTGCATTTGCTCAAGCTCAAGAGCTTTTGCTTTAGCCATGCTCTGTTCAGCTTTGGCTTCAGCTTTTGCAACTGCTTGTTCATATTCTGGCGTGTCTCTTTGACCAAGAGCAGCCATCTCCTCAATCTTCTTGGCATCTGCATCAACTTCAGCAAGGGCAGCAATCCGCTCATCCCGCGCAGCAGCTTTACGCGCAGCCCTTACCTTCTGAAACTCTTGAGCCTTTGTAAAAGCATCGTCTTCAGATTTAAACCGTTCAAGTAACTGATTGCCTGCCCTGAGTTCATATTCAGCAGGCGCATCCGGGCCTTCAAGATCTTCTGTCTTGATCTCGGTCGTAGGAAGGTGGATGGCTTCACTAGAACTTTCAACAACATTTAAACCATGCTTGCTAGCCGCGCTATCTGCTACCGCCTTGACCGGCGTAGAGAACACAACCTTGCCTTCAGCATCGGTCAGGTCGTAGTGGGGCGTTGTGGTCAGCGAAAGCTCTTGGTTCCGCAGCGCAGACTTTAGAATCTGTTCTGCGGCTTCGTCTGTTGTGTTGAGACTATTCTTGATCTCATGGATGACACTAGTTGGCCCCATAAAGGGGTTGGTCTGCAACGCACCGGAAAGGTTTTGAATGGCCTGATCGTAATCAGACCGTTTAAATGCATGAGAGTTTGTACCTTCCTCAAGCTGCTGCGGTTCTTCGGTTCTTTGAATACCACCAAGCGCGGTAACAGCAGCGTGCAACTCAGGAGGTGTCATCTCCGTGAGGTTGGACTTGCCCGTTGTCCGGGTCAGGAAATCCGAAAACCCTTTAGATGATGTGTCCACGTTCTGCGCGGCCTGTTGCGGAAAAACTTCTTCTCCCTGATACCCTGTCTTGGCAGTTAGAAGCCCATCTATAACGTCCTGACCCAGCTTGGCATCGTGCAGGTCTTCAATGGAAAAAGACCGCAGCAGAGGCTTGCCTTCAGCCTCTCGAACGCTGTTAACTTGGGCGGCAGTGTCACCAAGCTCAGACGCGGTAAACATCCCAATTGGATTGTGAACCGGATGTTTATAGTCAGCTTCTTCGTTTAAATATAGCTTGGCGTCAGCAGGTTGCGTTGGTTGCGTGGTTGGCTGAGTGCCGGTTTTAGGAAATGCTTTTTCATACACATGCCCAGCACCACCTAATGCTCCACCCAGTACAGCACCGCCAATGAAATTCTCAAAATACTCCTTTCGAGCTTCTTCATTGGTAATGTTTAAACCAGCTTGCAGCCGTTCAATGACCTGTTGCGCTGATTCGGTAATACCTTCTTTGCCAGCAGACTTTCCTGTTTGATAGGCAATTTCTCCAGCATTTGCCAGAAGACTTTTCTTGGCAACTTCCCTAGCAACGTCTTCGGTAATCTCAACGCCAGCTTTCTTGAACATGGGCATGATGAACTTGCCCAACGGCATTGCCCAAGTATCAAGTGCCGCTTGAGGAATAGCACCAGCACCTGCTTTGAGAAGACTGGTATCTGCTAGGCTCTTCCCGGTGTCTACCTGACGCCCAAGGTTAGTGGCAGTGAACTGCCCTACGTTAGTCCCAAAGGCAGCAAGAGCGCCAGCACCTATTCCAGCAACAGCCAACTCAGGCGCAGCTATAGCACCCGCTGCCCCGGCAACCAGTGGGGCAACCATATAAGGGATGGACTGCCCTGCAAGTTCAGCAACCTTTGTGAACGGGGCTTCACTCCAACCCTTCTCGGTTGGTTTAAACGCTGATGCTTTTTTTTCCTGTTCGCGGTAATACTTCTCCGCTTCTTCAGGATCTATTACTCCCATCTTACCGGCAAGCAATGCGCCTTGCCCTCTCATGCGCTCTACAGTGGAACCAATAGCTCCAGTAAAGCCGGTAGTTGGTTCTGGTTTAGGCTCTTCAACAAACTTACCACCGTACTGTTTGGCTAACTCATCAATGTTTCCACCAACAAAAGTACCGCCATACTGTTTGGCAAGTTCGTCATAGTTCATTACTGAATTCCGGCTTTCTTTTTAAACTCGGCTGCTGCTTGTGCAGTTGGGAAAGACAAAGACCTCCCATCAGGCAAAGTTACCATAGTTGAGCCGCCGCCGCCTGTTTGATAAGCCTTGTAAGAATCCATTAGTTTCTTAGCCGCAGCAGCAATAGCTTCTGGGCTTTCACCCGGCATCATAGGAGCAACTTGTTTCAATGCATCTTCAAATGTAAACGAACCTCTTCCGCCTGTCCGTGCTGCTTGCATCTCATTATATGCTGCTGCATATTTTGGATCGTTCATATAACGTTGAGTTTCTTCAACGCTTGAAGGCGGACGATTTGCTTGACCAGCAATAGCACGTTTAGGGAGCATTTGTCTTTGAGCTTCTGCTTCTCGCGCTTCCTTTTGAGATGCAGTTTCTGCCTGTTTAGAAGTGGCTTCTGCTTGTGTAGTCGAGGCTTGAACCTTCTGCCTCTCAAGACGAAAAGCGGCTGCTTCAAGCAACTTTTTACGCTTTCCTTCAACGTTACCTCTATCGGCTTCAAAGTTAGCGCGATTGAGAGCGTCTTGTTCTTTGCCCCATAGGGTGGCAAGTTCTGCCATCTTGCCGCGTTGGGCGTCACCTTGAGCGTTTTGTTTTTCCTCTAGGTCTTGGGCGGTCTTCATTGCCATGCCCATTGATTCGCCAAACCCTTTGGTTCCAGAACTAGCAAGTGTGGAAAGACCTGCCCAAAACCTATCGGCTCCTGCGTTCTTTTCCCGTTCTAATTGCCTCTGCTCAAGGTCTGAGTAGCGGCGTTTGGCTTCGGTGTAAGGGTCGCTACCAAAATTATAAAGAGCTTGATTCTTTAGCCTTTCCGCTCTTTCTTGCTCTAACGTGGTTTGCTCAGGGTATTGCGCTGCCAAGTCTGTTTCCCCGCCATCAGCAAACGCAATGATTCCACCAGCGGCGAAGTCATGGTGCATGTTTAAAGGGGATGGACGTAAGTCCGCCACCAGCCATCCCCGGAGGCGGAGGCTGAGAAGGAAGTGCCTGTTTAGGTTCAGGCATTGGAACTTGCGCGGGAGGTTGCATTCCCTGTGGTTGCATTCCT
>RFQL01000113.1 GCA_009924985.1 Burkholderiaceae bacterium | reverse complement strand
GATATTCAGGAACTCATTGCACGCGGACCCAAGAATCGTATCGAGGAGTTACGCCTAGAAATTTATGAGAAAGTTAATCAACTTGGCATTGGCGCGCAAGGCTTAGGCGGCCTTGCAACCGTTCTCGATGTCAAAATTATGGATTACCCAACACATGCTGCGTCTTTACCAGTGGCGATGATTCCAAACTGTGCAGCAACCCGCCATATTCATTTTCATCTAGATGGCAGCGGCCCTACTCACTTCAAAGCACCTTCTCTAAGTGATTGGCCAGCAGTCTCATGGCAAGCCGATACCAAGAAATCAAAGCGCATCGATGTCAATAACTTAAGCGCTGAAGAAGTGGCCAGCTGGAAACCCGGTCAAACCTTATTGCTCAATGGCAAGATTCTGACGGGTCGTGATGCAGCGCATAAACGAATTGCCGATATGCTGTCCAAAGGGGAGTCTCTACCGGTGAGCTTCAAAAATCGTGTGATCTATTATGTGGGTCCAGTCGATCCCGTACGCGATGAAGTCGTGGGTCCTGCGGGCCCGACCACCTCCACGCGCATGGATAAATTTACGGAAACCATGTTGGGCCAAACCGGCCTACTCGCCATGATTGGTAAAGCAGAGCGCGGTCCGGTTGCGATTGAGTCGATCAAGAAACATCGCTCGGCTTATCTGATGGCTGTAGGTGGTGCCGCCTACCTAGTATCCAAAGCGATTAAGCATGCCAAGGTCCTTGCCTTCCAAGACCTTGGTATGGAAGCCATCTATGAGTTTGACGTCGAAGATATGCCGGTCACGGTGGCGGTTGATTCTACGGGTACCTCCATGCATCAAACCGGTCCGCGTGAATGGCAGCTCAAGATTGGCAAGATACCAGTCACTGTGGCTTAGATGTATCGCAATTCCTTAAACGGTTGGCCATGGTGACAATCGGTGTCTTTGACTCTGGTGTAGGTGGCCTATCCATTTTGGATGAGGCACTGCAGCAGTTACCCCATCACAATTACATCTATTTTGCGGATTCTGCAAACGCACCCTATGGAGATAAACCACCGCATTGGATTGCAGAACGCAGTTTGCAGATTTGTCGCTATTTAATGGAGCAAGACTGCAGTGCCATTGTGGTGGCCTGTAACACTGCTACTGCAGAAGCAATTGCCACAATCCGAAGCACACTGGATATTCCCATCATTGGGGTTGAGCCCGGAATTAAGCCGGCGGCAATGCAATCCCAAAATGGGATCGTGGGTGTTCTAGCCACTGAAGCAACATTAAACAGTGATAAGTTCAATGCACTACTAGCGACCCTTCCCGAGCATTGTCAATTTATTAAACAAGCAGGTGCGGGTTTGGTGCCCTTGATCGAAGCAGGTTTGATTGAGACCCCTGAAATGCAAGCACTCTTACGCTCGCATCTAAAACCAATACAAGACCTAGGTGCGGATACCTTGGTTTTGGGATGTACTCACTACCCCTTCCTCAAAAAAATGATCCGAGCAATTGTGGGGGACTCCATGACGCTGATTGATACCAGCGATGCCGTGGTCCGACAATTACTCAGGCAGTTGCATCAGCAAGGTCTTATTGTGAGTTCCAAACACTCCCCCAAGCTCAGCTTGCTGAGTACCTCTAATGCAGATACATTAGAAGCGATGGCAGAACGCTTACTGCATCGTGATTTATCCAAGTACGCGATCTATACCAAAACATTAACGCTTTAATTGATGATCACTATGAACCAATCGCGTTTACATATTCCTTTTTCCAAGGATGAGCGCATCATCATCGCTCTCGTGGTTTTGGCTCATTTGGCGTTTATCGTGCCATTTAATTTTGGACTCACCCCAAAACCTCCTAATTATTTAAACGATAAACGGGTCATGGCTAACTTACTTCCACCAGATAATCCTGCGCCACCTAAGCAAACTCCACCGCCAGCGCCCAAAATGCCTACGGAAACACCCAAGCCAACTCCTAAACCAACCCCCAAACCTGAGGTTAAGAAGGTAGAGCGGGCACCAAAAGCAAGCCTTGCCCCAGCCCAGAGTGCTTCCCCACAAGACGCACAAACGCCCCCCAGCAAATCAAGCGAGAGCTCTCAAAGTACAACTGTTGCTCCTCCAACATCGAGTGGCAGAGTAAGTGGTACACCTATTCAAACGGATATTGGTAAATTGATTGTGGTTTACCAACCCGATGCCGATGCCTACTACCCCTCATTCTCTAAACGTGCCGGCGAACAAGGTGAAGTGATTGTGCGCCTTACCATTGATGAGACAGGGGTTGTTGAAGATGTGCGTCTCTTGCAATCAAGCTCCTACCCAAGGCTAGACACGGCTGCAATGGAAATCGGCAAACGCTATCGCTTTAAACCTTACCTGATTAATGGCAGTCCCGCTAAAATTTCTACTAATCTACTGATTAAATTCAACCTAAAGAGCCCCTAATATGAACAATGCGTTTGGCCTTCACCACCTTTGGACCCAGGGAGACTTCGTCACCCACTTTGTGGCTCTCTTTCTTTTATTGCTATCGGTCGTTACATGGGTAATCTTAATTAGTCGTATTTGGGGATTGCGCAATATTAAGCGTCTCAAAAATGAACTGGATGTATTTTGGCGAGCGCGCTCGTTTGAGGAGGGTCTTGCTTCACTTAGCAACCATGCACTCAATCCTTTTTATAAAGTAGCCAAAACTGCTAGCGAGGCATCTGCCCATCATCTCAATCAACGCTCTAACCATCGCGAGCTCTTACAAACCCTGAACTATTCAGAATGGATGGCGCGTAGTCTCAAGAATGGAATTGATGGATCAGCAGGCCAACTCCAAAAGGGGCTCACCTTTTTGGCATCAACCGGTGCCACTGCTCCCTTCATTGGATTATTTGGTACGGTCTGGGGCATCTATCACGCTCTGATTGCCATTAGCAGTTCAGGTAGCGCGCAGATTGATCAAGTCGCTGGCCCCATTGGTGAGGCGCTCATCATGACCGCCTTTGGTCTTGCAGTTGCGATCCCTGCGGTCTTGGGCTACAACGCAATCAATCGCAGTAATAAATTAGTGATGGCTGATCTCAATCGCTTTGCCAACGATCTACTCGCCTACTTTGTCACGGGTGCACGCGTGCCCGACCAGGAGTAATCATGTCCTTTAGTAATTTTTCAAACGACCAAAACGAAGATGGCTTAATGGCCGAGATCAACATGACCCCCATGGTGGATGTCATGTTGGTACTGCTGATTATTTTCATTATCACTCTACCGGTGATTCAGCAGGCGGTGAAGGTAGAACTTCCAAAAGCCAATAGTGTGCGTAATGAAGTCAAACCCGAGTCTGTGCAATTGAGCATTGATGCCAAAGGACAAATCTTTTGGAATAGCACCCCAATTGATATCGCTACATTTAGTGCCTATGCCGATAAGGCCGCCAAGAAAGACCCACAACCTGAAATTAACTTACGCGCAGATAAATCCGTACGGTATGACTCAGTGGCTCAAGTCTTAGCAGCATCGCGCAGAGCGGGTTTAACCAAGCTGGGCTTTGTGACCGAACCCGATTAATTAGGTTTGGCCGTTTTTCGTTCAGGTGCAGTCGTAATTGGGTAGCTTCGCTCCCAATGGGAGATAAAGTTTTTATAGTACTGCTGCGCCAAGGTAGCAGATCGCAACACGATCATATTCTCGGCATTACTTTTCTCGGCACTATTCGTAAAGTTATAGCTACCAGTTACCACAATCTCGCCATCAATAATCATCACCTTGTGATGAAAGATGCGGTGGGCTTTATTACCTCGTACTACAACTCCGCCTTTTAGTAAGACTGGAATGACATCAAAATTGTTGGCCGCCGTTGGTCCATCCTGAATCACCTGCACCTCGACCCCACGTTTAGCGGCTCTAGCAAGTGCGTCTGCAATTTCTACATAGGTAAAGCTGTAGGTCATTACCTGAATACTTTTCTTAGCCCCATCTAAATAACGAATTAAGCCTTTGGCAGCGCCAGCTGGAGGGGTAAAAAAGACCGAGAGCACCTCTGCCTTGAGGACGGCATCTGTCTTCGCTACCTCTTTTGCACCTTTTGTTGTATCAGGGTTTGCAGAAACAGTCTGAACCAGAAGGCAGCAACTAAGCAGAAAAAGAATAATTTTCTTCATGACGCTTGTTTTACTCTCGAGGCAAAAATGCAGGTTATGTTGAATTCGGTAAAAATACTTGGATTGCTATTTTGTCAGGTTTTTATACCGCTATGAATATTCGCACAATTAATACACTTTGCATATTTATCCTATCGCTATTGGCATTCAATGCGTATGGGCAATCCCCCAAATCCAATATCCCCGCCGTTGAGATCAAAGGCATTCTTTGGGATCAATATGAAATGACTATTGGGGAGGTCAAACGATTTGCGAGTGCCACCGGTTTTCAAAGCGCTGCTGAGAAAGCGGGTGGCGGAACGTCCTATGAGTTAGGTTTTGTTAATAAACCGGGTTGGACTTGGCGCACCCCTTATGGTGTTCCTGCAGGCGACAATGAGCCTGCCGTTCACCTCAATGCCATGGAAGCTCAATCCATTTGCCAGTATTTTGGCAAGCGCCTGCCGAGTGATAAAGAGTGGGTGGAAGCAGCCTACTTAGAACAACGTCAATCACCGCCAACAGGCTTTCAGAGGGGGCAGCGCTATCCCTACCCCAATGGTAGTTCACCAAAGGGCTCGCATTGTCTTAGTAGCGCCTGCGGCAACTACAAAGGCTTGGCTCCGGCTGGCAGCCTGACCCGCGGAGACGGACATGTTTCTGCAGGCACTACTCAGCCTGGGGTTAATGGCTTATTGGATATGGGGGGAAACGTTTGGGAATGGACGTCTACCCGATCTGGCGGCCAACGCATTACCAGGGGAGCCTCATGGTGGTATGGGCCTGATCAACAACTGGAAAGTAATCTGGCCACAAAGCCGGAAGATACGGTGGTTGTCTACATTGGTTTACGTTGCGTTCGCGATCAATAACTGGTGCCCGAG
>RFQL01000112.1 GCA_009924985.1 Burkholderiaceae bacterium | reverse complement strand
AGGCAAAGACAGGACGATTTGGTGAGGCAATCTTAGCGCCCACTGCTACGGGGAAGGCATAACCGCAGTTACCAAAGCTCATAGCGGCAAGCATGGATCTGGGTTCGTCAAAGCGCAAGTATGAATTGGATACCGAGCAAATATTACCGATATCAGTTGAAACAATTGAGTTCTTTGGCAAAGCATTTTCAATCGCACGTAACATCTCGCGTGGATGCATTGCTTTGCTGTCCTTGATCATATCGATTGAGTACGGATCCTTCTCATGAGTCCAAGAGGTCAGCTCTTCTTCCCAGGTCGCCTTCTCACCCTTGATGGTGGTATCACGCTCTGCCTTATTTTTGATACAGGCTACATCACGCGTCTTTAATTTGGCCAATAGTGCAGCAGCTGCTTCTTTGGCATCTCCATTAATACCAACCGAAATTGGTTTCACTAGACCTAGCATCTTGCCATCGGCATCAATCTGAATAATCTTCGCATTCTTAGGCCAGTAATCAAGGCCGTGTTGCGGCAATGTGCCGAATGGCCCAAGGCGAGTACCCAGAGCTAGAACAACATCAGCCTTGGCGATTAACTTCATCGCGGCTTTCGATCCTTGATAGCCTAATGGGCCAACCCAGAGAGGATGGGAGGCTGGGAAAGAATCATTATGCAAATAACTATTGGCTACTGGCGCATGCAAATATTCAGCAAGAGCCACAGCCTCTTTAGTGCCACCAGACATAATCACACCACCACCTGCCAAAATCACAGGAAACTTTGCTTTTGCCAATAGATCTGCTGCGTCTTCTATGGCGCTTTCTCACTGCCAGCACCAAGCTTTACACGAATTGGCTTCGGAATCTCACACTCGATATCACCGTAGAAGAAATCGCGTGGGATATTCACTTGTGTTGGGCCCATCTCAAGCAGCGCACGATCAAAGGCACGTGCAGTAAGCTCTGCCATTCTGCGTGGGTTCATCACGTGCGCTTGGTATTTAGTAATTTTTGAGAAGATGGGCAGCTGCTCAGTCTCTTGAAATCCACCGAGGCCCATCGTCATCGAGCCGGTCTCCGGGGTAATCATGACCACGGGTGAGTGGGCCCAATACGCAGCTGCAAGTCCAGTGACAAAATTAGTAACACCAGGACCATTCTGACCAATACAAACACCATGGCGTCCCGAGATGCGGGCATAGCCGTCAGCCATATGCACTGCGCCCTGCTCATGGGCAACGGGAATGAAACGAATGCCTGCCGCTGGGAATATATCCAGTGCATCCATAAAGGCTGATCCGACAATGCCGAATACATCGGTTACACCCTGTGAGACCAAGGTCTCTATAAAAGCTTCCGAGGGTGTCATCTTTTGTACACCTTCAACAACGATTCGGTTGGGATTGGACATTTGATTCATGGCTAGCTCCTAAATGGGGTTGTATTTATTTCAATATATTAATAGCACTCTACGCTATAGTAATATATCTCATTAAACTGAACAACTTGTTTCATATTAGTATAAATACTAACTAATAATGCTATATTTATTAAAATGTTCAGTTAAAATGAACAAATTCAATAATTTATTAGGATTAATTGAGATATGAGTGAGGTTGATACTTTAGAGTTTGGGGAGGTTGCAAAGAAAGACCTCGGTTCTGAAAACTCCTCGATGCTTCGGGGAATCTCGGTCCTTGAATCCCTAGCAAGCCTTCGAGAGCCCGCTAGCTTGGCTCAGTTGATGCAAATTACCAAAATGCCGAAGGCATCTTTGCATCGAACATTAGCAATCTTTGAAGAAGCGGGTCTCGTGGTACGGGAGCCTGGTGGAAAAACTTATGCCCCGGGAGAGCGCCTCTCCCGATTAGCCCTAGAGACACTCTGCCACGATAGCGTCTCAGCAATTCGTCACGGTATTTTGCGTAAGCTCGTTGCTGAACTGAAAGAAACGTGTAATTTAGCCATCCTCCGTCGGGGAGAACTCTTTTACTTAGATCGGGTCGAGGCTAATTGGCCTTTACGTTTGCACTTGCCACCTGGTACAGCTTTACCACCCCACTGCAGCGCAAGCGGTAAATTGCTCTTGGCCTATAAGCCAAAGAATGAGCGAATTAAATTAGTAGACACCTTACCCCTTGAGCAATTTACACATCGAACGATTGTGGATCGCGATGTCCTTTTATCAGAACTCGATCGCATTGCTGCCAATGGCTATGCGGTTGATAACGAAGAATACGTCTTAGGCGTATCCTGTGTTGCTGTTCCAGTAAAAGATCAGTCAGGTGAAGTGGTCGCAGCGATTGCGATTCATGCAGCTACTGCGCGCTTGCCCCTAAATCAAGCGATGGAGTACATACCCAAGCTTTTACTTGCGGCCGAGCAAATCAGCGCTACCCTCCACTAAGTATGACCAAGTCCTCTTATCCGCATCTACAAAAACTGATTGACGGAGTTAAAACTCAGACAAAACTAGGGGTGGTTTATCCCCTTAGTGTCCCAGCGCTTGAGACCGTTGCGCATATTGTTGCGCATCAACTCTGCATACCAGTTTTAATTGGTCCAGAGGAAAAGATCCAACAGCTTGCGAACGATGCGCAGATTAATCTAGCCGGTATTGAAATCATTAATACGTCTTCAGATCCCATTGAAGCGGCCAAGAAATCGGTTCAGCTTACTCGGGAAGGTGTCTTTGGCGCCCTGATGAAAGGCTCTTTGCATACTGAAGAACTCATGGCATTCGTAGTTAGTCGCGATGGCCTGCGGACCCAAAGTCGTATTAGCCATCTATTTTTATTTGATATCGAGACTTATCCAAAGCTTCTGGGTATTAGTGATTGCGTAGTGAATATTGCCCCAGACCTTGCTCAGAAGAAACATATTTTGCGCAATAGCCTAGAAGCTTTAGAGAGACTCGATATTCAACATGCAAAAGTTGCGATCGTTGCTGCTACAGAAGTTGTTAATCCAGCCATGCCAGCTACTACGGATGCACATGCATTGGTAGAAGAGCATCGACACAATGCGATTTATCCAGGCGCCCTAATCGAGGGACCATTTGGTTTTGATAATGCTATCTCTGCAATCTCTGCGAAGACTAAAGGAATTACCTCTTCGGTGTCGGGTGATCCCGATTTAATACTGGTACCCGATCTGCAGGTGGGTAATATTCTGTATAAGGCTCTGGTTTATTTGGGAGGTGCCGAGTGCGCTGGCGTGATTTTGGGTGCGAGCGCCCCAATCATTTTGACCTCGCGCTCCGATTCCATTTTCTCGCGACTTGCCTCGACCGCCCTTGCTCTACACTTAGCTAGAAATTAGAAAAGGTTGCTTTTTATCTAAACCGAATCACCTAAATTTATATTGTCAACATATAAACTTTAGGGCTTTACTGCTCAGTTAAATGCCAAGTTCGCTGAAGTATTCATGGTGTTCGGTATTGAGCGTCGAGATGCGCCATTCGATGGGTTCATCCTGAATCCCCAATGCTAAACGACGAATCATAATCACTGGCGCCCCTACATTGAGATCTAACCATTCTGCATATTGTTTACTAGCTGCTCCAGCACGAAGACGTTCGCTCGTGCGCACGACAGTTTGTCCGTATTGGGCTTGATAAAGCTGATAAATACTTCCCTCGCGTTGCGCAAAGGCAGCCTTGGTTAGTTTCGGAAATTGCTTCTTACTGAGCGTGATGTGATCAACCAAGACACAGGTCTGATCTAGAAAAAGCCGATTAACGATTCTCCAAACAGGCAGCCCTTCTTTAATCGACAGTTTATGGGCCTCTTCGAGATTAGCGCTTGCGCTCTGGAAGGAGACAAGCTCTACCTTTGGATAATTTTTGTGTTCAGCATTGTGCTTGACTACATGGAAAAAGTAATACAACAGTCGCTGTTCATCATGTTCAGCAACATAGGTACCCTTGCCTTGCCTTCGAATCACAATCCCTTCAGCAACCAGTTCATCGACTGCTTTGCGCAGAGTGCCAATCGAGACCTTGAGTTCTTTGGCAAGGTCTTTCTCGGCGGGTAATGCCTGCCCCATGAAGAAACGTCCACTCACCAAATCATTGGTGATCTTCTGTTTTACTTCTTGGTAGGCAGTAATGGCTTTCATTGCTTGGTTGGTCACCCATGTACTGGGTGACCAAGCAGACTACTTAGGCAGACTCATACAAACGGGTCATTACAAACTCGTTATGACCAAGGATCTCTGCAGCAGTTAGTTCGCCATTAGCAGTACGCAATAGCGCATCCAATAGTTTCTCACCCGCTGTATCCATGTTCTCCTCACGACGCAAAATACCAGACACATCCACATCAATATGTTCAGACATCGTGCGAACAGTCTTGGGATTAGCACAAAGCTTAATCACCGGCAGAATAGGATTACCAATCACGTTACCTTGCCCCGTTGGGAAGAAATGAGCAGCAAAGCCCGAGGCAGCGCACAGGGTTACCATCTCGGCAGCAGCCGATGATGAGTCCATAAACCATAGACCTTTACTAGTAGGAGCTTCTGCTTTATCCAATACGCCATCGACCATACACTTCTTACCAATCTTTTGAATATTGCCCAAGGCTTTCTCTTCGATGGTCGTGAGGCCACCTGCAATATTGCCTTTGGTAGGCTGTGAATCAGACAGATCACTGGTTTTATTACGCTCAATCACACCTTGATAACGATCAAACATCATCTTGAACTTGGCCTTGACCTCTGGCGTACGGCAACGTGCCTCGACTAAATGCTCACCACCCGTGAGCTCGGTGGTCTCACCAAATACCAAGGTCGAACCAATTTCATAGAGTTTGTCAAAAGCGTTACCAACGGTTGGGTTCGAACCACAACCAGAGGTCGTATCCGACTCACCGCACTTGGTTGAAACCCACAGCTCAGATAAAGGTGCTGAGACGCGTTGTGCTTTGGAGGCATGCTTCATGAATTTATACGCCGCCCGACTTGCATTAGCAATCGTGGTGGTATCGCCATTTCCCTCGATCCAGAATCCTTCTACTGGCTTACCAGATTTTTTGATTCCTTCTA
>RFQL01000111.1 GCA_009924985.1 Burkholderiaceae bacterium | reverse complement strand
TCTCGGGTGAGGTTCCCCAGGTTAGTTGCGGGATGATCTCTTCAGCCCGCAGCTCAATCACTTGATCAAACTGTGCATCAGGATCAGAATGCAAGCCTCTCCAGTATTGCAAGGCAAGACGCAATGCCTCTCCTCTTGGAGCATAGGGACGACCCTGAATATACTCAATCGTGGTCTCATCCACCGCAACAAGGCCAGCTCGCGCGCCTGCCTCAATCGCCATATTGCAGATGGTCATGCGCCCTTCCATCGATAAATTCCGAATGGTCTCACCAGCAAACTCAATGGTGTAACCCGTGCCACCGGCAGTGCCAATCTTCCCGATCACTGCCAACACAATGTCCTTTGCAAAAGTACCTGGCTGTAAACGCCCTTCGACGCGCACCAACATGTTCTTGCTTTTCTTCATCAGTAAAGTTTGGGTGGCAAGTACGTGCTCCACTTCTGAGGTGCCGATTCCAAATGCAAGAGCACCGAATGCGCCATGGGTGCTGGTATGCGAGTCTCCGCAAACGACGGTCATCCCAGGTAAAGTAGCGCCCTGCTCAGGTCCAATCACGTGCACAATACCTTGACGTAGGTCGTTCATCTTGAACTGAGTAATCCCATAGCGATCGCAGTTTTGATCCAAGGTATCCACCTGCAACTTGGAGACTGGATCCGCAATCCCTTCGCTACGATCGGTCGTTGGTACATTGTGATCCGAGACCGCTAAGTTAGCTGAGATGCGCCACACAGGGCGAGTTGCTAAGCTTAAACCTTCAAATGCTTGTGGACTAGTTACTTCGTGCAGCAGTTGACGATCAATGTAGAGGGTCGCAGTGCCATCCTCTTCGGAGTGCACCACGTGCTCATCCCATAATTTGTCATAAAGCGTTCGCATGCAGAGCCTTTGTTAAAGCAATTCGATTAAAACGCTTATTTTCGCTCAGAAATGGCTGGAACCTTGCGTGGGGTTGCGCCTGCAAATAACTGACGGGGGCGCCCGATTTTGTACTCAGCATCAGTAATCATCTCTTCCCACTGAGCAATCCAACCCACGGTTCTGGCTAAGGCAAAGATACAGGTGAACATTTCGGTTGGAATACCAAGAGCACGCTGCACGATTCCGGAATAAAAATCCACATTCGGATAGAGCTTGCGGCCCACAAAGTAGTCGTCCTCTAGAGCAATTTTCTCAAGGGTCATGGCTAGTTTGAACAAAGGATCATTCTCTAAACCCAATTCTTTGAGTACTTCATGACAGGTCTCGCGCATTAACTTGGCGCGGGGATCAAAGTTTTTATAAACGCGATGTCCAAACCCCATCAAACGCACATTCGAGTTTTTATCTTTCACTTGAGCAATAAACTCACCAATCTTATCGACTCCCCCATTAGCCTGAATTGAGCTGAGCATTTCTAGGCAGGCTTCATTAGCACCCCCATGGGCGGGACCCCACAGACATGCAATACCAGCAGAAATTGCTGCAAATGGATTGGTACCCGATGAGCCGGCTAAGCGAACAGTCGAGGTTGATGCATTTTGCTCATGATCGGCATGCAAGGTAAAGATGCGATCCAATGCTTTCACCAACACAGGATTGACCTTAAAGGGCTCGCATGGGTTAGCAAACATCATGCGCATAAAGTTGGCTGTGTAAGACAAACTATTATCGGGATACATAAAGGGCTGACCGATTGAGTACTTATAGGACATCGCCACCAAGGTAGGCATCTTTGCAATCAAACGAATTTGGGCAATCTCACGCGCTTTTGGTTCGCTGTAATCAATCTCATCGTGGTAGAACGCGGCCATTGCCCCGATCAAACCTGTTAATACGGCCATTGGGTGGGCATCGCGTCGAAATCCACGCAGGAAGAACTGCATTTGCTCATGTACCATGGTGTGGTTCGTCACCAGATCTTCAAAGTCGGCCTTTTTTTTGGCGTTTGGCAACTCTCCACCAATCAAGAGTTGGCAGACCTCTAAGAAGTCGCATTTAGTGGCAAGCTCCTCAATAGGATAGCCCCGATAGAGTAACTCGCCTTTATCGCCATCAATAAAGGTAATCTTTGAACTGCATGATGCCGTAGACAAGAAGCCTGGGTCGTAGGTGAACTTACCGGTCTGACCATAGAGCTTCCGAATATCAATCACGTCTGGACCTTGTGTGCCCTTATAAATAGGTAACTCGATATCGGGAGTGCCGTCCGAGAATGAAAGCTTGGCTTTGATATTCGATTCAATCATGATTCTGTCCTAATATCGATTAATAAGTTATTCATGCATTATCGCTGACGCAACATACTCAACACCACCCTACTTGTCTCTGTATCCAGGTCCGGACTTAACTCTTTCCGAGCGAGTAAGAGATCAAGCAAATCATTGTCATCAAGCTTTAATAACTCAGACAATGCTGCCCCTAAATCTTCAGTTAACTCTGCAGCATACCGTTGAAAGAAACGCTCCAGGATTAAATCGTTTTCTAATAAACCACGCCGTGCTGCACTCCGAAGGTGATACAACTGCTTGGCATCTAGGCTCATACCGCCCGACGCACCATCAACTCTTTAATCTTGCCAATTGCTTTTGTTGGATTGAGATGCTTGGGGCATACATCCACACAGTTCATGATGGTGTGACAACGGAACAGACGATACGGGTCTTCGAGATTATCCAAACGCTCACCGGTTGCCTGATCACGGCTGTCAGCAATAAACCGATAGGCTTGCAAGAGTCCTGCGGGACCCACAAATTTATCGGGGTTCCACCAGAACGATGGGCAGGAGGTTGAGCATGAAGCGCATAAGATGCACTCATATAAACCATCCAACTCCTCGCGCTCAGCAGGACTTTGCAAACGCTCTTTCTCCGGCGGAGGAGTCTCATTAATTAAATACGGCTTGATAGATAAGTACTGCTTGAAGAACAAGGTCATGTCGACGATGAGATCACGAACGACTGGTAGTCCAGGCAATGGGCGCAAGGTAATCTTTTTAGGCAGGGAGCGCATATTGGTTAAGCACGCTAGGCCGTTCTTGCCATTGATGTTCATCGCATCCGAGCCGCATACACCTTCACGGCAAGAGCGGCGATAAGAGATGCTTTCATCTAACTTTTTGAGTGAGATCAGCGCATCCAAGAGCATGCGTTCGCCATGGAGTTCAAGCTCATAGGTCTCCATTCGCGGCGCCTTATCGACATCGGGGTCGTAGCGGTAGATTTCAAAGATACGGGTATCACTCATAGTGTTTATCCAAGTATTAGAACGTGCGCTCTTTAGGTGGCACAGAGTCCACCGTTAAGGGTTTTAGTTGAACGGGTTTATATTCCAATTGATTGCCCTCGAACCACAAGGTGTGCTTCATCCAATTAGCATCATCCCGCTTAGGAAACTCGTGATGGGAATGCGCACCCCGACTCTCAGTGCGAGCTGCTGCTGAGATCATGGTGGAATTAGCCGTCTGAATTAAATTATCAATCTCTAAGGCTTCAATCCGTGCGGTATTGAAGATCTTTGATTTATCTTTGAGCCACAGATTTTTGGCACGCTCGGTGAGTTCAGCCATTTTGCGCACGCCCTCAGCAAGTAACTGTTCATTACGGAAGACACCTGCATACGTTTGCATGGTCTTACGAATATCGTTGGCAATATCTTGGGCATACTCACCCGAGCTACTTGCATCTAATTTCGCAATCCGCTCTATGGTGTATTCACCAGCATCTGCTGGTAACGTTTTGTGGTCTCTGGCTTTCAGATTGACTTGTACGACATGATTGCCTGCGGCACGACCAAACACCAACAAATCAAGAAGCGAATTGGTACCTAGACGATTGGCACCGTGCACCGAGACGCAAGAGCACTCGCCGATTGCATAAAGGCCTTCCACAATACTGTTCGGGTTGCCATTTTTAGGAACCACAACCTGCCCATGAATATTGGTAGGAATACCGCCCATTTGATAATGAATGGTGGGTACCACTGGAATCGGTTCTTTGGTGACATCCACGTTAGCGAAGTTCATGCCAATCTCATAGACCGATGGCAGACGTTTCATGATGGTCTCAGCACCGATGTGGGTCAGATCCAACACAATGTAGTCGCCGTTCGGACCACAACCGCGACCCTCTTTAATCTCTTGATCCATTGAGCGTGATACAAAGTCACGCGGTGCAAGATCTTTTAGGGTGGGTGCGTAGCGTTCCATAAAGCGCTCACCATTTTTATTACGCAGAATACCGCCTTCACCACGACAGCCTTCGGTTAGTAAGACGCCAGCACCTGCAACACCGGTGGGATGGAACTGCCAGAACTCCATATCCTCGAGCGGTAATCCTGCACGCGCGGCCATACCCATGCCATCACCTGTATTGATGTAAGCATTTGTGGATGCAGACCAAATCCGTCCGGCGCCACCGGTTGCCATCAAAGTAATCTTAGCCTCAAGAATATAAACTTCACCGGTCTCCATCTCGAGCGCGGTGACACCAAGCACATCACCCTGTGCATCCCGGATTAAATCGAGTGCTAACCACTCTACAAAGAAGTGGGTTTTTGCACGAATGTTGCGCTGATACAGGGTATGCAGCATCGCATGCCCTGTGCGGTCTGCAGCAGCACATGCTCGCTGTACGGGTTTCTCACCATAGTTAGCGGTATGCCCACCAAAGGGACGTTGATAGATTGTGCCGTCGGCATTCCGATCAAAGGGCATACCAAAGTGCTCTAACTCATAGACAACCTTGGGAGCTTCACGACACATGAACTCAATCGCATCTTGATCGCCTAACCAATCCGATCCTTTGATGGTGTCGTAAAAGTGATAATGCCAGTTGTCTTCACTCATATTGCCCAGAGCCGCACCAATACCACCTTGTGCAGCTACCGTGTGCGAGCGTGTTGGAAATACTTTACTCAGTACAGCAACACTTAAACCTGCCTCTGATAGCTGGAGTGCGGCACGCATACCAGAGCCACCTGCCCCCACAATCACCGCATCAAAGCGTCGGCGGGGAAGGGATTTTTTAATGGCTGTCATTCCTTATACTT
>RFQL01000012.1 GCA_009924985.1 Burkholderiaceae bacterium | reverse complement strand
GCTGATTATTTCCACGGCTGCCGGTATCTTGGTGACGCGCGTTGCCACCGAAGATGATTTCTCGGGTCAGGTATCCAAACAGTTTCAAGCGAACAGCAATGCACTCGCCGTGGTTGCAGGTGTGCTTGGCATTCTAGGCGTTATACCCGGCATGCCTCACTTTATCTTTATCGCCTTTGCGATTCTGTTTGGGGGGCTCGCGTATCTCGCGCATCAGAAGACCATCAAACGAGAAGCGGAGGCGGTGATTGCCGCCAGGGCCGCGCCCACCGGTAGCGAAGAGTTGGAGTGGAAAGATGTTCCCATTGTGGAGCCCCTGTGTTTGGAGTTGGCCTATCGTTTAATTCCGCTGGTGGATCGCGGTGATGAGAGTGATCTCATCAAGCGCATTAAAGCCATCCGTCGTAAGTTTGTGACCGAGGTCGGGTTCTTAATTCCGTCGGTGCATATTCGGGATAACTTGCAACTGCCTGCCGAGAACTACCGCGTCTTACTCTACGGTGCTGAAGTAGGTCGGGGTCAATGCTTACCCGATCGTCTCTTAGCGATTCAGCCAGCCGGTACAGAAGTGATTAGCGGTATTGCTGTGAAGGATCCAACTTTTGGTATGCCTGCTGTGTGGATTGAGCGCAATCAACGCGATGATGCCATTACCAAAGGTTGTACGGTGGTTGAGCCTGCTGTGGTTCTGGCAACCCATCTAGATCATTTGATTCGTGAACATTCCAACGAACTCCTCGGTCGTCAAGAAACTCAAGACCTCTTAGATCATTTCAAGATGAGCTATCCGAAGTTAATTGAAGATGTGATTCCGAAAGTGGTGAGTGTTGCTAACTTACAGCGCATCTTGCAAATGCTCCTCGATGAAAATGTGCCCATCAAGGATTTACGTACCATCATTGAAATCGCAAGTGGTCATCCCGATAAACTGAGTAATCCCATCGAGGTGATGCCCTTCATTCGCTATGCATTGCGGCGCACGATTGTGCAAGAGACTTTAGGCGAAGGCCCCAGCTTTCAGGTCCTTGGCATTCAACCCGAGTTTGAGCGCTTAATCGAGCAATCGATTGGTGCGGGTGCCGTCGCCCCTGATGGTGTGATCGAACCCTCACTGGCACGTCTTTTTGGGGAAGAGGTTATCAAGGGTGTGCAAGAGATGGAAGCCAATAATTTACCCCCGGTGATTGTGAGTGGTACCCGCACCCGTATGACCTTTGCCAAGATTGCTAAGCGGGTTTGCCCCCAAGCAATTGTGCTGGCCTTGGGACCAACCTGAGCTTTTACCGAGTAATATGTAGTCAGGCAGGCCAAACCAACTAAAATCCCTGTATAACGGAGTTCATATGGGTCCCCAAAAATTTACCGCTTTAAATACCGCAGAAGCCTTAAAAAAGGTGCGTCTGGAAATGGGTGCCGACGCCATGATTTTGTCGACAAGCGATACCAAAAACGGAGTGGAGATCGTCGCCATTACCCCAGGAGATTTAGCGAATCTGTCGTCTGCCGCTGATCCGACGAGTAAAGTAAATCGCGCGCGCCAGATGGATCCCGAAGTAGAGATCGCACCCACGTTTAGTTCTAATCCGCGCTTAGGTCGTGACCTGGGAAACCGGGCTATCCCAAAACCAGTTAACTTGGCCTCCACGGATAATGTGGGCGGCTTTAAGAAGGTCGAGTTTCCGAAGATTTCCTCAGCGGGTCTGAACTCTGACTCCTTCAAACCCAGCTTCTTTGAGTCTTCCCAACGCGTACCCGCCAGTGAAGCCAAATTTGCGGGAGACGGTGAAAGTATCACCTCCCGCAGAAAAATGTTGAATGGCGCTCATGCTAATCATGGTGCTGAGTCGGTAAGTGCCTCTCCCAAGAGCATTGCGGAGTTAGCCAACTCGCCTCGGGTCGAAAAACTCCTCACCGAAATTAGTGAGGTCAAGAACTTATTGCAGTCGCATGTGGCAGGTAACTTCTGGGGTAACTTACAGCAAGAGAAAACTCACCTCACCGAAGTGATTAAGCATCTTCTCAATACTGGCTTTTCTCCACAACTGTGTGCTGACATTACCCGCAAACTGCCAGAGACCTCGGACCTCTCCACTCTCTTACAAAGTGCGCGCGATCAAATTAAGGGGATGGTCAAAACGGTCGATGCCTTTGCGATGTTTGATAAAGGCGGGGTCTTTGCCTTCATTGGTCCGACTGGAGTGGGTAAGACCACCACGGTTGCCAAAATTGCGGCGCGCTGTGTCTTGCGCTATGGTCGCAATCAGGTCACCTTGCTCACCACCGATACCTATCGGATTGGCGCACAGGAGCAGCTCAAGGTCTTTGCCAAGATCTTGGGATTAACCGTAACTTCCTTGCGTGATGGCGAAGACCTCTCTTCCAAGCTCAAGGAACTCTCGGGTCGCAAAATTGTCTTACTCGATACCGCCGGTGTTAGCCAACGCGACACCCTGATGCTCGAGCAATCCAAAACCTTGCAAGATGGCTCCCAAACTGCGGTGCGTATTTTAGTAATGAGCTCCACCACGGATTTGCGCACGCAAGAAGAGGTGATCAAACTGCATAACCAAGCTGCTCAGAGTAATGGAGTAGGTAAGATTGAAGCGGCCGTGATTACCAAGATTGATGAAGCGGCGCATATTGCTCCAGTAGTCGATAGCATTATTCGGCATGACATGCCATTGCTCTTTATCTCCAATGGTCAGCGCGTTCCCGAAGACTTAAGCTTGCCCGATTTGGATTATTTAAGCCATCGCGCGATTCAAGCGCGGGCGTTCTCCGATGATCTGTCCTACAGCGATGATCAGATCCCAGCAATCTTCTCCAATAACTTGGGTGATTGGATCAAAACCTCGTAATGACTGAGAGCGTTACACAACCCGGGGTTGATCAAGCAGAGGGTCTGCGCACTATTTTTGGGGCAGAGTCTAGCTGTGTGGTTTGCTTAGCGAGCTCTCTCGACGCCGATACCACCATTCATTTAGGTCACGGTATTGCCCATGCCCTCAAAAACGCCGGGCATAAAACTTTATTGGTCGATGAGTTTGGTTTATCCGAGCGCAGAACCATGTCCGGCTTTTTATACCCCACCCGCTACGATTTAGCCCAAGCCTTTAATAATGGTGTGGATTTAATGAAGGCCGTGCGTGCCATTGACGATCACTTTTGGTATGCCACCGCTACCAAAGTACGCTCTATGAATGAGCGTCATCAGATTAAGTTACCCACCCTCGATGAGCGTCTTTTAAATGCAGGTTTAAGTATTGATTACATCTTGCTTCCCACCAATGATCCCAATGCTAATATCCTCTCGTTTTATGGCAAGCAGATCAAACGTTTTGTAGTGAGCTCGTCCGATCACGCCTCCTTAAGCCGTGCCTTGGCCATGGTGCGCGAGATGGCGGTCTTACAAAGTGATGAGAGTTATCCAGTCTTAATTATTGGCGGAGAGTCTGAAGAAGAAGGTCAAGCGGCCTTTCAAAAACTAGCCGATGCCTCGCAATCCGCTCTACGCCAAGCCTTGCACTTTGCCGGCTGGATTAAAGCCTTTATGGCTAGTCGCATTGTGGTGGATCCTGAAGATAATGAGATTAGCGTACCCGTCGCAGGCCCTGTGAGCGAATTTGTTTTACCGGTCGACTTCTTTAAGGCGATTTCAGCAAAAATAACGGCTTAGACTCATTTGTGCCGTATTATTTGTCTACTGTTTTCATGACTGACTTTGAATGCCCTCTCGCAATCCCGCTGCTTATCAGGCGCAAGACCTAAACGATGCCATTAATACGCATTTGCCTTTGGTAAAGCGTATTGCCTACCAAATTGCGTCGCGCTTACCTCCCAATGTGGAAGTGGATGATTTAGTCCAAGAGGGTTTAACCGGTTTACTCGATGCCTTAAAGCGCTACGAACCCCAACCAAATCTTAATTTTGAGGTCTATGCCCGCACCCGGATTCGGGGGGCGATTTACGATGCCTGCCGGCGCAACGACATCTTGCCCCGCAACCAGCGTGACGAGCTCGTTAACCTGGAAAAGAAAACACGTTCCTTAGAGCAAACGCTAGGACGCCATCCGACTGAAATTGAAATTGCCGATGCCTGCGAAATTAGCCTCGCTGAATATCACGCGGTGATGGGCACGATGGTCAATTTGATGCCATTGGATGATTTATCCGAAGATATGCTCCCCGCTGATCTGGATTCGGATCCGATGCAAGCGGCCTCGATGCGTCAGTTTGCCGATCGCATTGCCTCGGTCTTAGAAGGCTTACCTGAGAACGAACGGTTGGTAATGGCACTGCATTACCAAGAAGATTTGTCCTACCGAGAAATTGCCCAGGTGATGAATCTTACGGCCGGTCGCATTAGCCAGATCCACACCCAAGGCATGATTCGTATTCGGGCAAAGTTGAAGATTGCGTAGCGTAAAGATCGCTTTAGGTTTTACCTAAACCTTGCGCGACAGCACACCACCCACAGCACCGGGTACTTCCCCATCACTGCCATAGGTTGCCCCAGGAGCTTGCTGGGCAATAAAGGATTGCATCGCAGCACTGCGCTGCATCGCAAGACGAATGAGGTCTCCATTGATTTGATGATCAACCGAAGCCTGGTCTAAAAGACCATGCAAGATCTGCTTTTGCTCTTCGGGATATTGGTTGATATCGGACTTCATTTTCTCAGGACCCTCAGGGTAGCCATTGATTAACTCGAGTGCGAGGCGCGTTTGCTCCAGTGCTTCAGGCAGAGCATCCATATTGTTGGTCTCAAGAGTTTGTCGTAACTTGGCAACCGCACCGGCGATTTGTTCGAGAAGCGACTGGAGTTCAGCAAAGGTCATAAGGTTGTGGGATCTGTTTGGTTGGCGATAGCATACGCTAAGCCCGTTACTGCTTCAAGTCAAACAAATTGGGGGGGTATTACTTGGAGCGAACTTTACTACCAAGGGCAGCGATCGTATCACCCATCATGCCGTTGGCAATTTTTTGGTAGTCAATCTCAAACTCACCCGCATCAATCTTTGCTCGGATCTTATCCAAGAGAAGTTTATCGGTCGTTTTATCGGTTTTGAGCTCTTCTTTGATCTCCGCCAATTTGGCAGTGAGGCTGATATCTAAACTAACACCGGGGCCTTTTAAGGCTGCAGCTTTGGGATCGGCAGCAGTAGGTAAGGGCGATTTTTGGGCGACATCCACCCTGCCAGGCTCTTTGCCAGACGGAATTAGCGGAGTACTGTCGTTAATCTTCATCGTTATCCTTTTTTTACTGCATTTACTTAGCTCACTGCCTACAGCCTCTACTTTAACGCTCTAGGGTGATTTCAACAACTCCGGGCCGAATGACCTTACCCTGCAAGACCTGTCCGTCGTTTAACCGCACCCGCACCATATCGTTCATATTGCCTTGGGTTTGGGCAGTACCCGTACCCGTTACCTGAAAATCCCGTCCTTTTAAGAGGATGGTGACAGGATCTCCTACTTTGATAACGGCAGTTTCTCGTAAATCGTTTAGCCCAATTGGCATCCCCATTTGAATGGGGCGGGTTAAGACTCGATCATCCGCCTCCCTAGGAGTGCGGATAACGTCATCCGGTACGCTAGTCAGGTCTCCGTTAATAATGCGCATATCCGAGCTGGAGAGCCGGTTACCAGCCTGTAAATACCGGGTGGAGACCACATAGTCCCCATAGACCCGCACCATTAAGGGCACGTTATACAGCCAGGCAGACTTTAGGCACCGCAGTTGAATCAGGCTGCGCCCCCATAAACGAACATTAGGGGCTGATAAGACCTCAATCGTGCCTCCTGGGCAGGCTGGCAGGTTCAGTGAGGGGTCCAGAAAATCAATTTCGGTTCGAAAGCCCGATACCGTGGGACTTCTTTGAATAAAACGCCGGATATTGTTTTGTACCTCCAAGGGAATGCCAGGGGCCTGAAGAGCCTGATTTTGGGTGGTATTGACTTGGTTTTGTGCCTGATTTTGTGCTTGATTTTGCGCATTACTGGGGAGGCACCAGACAAGCCCCAAGAGGATTACAAGATGAAGTCGTAAGGAGTAAATGCAGCTCATCGTGTGAAACGGTCAATCGCCACCCAATAATGGGTTCGGCTAGCCCCATCCAAGGCAATGCCGCCTAGCCATGCTGGCTTAGAGAGGGAATGGGGCAATTCCAAATGGATGTTCATGGTTTGCATGCCAATAAACTCGTGGGCATAGATCTCATAGCTTTGATTGCCCACTCGTAACTTCAGTTGGATCTTGGGGTCTTCAATCTCGCCCAGCTGATCCCAGATATTTTTCTCAGACTGGACGATTGTGTCGTAAGAAATGTACTGAACCGCGGGAATCGCATACAACTCTTCATGACGAATAAAGTTCACAATCGGCATCCGAATCAAACTCGAAGGGCAACTAATACGAATCCCCTTGTCCATCACCTCAATACTGCCAGCAATCGATGCCAACATGCCACCAACTGCGACTACTTGATCTTCGGTTGGGGTCACCGCATCGAGATCCACAAATACCATTGAGCCCTGCTCGACCGCAAAAATACTGGGGCATGGCGGCAAAATGCTGAGGCAGGTCACCAAGGTCTGAGCGATGTCTGGGTCGGCATACACTTCATCAATTAATAACTCATCGGTCAATCCCTCAAATCGTTTTTTAAGAGATTGCTGCCCAACGCGCACTAAATCATCTTGCTGATCACTAAGTAAATGGTCGACTTCACTGCGGCTCCAGCCCCTGGCCTTTTGTGCGGTCATGCGCACGGCTTGCAATCGATTTAAGCTAGTACGCCGCTGAAAGGTGTACTGCGCATGGTGATCAATAAACTCAGTGGCAACTGTTTTATCCAGCGAACTCATATCGTTGATCTCCGTCGGACTTACCGAGGTATTGAATGCTGTATTCAAGGAGGCAATAGTATCCCCTGAACTCGTCATTGGATTTAAAAAGGGTTTGAAGATCGCATCGAGATCCTGGATGGTTTGATCTAAGCGTTTATTAATGATCTCACTGGAGGTCGGATAGTCAATGATAGGGTCGACCATACTGTTTTGTGCAATGGCCCGATGCTTCAAGGAGTCGACTGTCACGTGCACATTGCCTAAGCTAGCGTGTACCTCGGATAGGGAATGCGCAATACTCTGTTTATTAAAGCGCAGTAATTGTTTCCAGAACTCTTTTTTCTGGATCTCCAGTTGGGTCAGGTCTTGAGTGTTTGTGCCTCCATCCTGCCCTTCCGATCCAGGTGATACATTCTCGGTCTCAGAGCGCACAATCTCAACTAGATCATTGATGAGTAAGACCAACTCTTTGCCATTTTTACTATCTAGCTCGGTTTGCGAACTCGTGGGACGATGAACCTTTAGTTGCTGACTCAGCTCAGTCGCAAAATTACTCAGCTCGATCATGCGCGCGCCGTCTAGGGCATTTGCTAGGTCAACGCAATGCATGATCAAACTATCAAAATTACCGAGATCCTGCGATTGAGCGATCGCCAAGCCCTCGAGGGCTCGGTCAATGTCCACCAGAAATAATGGGCGCTCTTCAGCCATGGTGATCAATCCACTTCTTTAATTCAGAAACAGATTCACCTAATTGCTCTAACTCTTTTTTCCATTCATCGGCCGCTTGCATCACTCGATTGGCATCTTGTTCAAAGATTTGTAAGGAGCCTGAACTGGAGATCACCGATTGGGTTTTGCGCATCCGCTGATCCAATTGATCGTGCAGATCTTTCACCAATCCCTCGGTCTGGGTCACGGTCGACTCCACCTCTTCGATGAGGCCATTAAGTTTTTCGGTCTCAGCTGCTAGTTGCTTACCCGAGTGATTATCAAGAATGGCCAAATAAAGACGGATGCCCTGCTGCTTTAGAGCAGCAAACGCCTCCTGAATCTGCTCAGGTACTTCAATCGCTTCAATGCTTGAATCCGTTTCTAGCTCGGGTGGGTGGCCGACCTCGCTCGCCTGACGACTAAGCATTGAAATCGACTGTCTTAACTTAATGCCTAACTCGTTGACCATATGAAAGCGCTCACTGAGGCCATCGAGCTCTTTATGTAACTCGTCTTTAAAGGCTTGGTGCCGTTTGGAGGTCAAACGCTCCGCTTTGCGATCCACTTGATTATTGGTCCAGCGCTGAGCGATGGATGATTTTGGAGCGCTATCGGTATAGACCAACATCTTCTTAAAGCGACTGACCAAATATGCACTTAGTAAAGCTAAGAGTGAAGACAACACGCTAATCAGTAATAAGATCGATGGCAAGTTGCCATAGGCATTATCAAGAGCAGGTGGCTGTAAGCCGCTTTTTTGAGCGGCAAGCCGAATATTTTTGGAGTCTGCAGTAACCGTGCGCACTGCGATCACTTGCTTATTAAAGTCTTGCAAAGCCCGCAAACTCGGCTGAGCCCTGGTTTGCCAAATAGTAGCTCGCAACTTAGTCGTTAACTCAATGGCTTTGGGGTTTGGCTTTGCACCAGGCGCTGGTTTAAGAACCGCAGCGTCTAGAAGATTACGCTGATCAATAGTCTCAGCAAGCGTTTTGTTCAACTCCGCAATGATAGCGGCGTCGGTCAAATTAATATGCCACGCCTTGCTTGCTTTAATGAATGCATCGGCACTCATGGCCATCTTGTAAAGCGGAGAATCTTCAGGAGTCTTGGTAGGATCCAATAAGCCCGCTGGCGCCACAAAGGGGACCAAGATTTGGGCTAGGAGTTTAATGTTGTTGAGCTCAATCTCTTGGTTCGTTAGGCTCGTGATGGAGCCATCCACTTTCGCGGCTAATGCAATCACATCGCTAGCATTCTGCAACACTGGAATGCTCTTAGGATCAGGAACTGCTGTGATGGCTTCTTTGGGGGAAGGATTTAAGGCTTCTTCCAATGAACTAAATAAAGAATGCGCTAAGCCGTCGAGCGCACCAAAGAACGAGTCTGATCTTTGCAAAGGCGTCACATCCACTTCTTTTACTGTCTCCTTTGGGGTCTCCTTTGGAGCTTCCTTAGCCAGATCCTTGGAGGCGTCTTTGCTAGCATCCTTCTGAGCTTCCTTAGTAGGGGCAACTGGCTTGGGTGCTTCTCGGGTCTTATTAATGACCTGAACTTGATCTAAGAATTGCTTGAGATCTTTATCGGATTTTTTTAGACTTGCAAACCATGCGGTATCAAAGGGATGGGGCCGGTTAATTTGATCAGCGAGATCCTTCAACACAAAAGGGAGTTTGATGGCAATCGCTTGCTCAACCGAGATCTCATTGGCATACCGATCTTCATTGATCCAGTGACGCTCTGCTAAACCATTCCGGTGAGGATGGAAATAATCAGAAATACGAAACTCAGAATGGGCCAGGCGTGCGCAGGTTTTGGGGAAACAAAAACCGTGTCTTTAACACTATCGTCTTGGCTTGTTTTAGCCTTTGTATTGGTATTTTCCATTTGACTATCCACGCTCTTAATTTGTCAGTACTTTAACGATCGAGTAATCTAAACCACCATAGTGAACCGAATTAGCTCCCTCATTCATGGCCACATGAAAAGGTCCCGCAATTTTGTGGACCCTAAATCCAAGGCCCATACGCCCACGCTCCTTAAGCACAATCACCCAACTCGGATCCTCACAATCACGACTCCAAGCGCCTTGTGTGAGCGCTGCTTGCACTGGCTTTAACAGTACGTGATGGGGTTTTAAATAAACTGGTTCCCCTTCGTGCACCACAATGCCATCAAGCCGCAAGACATTCGCAGACTGCAAAGGCTGTTTGCAAATAAAGCTGGCATAAATTTGCCGTGCTGAGATCGCACAATGCTGTCCATTGATCTCAACGCCAAGCCAGTACTCTGAAAGCGGGGTGCTCATGCTGAACTTTTCTGCCTAGAAGACCTACTATATAGATAAGATAAACAGAGCGATGCCAAACAATAAAAGTGCTGCCACAAAACCACTTGCCGCATCCCCTAAACCACTCAATATATCGATTACTTTGTTCTCTAGAATACGGCGCTGTCCAAAGTAATCCTCCAAACTCTCGGTCCAACGTTTGTGTTGCCAAGCAATCAAATCACTGGATTTCACGCGGATTGGCTTGGCACTATTTAGGTCAACCATTTCTTTGCCTAAATTACTGAGTTGTTGTGCCAATTGCATTAGGTTATTGGCTGCATCGGTTCGCCAATCCGATGGAATCGTACTCATAAAATCAGCCTTATATTGCTCCGCCAGCTTTTTGGCATCTGGGTCGGTAATAAAGATGACGTCTTGTGGCAAGGCAAACTTAATCCCGGTGTTATTGCCTGTAAAGATCGAGCCTTTAGAGCCCCGTAAGAATAAATTGAGTTCTCGTTTATCACGCGACACGCGTATCGCTAACTCAGATACAGGTTTTTCACTCAAGGCGCTATAAAAACCCATCACCGACTCAAGCTTAGTCTCGCCAACGGCAAGGATGGAGTCACCCACCTTGACCCCAGAGAGTTCAGCAAAGGAACCAGGCTGTAGAGCAGCCACGACTGGTTTAATAATTTGCAAGCTGGGTTTTGATAATTTATTTTCATAATCGGCAAAAAACTCAAATGCCTTTTGTACGGCAGGATCAAGCTCAAGCCGTTGATCACCCACTGGCGTTGGTGATTTCACGGGTTCAGCCACGGGTGTTTTTTCAGTCAAATTATTGGGTGGGCGCTTACTGATTTTTTTCATCAGCATGTCATAGCGTTGCGGCCCCACAAAATCTGCAAAACGAGGTTGCTTTACGGTCAAGTTCTTAAAGTTAACGGCTGCCTCGGTTAAATTACCTGCTGCATTAAATAAAACGCCAAGAGCAATGACGAGCAAGATGCTGGCAAAGCTCAAAAACCAACCATGGATAGACCGCTTCGATTCATTAGGCATACGTGAAGTAATCTTTGCTTATTTTTTACGAATCGCTTGATTCAGAATGAAACGGCTCTTGAGGGTCTCGACTTCGCGGTGTTCGGCCAAGAGCTGTACCTCCGTTTTGCGTTTGTCCATCAGTAAACGACAGCTAGCAAGATCATCAATCCAATCACCTGAGCGCATCTCGATGACTGCTTTTTCAAGGATCTCGCGACCGGTTGATTCATTGGCCTTGACCCGAGCAACCAATAATTTCACGTCATCAGAATCTTTTAGGGTGAGCTCCACAAAATAGGTTCTGGCAAACCGATGATGAATCGCCGCCAATACATACTGATGCTCTTGCAGAGTAAAGCGAATCAGAATGCCATCCTCCGCCACAATCGGCTCGACCGATAAGTCCGTTATGCCTGCCTGGCGATGCCACTCTAAATCGGTTTCTTGTGCCTCAGGGGACTTTTTAGGAAACGCCCGGGTCTCAAAATAAATTTGGTACAAGGTCTCCGGAAAATGTTTCTCTACAGCTAGATTTTTGAGAACCTCGGCCGTTGAGGTAATTCTGAGGCGCTCAGCCATCAGATCTAACTTCATACTTGTTATTTTTTGATTAATCACATCTTCTAGCTGATGTGTTTTTTGCAAGCTACCCAGCAAAACCGGTTCTAATTTTGCTTTTTCACTCTCTTCGGGTGAGATCGGCTTTGGCTCTTCTTTTTTCTTAGTTAGCAAGTCTCTTAAAAAAATGATGGTAACAAAGCAAAAAAGGATGGCACAAACCACCACGATCCACTTTCCCACGGTCATATTTTGAAAGAATGCCAACATATATTCACTACCAAAACCTTTAGTTTAACGAATGCCCCATGGATTATCCATGCTCCATTGCCCTATTCTAGACTGCCCATTTAGGGGTGGCATGAAGGCCTGACAATAGGCCCTAGCCTTCTGTAAAAGACTCCTGATGGTAGGGGCAAGGAAGGGCTTGCAGCAACTCTAGAGAAGGCCGCTGCATCGCTGGCAATAGTGCTATGGGGGTCTGTCCTAATGCTTGGGCAACTGCCAAAATTGCACGAATTTGGGTACTAGCCTGAGACTGGTGCGCATTTGGCTGATGAGTCAGCTGTTCACACAAGCTTGCAGCGATCTTGACACGATCAAAGGCATATTGGCTCTGACTATGCAGTCGAGACTGAGCACGACCATAGTGATCCAAGCAAAGCACATAATTGGCGGCCCTAATCTGAGTCAATAAATCTCCTACAAGAGCAGTGCTTTGTAAAAGCCAATGCTCATCGATTTCCAGACAGATTACCTTAGGGTCAAGACGTTGCATGCTCGTAAACTGATGGAGCCCTTGTAAAAGGGCTTGGCTAAAGCGAGGATGATTGAGGGATAAAGACAATGGCAGGTCAATCGACAACCAAAAATTATTTTGCTGATCTTCCAAATTGGTTTGAAAGCGTTTGCGCAATACCTCAAGATAAGTAAACCAGTGATCTAAATGGCTTAGATCATATGGCAACATAATTTCTGCTCCCAGCGCACTCCCCTGAGCATCTTTTTGCAGGGCAGCTTGCGCTGAACTGGCTATCGAATGGGATGGATGAGACATCACACTCTGTGCCGCTTGCATCACCAGCCTGTTACCCCCTTGTAACTTAGCCTCTCTTAAAGCTAAGTCTGCTTTTGTAATCCATCCGTCTAGGTTTTGTGTACTAGGCAAGTAAATAGGGCAACAACCGATGCTCATTGTCACTTGATACTGCGTTTGCTGGATTTGAAAGGGCTTGCGCATTTGCTCAAGTAAGCGCTCACAAATAACAGTCCCTTGGCTTGATAAGGATTCAGGATGAAGTCCACGTACTATCAAAACAAACTCATCGCCCCCAAAGCGTGCAATGACATCAGCGGCACGCAAGACCGATAGTAAGCGCTGAGAGAAAGCAGCTAGTAATGCGTCACCAAATGCATGCCCTGTTTGATTAGCTTGTTTGAAGTGATCAATGTCTATAAAGCAAAACAGGGCCGCCCCTTCTAGGCTACTAAGTAACTCAGGGATGCGCTGCTCTAAAAAACGGCGATTGGGTAACTTGCAAAGCGAATCGATAAAGACGAGATTCTCAATTTCATCTTGACTAAGGGTATGAAGCTGGAGTTGAGTGGCCGCAGCCATAATCTGAATCGGACTTAATCGTACCAAGAAGCGCTAAGATACCAGCGATTGAGTTTTGATGCGACCCGCGCGTTCTCAATCGCACTTCGGGTGCTTTCCATTTCTTTTAAGACCTTAGCATTGGGTTCGTAGAGTTCACAGCCAACCCGCACTCTGTCCATGGCGATACCTGGGCGGTTATTACGGATAATTAAATCAATGGGGCCTGAACGCGATTTCAAACGCTCAAAAAAACCACCATGCCAATACCGTCCAATATCAACTTGGGTTGCATCTAAGCGAATATCGAGCTGAATCCCTTGCGCACTAATATCCACTACTTTGGTCAATAACTCCTGACCTGCGCCTAAGCTCAAGACAAAGTTAAGGTCTTCATCCATCGGGCCAAGCGTTCTAAATTGTTTACGGCGCTGAATAAGAATCAAGTCTGTTGGCATAGAGCCGATTAATTCCCCTTTTTCATTAATCTTTAGAATACGGGTCATAAACTGCATCTTGCCATTAGGGCCACACAAGACCGCAATATGGTCATTGCCCAATAACTCTGCAGCACTGCCGCCATGCAACGTGAGCAGCAAGCCCTGAGCTGGATCAATACTTAAGACCTCCACGGGTACGCCAGCGCCTTCGCCTCCGAGCGGATATAACCCCCCAAAGGGATTGCGCTCTGATTCTCGCTCAATCGTCTTGCCAACAAAACGGGCTTCGATCTTCCAAGATGGATCGATGACGCTTGGAGTCTCGGGAGGGCTAATCGTAAATTTCATTGGTTTCTTTGCGTAATTCAGACCTCTATTATGAACACACTAGGCCTTTAATGATTTCCATAGCGGATCCCTCAGGAATCTCCCGTTCTTTTAGATCAAATCCAGAGTCAGTTTGCAAAACAGGTTTGCCCAACGCATTTACTTGGCCATATTTAATCAAGGCTAAAGTCGAAAACCGATTTTTACGGCAGTCAAACAGAATGTTTCGGCGAGTTGAAAGTATGGTTAATGCTGCCTGGCTCGGATCTTGGTAAAAATTGGTTAGAACCCAAACCTTTTTCCAGTCTGGCGGTAAATTTTTGATTGAACTTTGGTACATATAAATACTCTGACTTTTAGTATCCAAAATGGGCTTGAGGTCAGCCATCATCGGTTGGGCCTGGACTGTCCCCGCCCACATCAATAGGCCGCATAAGAACTGAGCGATCACCAAGCCTGCTGGGGCAAGATGAAAGCTCTGAGCACTTGCTTGGTAAATTTTTGGGAAGATATGGTTTTTTTTGATTAACATACAATAGTGATGATCAGCCACTCTGGTACCGTTTAAGCAATTCGGTATGGCGCCCGGATGGCATTTAGCTTAAAGGAATTATAAGTTCATCCCCATGAAACCCGAACATTTTTCCAGGCATGAGCAGTACCTGCTCACGGCCAAACTGATTGAATCTGCTTATCGCTCCTATCTGGAGGCTTTGCGCGCGATCGAGGAGGAAAAGGACGAGGCCCTGATTTACTCGCATGTCAAAAAGGCAAATACGGCGATTGAATCTGCTTTTCCTGAAAAATTTAATCCCCCAGCTCGACCCATCACCATCAAAAGCGATGATGAAAAGAAGAGCAAAAACCTGATCCTCATTCTGGCCGTTGCTCTTGGGGTAATTGGGATCTTGCTATTTTTGACCCTCTTTGGGCCAACCGGTGACATGACAAAATCTTGGAATGCCGACGATGTTCAAAAGAACACGGCCTATCCTAAGTCTCAGTAAATAACGAGAACTCAGCTAAATATTCGCTAACTAGACTTTGGCCGCAGGAGGCTCTTCTGCCGGCTTAGTTTGCGGATCCTGGTTGGCTGTGAGCGCATTTTCGGTGGGGCTAGCTTTAGCACTTACTTCCGCTGCCATCTCCGCATTAAGCGCTATAGGAGGCGCCTCAGAGCAGTTTCTGATCCAATACCGGGCTGCAGCCACGCTGGTTGTATAAAACTTGATTTTGCTTTCACGCATGACTGTATAAAAGCGTTGGCTGCGGATGCGCGATTCTGTAATGAAATGGGTTGCCATAATGTTTACCTGTTGTGCCCTGGTAAGTATAGATTACGGCTATATCCTGACCGAATGTTAGTTAATTGGCAAACTTCTTTTAAAAACTCAATTAAAACAATGATTTACATTAAATATAGCTTATTAGGTGTGCGCTAGTGATCAATTATAAAAGTTAGTAAACGTTCACTTAATTAGCTGTTTGAAGGTTTTGATCATGCGCCAAGAGAAGTAAACCTAATTTGCAGATTAATCACTAAGTAATTGATTTACCTTCCAATAATTTTGTAGAATCGTAACATTCTTACAAATTGCTTAAAAGGGCAAAAAATGGCTGATATCAAACCGGGCTCCCTCTACGTTGGCGAGGGCGTTATCATTAAAGGTACTTTTGATGTTCCAGACATGGCTGCCATCGCAGGGCTTGTGGAGGGTGAGTTAACCACTAAACAGGTATTGGTAGATTCCTCTGGGGTGATTAACGGTAAGGTGAATGCCGAGACCGTCGAGGTTCGCGGTGAAATCACGCAAGGACTCTCCGTCACCGATCATTTAACGGTGTACGCAACAGGCAAGATTACCGGCACGATCGAATATGCACAGATTAGTGTTGAAAAAGGCGCTCACTTAACCGGCGACCTTAAGGTCATTAGCAAGCCCTCGTATTAAGTGTTTGGGATTGCAATGTGCTCAATTGCTCCCTCATCCCTCTGAAAGATACCTCACCCGAAGTAGGTCTTGCATTCATTCCTCCTTTTTGGGCATTGATGTCGTAATGCCCATCCGCTTTCTTCTAGAATAAATCCATGAAGATCGCCCTGAAAACCCAGTTTGGCCAGCATCTTGCGCTCACCCCGCAGCTGCAGCGATCGATTCAACTGCTTCAAATCTCCTCTGCAGAACTCGAAGAAGAACTCGCTAAGGCTGCAGAAGAAAATCCGATGCTGGAATACTCTCCGCCTGATCAATTAAAAGAGGATGCAGAGCCCCATGAAAAAATAGACATGATTCAGGCCAATTGGGCATCGAGCGCCCCATCGCGCGATGACGACGAAGATTGGGATACCCGGCATGAACAACAAGCCCAAGTGAAATCTCTTCTCAATTATCTAGAGGAGCAGATTCAGTCATTACATATCGAAACGCAGGTCAAACAATTGGTGATTTATCTAGCGGGCTGCCTCGATGACCGCGGTTATTTACCCGAGACTCTAGAAGACTTGGCTAGCGAGATTCATTTAGAGCTAAAGATCACAAAAGCAATGGCCTTGACTCAACTAAAAGCTGCGCTGACAGAGCTTCAAACATTAGATCCAGCTGGCATTGGTGCGCATTCTCTCGCTGAATGTCTTTGCCTACAAATACAACGGCAAATACAGTTTGATACTAACAACTCTGAAAAATTACAGCTGGCACTGAACTTAGCCCAGCACCACCTTAGTAAGATTGCGCAAAAAGATTGGGGCAAATTACGGCAGATCTTTAAACAACCCGAAGCCAAAATCATGGAGGCAGTGGCTCATATCAAAACACTGCAACATAATCCGGGCGAACAATTTGATGCCAATATTGAGCAATGGATTAGTCCTGATGTATTTATTAAGCTTAATCCTAAGGGTAAGTGGGTGGTGCACTCCAATCAAGCGATCAAGCCCCGTCTGACCCTCAATCAAGAATACAGTCGCATTCTGAAAGAAAATAATGCGAAGAAAAATAATTTAGCACTTCACCAAAAAATGCTAGAAGCCCGTTGGCTCATTAAGAATATTGAACAGCGTGAGGAAACGATTTTGAAGGTTGCTGAGGCCATCGTCGAGCGCCAACAAAATTTCTTTCACCAAGGCAATATCGCCATGAGACCCCTTGTTCTACGAGAAATAGCAGCTGCCATTGGTATGCATGAATCGACCATCTCACGCGTCACGAATAACAAATACCTAGCCTGTCCTGCTGGCATCTTTGAGTTCAAGTATTTTTTTAGTGCACAACTCAATTCTGAAAAGGGTCAAGCGGTATCAGCCACTGCAGTTCAATCCCTGATTAAGCAGATTATCTTAGACGAGGCTCCTAAAAAACCAATTTCTGATAATCAGATCACTAATTTACTGGCTAGTCAGGGGTTTGTGGTTGCCCGCAGAACAGTTGCCAAATACCGTGAGCTTTTACGCATACCCCCGGCACATCTGCGCAAGAATTGAAGAAAGCTTTAAAGCCAGTAGAATGAGCTTTTCTGACCACTCCAAGCATAATCACGCCCCTCAAGACGATGCCTAAGCTAACACCCTCAAAGATTAACAAAAAGATCCTGATAGTAATTTCTGCGGTCTTACTGCTGATCCTTTCCGTTGGTGGATTTTTCTATTATCAACAGTATGCGTATGAAAAAGAGCTCGCTGAAATAGAGGCCAACAAACTTGAAAACAAAATCATAAAAGCACGTGTGTATCGTGAAAAAAATCCGCTTGATAATCATTACGTTAAATTAACCAGTAATCATTACAACCGAATCCAAGTGAATGTAAATGATGGCAAGTTCCGAACCTATGTGACTGCTGAGATTGTTTTAAAAGTTCAGAATAGCTCGGTTGCGAGCTCCGTAAAAAGTATATTACCGCTCATCGAACACAAAACTAATACCCTGCTTTCTTCTGTTCCTGCCCAAGACTTACGCTCAGCCTTTGGAAGAAATGCATTTACGCAGCAAGTCTTACTCTTTGCGAATGACCTTCTAGACCCTGAATTAACCACGTTGTACAAAAACCAATTTAACCCAGCAATAAGCAAATCGAGTGATGATGCTCAAATAGCCTCCCTACCCTTTGAGATTACGACAGACGATTTACCGATTCAGGCAATACTCTTTGAGGCTTTCATGATCAACCGGTAAGGCTTGATTAAACAGGAGGGCCAAACAGCCTACTCCAATACTTCCCACTTACCCGCTAATTTCTTATGATAAGGCTCGTGATAACGAAGTAAAACAATATCGCCTGCAATCGTATCGACATTGATAATGCGTTTACATACCGAGGTGATGACATCGCGGTTCCAGGCGCAATCAGGTTTTTCAAGCCATGCATTAATTCCTTTTTCGACCTTAATAAAATGGTCCATCGCCCCAATCATTAGGGTGATATCTGCTGCATAGCTTAATAAAATACGTACCCTATTTTTATCCTTCGCAAGAGGAATTTCAATCACGATGTATGGCAATGCAAATGCCAACGCACGATGCTTGCGAACATTTCTGAAATAAACTTGTTTGGTGATTGCCCAAGCCTCATTAGACTCAATCAAGGAGTCAGGGAAAGTCCATTTCTTGGACCAAAAGAACATGCATTGCGACTCCTGGAGTTCTTTGATAATTGTTTTGGGGATCGCTTTATTCATACCGTGTTCAAATTAAACCATCATCGGGTGGTTTATCCCACCAAAGTGATTAGGCAAGGATTAAAAATGGAATTTATTAAAAAGGGTAAATTTGCTATTTGTTATTATTACCCAGTCTAGCTTCAAATACGTGCTAAAACCAAGCAACATCCTTAGATCGAGGTCAATCGTATGGAATTCGTAAAATTATTAAAAGCTGGTTCCATTATTAGCGGTATTAATTGGGCTATTTATTTGATCCATGAATGGGTCAACTTTGCTAAAAATAATCCCCCTGACGCTCTTGCTGAGGGAGATCCCCTATTTTTGGGTCTGATTGCACAATCGATTGCCAGTCTTGGATTAATAGGTTTTGGCGCCTTTTATAAAGGGGCTAGCTCTAATACCAATACCGAGGCCAATGGGGTTCGCACCAAACCCCATTTAACAGCCCCGCCAACTAGCTTTAGCCGCCCGAATGAGAACGCGATACTAAACCGCACCGAACCTATAGTAACGCCTTCACAAGCAAGCTTTTCCGCCCCAACAGTTCCAGCCTCCACTGGATCAACCACCACTCCGCCGCCTTTTTCTCCTCCACCCCCTGCTGCACATATTTCAAAACCCATCGCAGTAGAGAAATCGAATATTTCTCGAAGCCCAGCACCAAAATCGGCAGACACAAATCATCGCCTCATTGCACTTGTTTTGGTAGTAATAGGGTTAGTTGGAGCTGCAATTTATTACGTCAAGCAAAATCAAGAGGAAACAATCGAACCCACCATCAAGCCTCAAGCCAATGAAGCAAGTAGCGGCCCTGCTGTTATGGTTGCTAAACAACCATTAGTGGTTTCAGAGCCTCTTAATAAACGGTGGCTTGGGAAATGGGTTGATGGCAATACACAAATCCAGATCACTGAAGATTCCTTCGTGATCACTAATTTAGAAACAAAAACTGAATTGCCCTTTAGATGGCTTGGTAGCGAACCATCCGAGAACCCTATGGAGCCGATTTTTTATTACAGCAAGACTGTTAGTAAAGCGAATTTATTAAGCAACTTTGAGAAATATACTAAAGGCATCATCAATCCTAGCGATGAGCAAATGAATAAGATTGAGCAATCTAACAAGATTTTGGATGATTTAAGTGATGGCTCGTATCGAATCATTCGTTTAAAAATGAGTTGGAGTTCTGGCATTTATCGATCCTATCTGTTTGATAAAAATAGTATCTTTAAAGCAGATTTTGAGTCTGAAGAATCGCTCAGCGGGATAACACGATACAAAAAAATGAATTAACTAAACAAAGAGTGCATTTAGTTCGAAGCTGTAAAAGTAATCTTAAATGCTGCACCAGTATCTTGCTGACTCGCATATTGATACGACCACAATGGCTTGTCACGATGTAATTGCATAACCTTAAAGAGGGAATATTTGAGGTAACAAAAAGAAAAAAGCTGCGAAGTCTCTTTTTGCTTGGCAATATGGCGGAGAGGGTGGGATTCGAACCCACGGTAGGCTTGCACCTACGCCTGATTTCGAGTCAGGTACATTCGACCACTCTGCCACCTCTCCACTCGATTGAAACGATTATAGCGATCGAATCACCTCTAAGCCGCCCATATAGGGCTGTAGCGCCTTGGGGATCTTGATGCTACCATCTGCTTGTTGAAAGTTTTCCAAAATAGCGACGCCAGTTCTTCCTACGGCAAGGCCTGAACCATTTAGGGTATGTAAGAGCTCCGGCTTATTCTGTCCAACTTTATAGCGGGCTTGCATACGTCTGGCTTGGAAATCACCCATATTGGAACAGGAGCTGATCTCTCGATAGGCATTTTGCGAGGGGATCCAAACTTCAAGGTCATAGGTTTTGGTACTACCAAATCCCATGTCACCGGTGCACAAGAGCATTCTGCGATAAGGAAGCTCAAGAAGCTCCAAGATTTTCTCGGCGTGAGCAGTCAGCTCTTCGAGTGCCTGCATCGAGTTCTCGGGTTTGCTGATGTGCACTAACTCCACCTTATCAAACTGGTGTTGCCGGATCATGCCCCGTACATCACGCCCATAACTGCCTGCCTCAGAACGAAAACAAGGAGTATGCGCCACGTATTTCAGGGGGAGGTGGTCTGCATTGATAATTTCATTACGCACCAGATTGGTAACTGGCACTTCGGCTGTAGGAATAAGGTAGAAGTTCTCGATACGCTCACCACCATCATCGGGGTGCTCACCACCCATCTTCCTTGGGACCTTAAAAAGATCCGCCTCAAACTTCGGTAACTGTCCAGTACCATGCATGGAGTCTGCGTTAACAATATAAGGTGCATAGATCTCTTGATAGCCGTGCTGGACAGTATGTATATCCAACATAAACTGTGCCAAAGCACGATGCAATTTAGCAGCATTCCCTTTGAGAACCACAAAGCGCGCCCCACTAATTTTGGTAGCAGAGTCAAAATCGAGGCCAATTGGGGTTCCTAAATCAACGTGATCCTTCGGCGTGAATTCAAAGTGCGTTGGCTTACCCCACACTTTAATTTCTTTGTTCTCATCCGCGGTTTTACCCGCCGGAACACTGTCATCAGGAAGGTTTGGGATACCCAGGACAAAGTCCTGAATTTGCCCTTGTAAGGCATTTAAGCGTGTTGCGCTTCCTTCTAACTCTTTATTGACGCCAGTTGATTCAGTTAACTCGGCATCAGCATTTTCACCTTTACCTTTTTTCATGCCAATGGCTTTAGCAAGTTGGTTACGCTTAGCCTGCAACTCTTCTGTACGCCCTTGCAACTCCTTACGTTCGGTCTCGAGTTGCATAAATAAAGCAGTATCAAGCTCAAACTTACGCGTTGCTAAGCGGGTTTTGACACTCTCTAAGTCCTTACGTAACAATTGGGGATCCAGCATGGTATTCCTTATTGATCTAAACCATTAGTTTAGTCGTAAGACCTCTGCCCCTGGTGGGGCTTTGAACTGAAAACGGCTAGGTTCAATCTTGGGGTTGATTTGCATCTGATTAAAAACCACCAGGACAACACTACCAAAGCCATCGGTTAACTCCAAGGCTTTTGGTAAACCTGCAGCCATCCCAATAGCAATCTTGGTATAAGGTAAATCACCCTGTCCAGTTTTTACCTTGGGCTGAAGATTCACCCACTGTAGATCGGTTTTGCTTCCTCCATCCTCAAGCTCAAATTGTGCATCGAGCGCACTTTCACCAAATAAAATGGCAGCCGGCGATGCTGCCAAGGCCTGATTAGCCGACCGAATCGTGAGTTGGTTAAGATCCTTATCCCACATCAAGAGCTGTTTACCATCAGCAATTAGTTTTTGCTCGTAGGGCTTTTGCGTGTCCCAAACGAACTTACCAGGTCTTTGAAAAATAAATTGGCCCGAGGTTTGGCGGATCAACTTTAGTTTATCTTGTGACTCATTAGGCTTTGGAGTTCGTATCTGCTGCTGCGCAAACTGACCTTGCGCAGATTGCACGGTCTTCACAAATTGACGTAACTGTTCGACGCCATTCGGGCGACTATCTTGAGAGAGTGCGACCGAACTAAATGCGCTCAGGCAGAAAACAAGGAAATAGTTAATAAACTTCACAGAAAATATACGGACAAGAATAAGTGTTAATTAATCAGAAACTACTCAGTGGGGCGCGATACCAAAATCTCACGATTACCATTACCGCCCATCTTCGAGACTAGGCCAGCTTTCTCCATATCCTCGAGTAAGCGAGCTGCACGGTTATAACCAATCCGTAAATGACGTTGCACGAGTGAAATTGAAGCGCGTTTATTTTCCAAGACGATAGCGACTGCCTGATCATACAGCGCATCAGCTTCACCGCTACCATTGCCGCCGCCATTGAGAGCATCCATGGTGGACTCGTCCGCACCCTCTAGAACACCGTCAATATAGTTTGCCTCGCCCTTTTCTTTAAGCCATGACACCACACGATGGACTTCATCATCAGAAACAAAAGCACCATGTACCCGAATGGGCAAGCCAGTACCTGGTGGCATATATAACATATCGCCCATTCCCAATAAAGCTTCGGCACCTTGCTGATCCAAAATAGTGCGACTATCGATCTTGCTGCTCACCTGAAACGAGATACGCGTTGGGATATTGGCCTTAATGAGGCCAGTAATTACATCCACACTGGGGCGTTGTGTTGCGAGTACTAAATGAATACCAGCTGCGCGCGCTTTTTGGGCAATCCGCGCAATCAGCTCTTCAATCTTCTTACCCGAGACCATCATTAGGTCAGCCAGCTCATCAATGATCACCACAATAACTGGTGCTTTATAAATGGGTTCTGGGTCTTCAGGCGTGAGGCTAAATGGGTTGGTGAGTTTCTCGCCCTTAGCCTCGGCATCCATAATCTTTTTATTAAAGCCGGCTAAGTTACGCACCCCAAACCTGCTCATCAGTTTGTAGCGCCGCTCCATCTCATTGACTGCCCAATTAAGTGCGTTATAGGCCTGCTTCATATCAGTCACTACGGGACACAATAAATGCGGCACCTTCTCATAGACCGACATCTCCAGCATCTTGGGATCAATCATGATGAGACGTACCTCATCAGGCTTCGCTTTAAAGAGGATCGACAAAATCATGGCATTAATACCGACCGACTTGCCGGCACCAGTTGTACCGGCGACTAAGCAGTGCGGCATTTTGGCTAAATCTGCCACCGTAGGACTACCTGAAATATCCTTCCCTAAGGCGAGCGTGAGCAGTGAGTGATTGTCGTTATAGACCTGCGAACTTAAGATCTCTGAGAGGTAAACCGACTGACGGGTTGGGTTGGGCAATTCCAAGGCCATACACGTTTTACCAGGAATAGTTTCAACAACCCGTAAGCTCACCACGCCGAGTGAGCGTGATAAATCGCGCGAGAGGTTAACAATCTGACTACCTTTTACTCCGACCGCAGGCTCGATCTCATAGCGGGTCACGACGGGGCCTGGATAGGCTGCAATGACTTTGGCTTGCACACCAAAGTCGTCGAGCTTGCGCTCAATCAAACGTGAAGTGAACTCTAAGGTCTCGGCTGAAATGGTTTCTTTTGCCTCTGGCACAGAGTCCAATAAAGAGAGGGGTGGCAACTCAGAATCAGGGATCTCGACAAAGAGAGGTTGCTGCTTCTCGCGCTCGACTCGCTCGCTCTTCACGATCTTGAGGGGTTGATTAAAGATTTGTACTTTTGGCGCGATCTCCTCGCGAATACGCACTTCTTCGACATGCTCTACCCGCTCGACGGCTGCCTGCTCACCAATTTTGAGGTCTTCTTGCTTCTCGCGTTTCTCCCGCAAACGCCGCAGCCCTAACTCGATATAGCGCCCCACTTGCTCTGAAAGACTTAACCACGAGAAATGCAAAAAGAGAGATAGGCCAACTGCTAAACCAAATAGAAGAATAAGGGTCGAACCAGTAAAGCCGAAGGCCATTTGCAACGGGTCACCAATTACTTCACCCAAAATACCGCCAGGAGGCCTTGGAAGCTCCCATTGCAGCGAATGCAAACGGATCGACTCCAGCCCCATACTGCAGGCTAACGTTAAACCAAATCCTAGCCAGCGGGTCCAAACGGATTCTGGCTTGACACTGGGATCTAGAGGTAGCGGCACACTCCATAACTCTCGCCATTGCGTTACAACGCGACGGGCAAATAAAATCACCCACCAAAAGGCTGAAACCCCAAAGATATAGAACATTAAGTCAGCAGCCCAAGCTCCCATTCGCCCCCCAATATTTTTGGGAACCTCAAAACTTGCGTGCGACCAAGCGGGATCCGATTTGGTGTAAGTTATCAAGACTGCAAAGAGTCCTAGGCAAATTGCGAGTAAAAGCAACCACCGCACCTCGGCTAATAAACGCGCCATCTTTCCGGTCCCGCCCTGAGGGGGTATGGGATTTTTGGTTTGTGGGTAGGAGCTACGTGCCATGTTTTTCGATTGTAAACAAGGTGTGGCGATAGAACTCTATAATTTACCTATGACAATCTCTACCAAACACTCCAAAGTTTTAATTCTGGGCTCAGGCCCTGCTGGCTATACCGCTGCCGTGTATGCTGCCCGCGCCAACCTGAAACCCACCCTCATTACAGGTCTGGCCCAAGGCGGTCAGTTAATGACCACAACCGATGTTGAGAACTGGCCAGCGGACCCCAATGGAGTTCAAGGTCCCGAACTCATGGAGCGGTTTCTAAAGCATGCTGAGCATTTCAATACCGAGATTATTTTTGATCATATTCATACGGCTGCACTCACCGAGAAACCCATTCGTCTGGTGGGTGACTCAGGCACGTACACGTGCGACGCGTTAATTATCTCCACGGGAGCCTCTGCACAATATTTGGGCTTACCGAGCGAAGAAGCTTTTATGGGTCGGGGTGTATCCGGTTGTGCGACCTGTGATGGCTTTTTCTACAAAGGTCAAGATGTCTGCGTTGTCGGTGGTGGTAACACGGCGGTAGAAGAAGCACTCTATCTCACCGGCATTGCGAAGACAGTTACTGTCATTCATCGTCGAGATAAATTTAGAGCAGAGCCCATCTTGAATGATCGCTTAATGGTCAAGGTAGCTGAGGGTAAGGTCATTCTCAAACTCAACGCAACCCTTGATGAAGTCTTGGGCGATGAAAAAGGTGTGACTGGTGTACGCATTAAGCGGCAAGATGGCTCCAAAGAAGATATTGCGGCCTCCGGGGCATTCATTGCAATTGGCCATAAACCCAATACGGATTTATTTACAGGTCAGCTCGATATGAGCAATGGGTACATCAAAACGTATTCCGGTCTTGAGGGCAATGCAACTGCCACCAACATTCCTGGGGTCTTTGCTGCCGGAGATGTACAAGATCATATCTATCGCCAAGCAATTACCAGCGCTGGGACAGGATGCATGGCGGCTCTGGATGCTCAGCGTTATTTAGAGGCATTGGAATAGTAAAAAGCGACTGACCCAATAAAAAACGCCCAGCGCTGCTGGGCGTTTTGCCATCTGGGAACTTCGTTATCGCATCACGGGCAACAGAGGCACGATGAGAAGCGCCACGATATTAATGATTTTGATCAGTGGGTTCACTGCAGGTCCTGCGGTGTCTTTGTATGGATCGCCGACGGTATCGCCGGTCACTGCGGCTTTATGAGCCTCAGATCCTTTACCGCCATGATTACCTTCCTCAATGTACTTCTTGGCATTGTCCCAAGCACCGCCACCGGTACACATTGAGATCGCCACAAAGAGTCCGGTAATGATGGTGCCCATCAGTAAACCGCCGAGAGCTGCCGGTCCTAAGAACAAGCCGACCAAGATTGGAACAACCACTGGCAAGAGCGATGGGATGATCATCTCTTTAATTGCCGCCGAGGTAAGCATATCGACTGCCTTGCCGTATTCTGGTTTTGCAGTTCCTTCCATAATGCCGGGGATTTCTCTAAATTGGCGACGTACTTCTTCCACCACAGCACCCGCACAACGTCCAACTGCCTCCATGGCCATCGCACCGAACAAATAAGGAATCAAGCCGCCAATAAACAGGCCAATGATGACCATATGGTTGGAGAGATCGAATGTTACCTGTTGGCCAATTTTCTCTAAGGCATGGGTGTAGTCCGCAAAGAGCACTAAGGACGCGAGGCCGGCTGAACCAATCGCGTAGCCTTTGGTCACCGCCTTGGTGGTATTACCCACCGCATCTAATGGATCCGTAATATCGCGTACCGAGTCTGGCATGCCAGCCATCTCGGCAATACCGCCAGCATTATCAGTGATCGGGCCGTATGCATCAAGCGCCACCACAATGCCCGCTAACGAGAGCATGGCGGTCGCAGCAATCGCAATACCATATAAACCAGCTAAGTAATAGGATGCGTAGATTGCAATACAGACAAAGATGACTGGATACGCAGTTGAGCGCATCGATACACCTAAGCCTGCAATGATATTAGTGCCGTGACCCTTGGTAGAGGCTTCGGCAATATGCTTGACAGGCTTGTAATCTGTGCCGGTGTAGTACTCGGTGATCCAAACTAAACCCGCGGTTAAGAGTAAGCCAACAATAGAGGAAGCGAACAAACGCCACTGACTTCCTTGAATACCAAGCGCATCATCTGGAACAATTAAATTGGTGGCGAAGTAGAAACCAATTAAAGAGATCACCCCAGAAATAATCAGCCCCTTGTAGAGGGCAGGCATGACGTTTTTCATACCTGGGGATGCTTTTACAAAAGAACAGCCGATGATAGAAGCAATAATCGAGATGCCGCCTAATACAAGCGGGTAAATGACTGCGGCCACTGGTGCACCCACGACCATCAAAGCACCCAAGACCATGGTCGCAATTAATGTCACTGCATAGGTCTCGAATAGGTCTGCTGCCATACCGGCGCAATCACCAACGTTGTCACCAACGTTATCCGCAATCACGGCTGGATTGCGGGGATCATCCTCTGGAATACCAGCTTCGACCTTACCAACGAGGTCGGCACCAACGTCTGCCCCTTTAGTAAAAATACCACCGCCTAGACGCGCAAAAATCGAGATCAATGAAGAACCAAACGCTAAACCGATTAAGGGGTGTAAGACGTCTGACAAATCTTGGCCGCTATCCATCGACACCAAGAGCATGAAGAAAAGTCCAACTCCCAAGAGCCCAAGCCCAACCACTAGCATGCCAGTAATCGCACCGCCTTTAAAGGCGACGTTTAGGGCTTCATTCATGCCAACCGTTGCGGCTTGTGCGGTTCGAACGTTGGCCCGCACAGAGACGTTCATACCAATAAAACCGCAAGCACCCGATAGTACGGCGCCAATGACAAAGCCAACAGCCGTGGCGAGATCCAGAAAGATCGCAATCAGAATGGTTAAAACCACCCCAACGATCGCTATAGTTTTATATTGCCGTGACAGGTAAGCGGCTGCACCTTGTTGAATTGCCTCAGCAATTTCCATCATTTTGGCGTTGCCAGTATCTTGCTTAAGGATCCAGGTTCGCATTACAAACCCGTAGATCACTGCCAGTACCCCACAGATCAATGCAAAGTACAACCCGTATGTGACATTAATCATGCTGCATAACTCCCTTAATGAAATTCATCTTGTACTACTATTTAGACCAAATCATAGTCCAAGGCTGAAAGCCTTAAAATAGGACTTCATTTAGCCCTCAAAGTATCCAACAGATTTTGATCTTTCCTGCTTTGCTAAGATCAGGGTTATTACTGAGCAAGCTGGTTTATTTGATTTAATTTGGAGCATGTATGAGTCTTGACAATGTCACCCCCGGTAAAAAGGTTCCTGAGAACTTTAACGTCATTATTGAAATCCCAATGAATGCCGACCCCATCAAATACGAGGTCGATAAAGAAACGGGGGCAATCTTTGTAGACCGTTTTATGGGTACAGCCATGCACTATCCCTGTAACTATGGCTATATCCCCAAAACCATTGCTGGCGATGGTGACCCCGTGGATGTTTTGGTCATTACACCCTTTCCTCTAATCCCCGGAGTGGTGGTTAGTTGTCGCGCCCTTGGCGTATTACAAATGCAAGATGAGGCGGGTGATGATGCCAAACTATTAGCCGTCCCAGAAGATCGCATCCTATCGATCTACAGTCACTGGGAAAGCTCCGACGATATCAATCAGATGCGTCTTCATCAGATCCAGCATTTTTTTGAACATTACAAAGACCTTGAACAAGGTAAATGGGTCAAGATCAAAGGATGGGGATCGATTGCCGATGCCCAACAAGAGATCCTTGATGGAATTGCGCGCTATCAGAAAGAAAAATAATAACGATGTTCAGTAACCCCGCGATAAAGTAATCCAGATGAGCAATCCGATCCGCGTTGCTTTAGCACAAATCAACCCTCTCTTGGGTGATTGCATCGGCAATGCGGAGCAAATTTATCAAGCAGCACACGCTGCTCATACCCAAGGTGCATCCCTCGTATTAACCCCTGAGCTAGCGCTCACCGGCTACCCGCCTGAAGATCTTCTTTTGCGCCCTGCCTTCATTGCTGATACGCAGAAGGTCCTAGATCATTTGTGTCAACGTTTAGCCGTGTTTGAGGGGCTAGCAGTCGTGGTGGGTCATCCAAGCCAAGATCCTGTTGGATTACACAACACAGCCACGGTATTAGAAGATGGAAAGGTGATTGCGCGATATTACAAACAAGTTCTACCAAACAATGAAGTGTTTGATGAAAAACGCTACTTTGTATCCGGCAATACATCCTGTGTATTTAGCCATCACGGTCTAAAGCTGGGGCTCTTGCTCTGTGAAGATATATGGCATGCAGAGCCAGCGGCGAATGCGAGAGCGAATGGGGCAGAACTTTTACTTGTTATGAATGCCTCGCCCTATCATCTTGAAAAAGACAATACCCGTTTAGCTGTTCTCAAAGAACGCACCCAAGATACTGGTTTGGCAGTTGTCTATCTCAATATGGTGGGCGGTCAAGATGAACTGGTGTTTGATGGCGGCTCTTGTGCTCTGAACTCCAAAGGTGAATTAGTGATGGCCATGCCTCATTTTAAAGAGGCGCTTACTGTTCTATCAATCCAAGATGGTCAACCCTTGCACGGTGAAATCACTCCACCTTTAGCTCTTGAAGCTCAGGTCTACTCAGCCTTAGTCATGGGGACGCGGGATTACGTTCGTAAAAATCGATTCCCAGGGGTCATCATTGGCTTATCGGGCGGGGTTGACTCAGCCTTAGTACTAGCCATTGCGGTTGATGCTCTCGGTGCTGACCATGTACGTGCGGTGATGATGCCCTCACCCTATACAGCTGAGATTTCTTGGATCGATGCGCGCGAGCTCGCCAAGAACTTAGGCGTGCAATACGACGAGATCCCAATTAGTCAGCCGGTTGATGCAATCGAAGGTGTTTTACAAGAGCAATTTGCTAATCGCACACCCGATGCGACGGAGGAAAATATCCAGGCACGGGTACGAGGTACTTTATTGATGGCCCTCTCGAACAAGACTGGACGCCTCGTACTAACGACCGGTAATAAAAGTGAAATGGCCGTTGGCTATTGCACCCTCTACGGAGATATGGCCGGTGGCTTTGCGGTCATCAAAGACATCGCCAAGACTTTGGTGTACAAACTCTGTCACCACCGCAATCAAATCCAACTGGTCATTCCGGAGCGTATTTTGACCCGCGCTCCATCCGCAGAGTTGCGCCCCAATCAGACCGATCAAGACAGTCTGCCCCCGTATGAGGTCTTAGATGCCATCTTGATGCGCTATATGGAGCAAAACCAATCGAGCGCTGAAATTATTGCTGCTGGCTTTCAGTCTGCAGCGGTTTTCACAATAACCCATTTAATCCAACTCAATGAATACAAACGCCGTCAGGCTCCGCCAGGCGTTCGGATTACCGCTAGAGCCTTTGGGCGGGACTGGCGCTACCCCATCACTTCTGGAGCAAAACTCTAGGGCTTAAAGGGATATCCCGGAATTCGTAATCCTTGGGTATGATTGGATCCATAGGAGGCCTTTATGAAACTCATTACATCCATCATCAAACCCTTTAAACTAGACGAAGTGCGTGAGGCTTTGGCAGAAATTGGGGTTACAGGCTTAACGGTCACTGAGGTCAAAGGATTTGGTCGCCAAAAAGGCCATACAGAACTCTACCGTGGCGCTGAATATGTCGTCGATTTTTTACCCAAAG
>RFQL01000110.1 GCA_009924985.1 Burkholderiaceae bacterium | reverse complement strand
GGACCAGCCACCAAGGTTACGCCCACCGGTAAACCCTGAGGGCCAGTTGTTACAGTTAAGTTGATACAGGGCAAACCCATTAAGGTCCAGCCGCGACTAAAAATGGGATCCCCAGTTTGATTTAGGGTGTTTGGTGCTTCTCCAGTAGCACTGGGCGCAATCAGAATATCGAATTGATCCTCAAATGCTTGGCAGAGGTCTGCGCCGGCTCGCCATGCTTGGTTTAAGGCATCGCTGTATTGCTGATACTGAATCTGATCACCGCGTTGAATAATGGTTTGAAGGATTGTGCTAATTTGGTCGAGATGATTGAGTTTCTCAAAGGTAAAACTCTTGGCCATCTCAAACAACATAATCGTTGTTTGGATCTCAGTTATAGTTGCACAAGAGGGCGGTAGGGTAATCTCAGGAACACCATCTTTTGCAAAGGGCTTGGTAGCAAAACTAGCTAAGGAAAGGGCGGCCATGGTTTCTTGCTGGGCCATGGCAAAGTCAGATGTTTTACAAATCCCAATGCGAACCTTATGCTCGAGTGGATCAATCTTGGCAAGATCATGATCGGCAGACATCGCAGCAACTGCGAGCGCTACATCTGAAACCGTGCGGCCGAATGCACCAAGTGTATCTAGAGACACCGATAAGCTCTTGACCCCGCCAGTACTAATCTTGCCGTAACTGGGTTTGTAGCCAACCACACCACAATAACTCGCCGGCCGAATTATCGATGCAGCAGTTTGACTGCCTGTTGCGAGTGGGATCATGCAGTCCGCTACGGCCGCTGCTGAGCCACTCGAAGATCCTCCAGGGGTGTGATTCAAATTGCGGGGGTTACACGTTGGACCAGGCTTAAAACTCGCAAATTCTGTTGTTACAGTTTTACCTAGAATGATGGCACCCGCTTCGCGCATTAGCGATACTGAGACCGCATCACACACCGGATGATTGTTGCCGTAAATGGGCGAGCCATAATTCGTTGGTAGGTCATGCGTGTCAAAGAGATCTTTGACTCCAATGGGCAAACCATGGAGTATTCCTTGCACGGCCCCACGGTCAAGCTCTTGGGCGGTGCGGATAGCATGTTCTTTACCAATACTAACCCACGCATGCACTTGTGATTCACGGATACCAATTTGGTTGAGACAGTCTAGCAGCAAGTGCTCCGCCTTAATCTCCCGTTGAGCAAGTGCTTTGGCTGCTTGGCTGGCACTGAGATTAGCTAGATTCTTCAAAGAATGAACTCCTCTTTTAGAAATGCGTTTATGCTCACAGGTCTATCAATGCTTCCCTTTTAGAATACCCCAATTTATTCTCCCACCTTTCATTTTTAATCATGAGTCATTCCGCTATTCCACATACAACCCGTGAAGCGTGGCTTCAAGACGGCGTGCGCCATTTAGAGCCCATTTTCTCAAAGGCGGGCTATGCCATTCCACCAGTTCGAGTCTCCTGTGGCTTTCCTGCCTCCAGTAGCCCCCGAACTACCTTAGGGCAATGTTGGCCTCGAGAGCGATCAGGTGGCGGTGTTAATGAGATCTTTATTTCGCCTAAATTAGATGACCCAGTAGCGCTACTTGATACCTTGGTGCATGAGTTATGTCACGCAGTGGATGATTGTCACAGTGGTCATGGCGAAGACTTCAAAGGGATTTGCCAATCCGTTGGTTTAGAGGGGCCAGCTCGCATGGCCCATGCCTCAGAGGAGTTAAATGTGCGCCTAATGACCATCAGCCAAAAATTAGGACCTTACCCCCACCAAGCAATTGTGTTCCCACCCCCACGGTCAAGTAATTTGAGTCGCAATAAGGCAACCTGCCCACAGTGCGGTTTTGAGGTTACTCTTCTAAAACGCTGGTCAAGTTATGGCGCTCCCATTTGCCCAAAAGATAATATCCGCATGGTAGAAGCTGCTCTTTCAATTCCTGCTGCAGAAACCGATGAAGAGGGAAGAGAGAAAGAGCGTAAGGCCGATCGTGAGATCCGCAGAGCCATCAGCTAGTAAAATTAGATTCTTTCGCCATATACAGAGACCATCACCAATGAACACTCAGAAAAAAATAGTTAGCCCAAAAATCGCTGTCATTCCAGGAGATGGAATCGGTAAAGAAGTCATGCCAGAGGGTGTGCGTGCTCTTGAGGCGGCTGCCCGGAAGTTTGGGATTCAGTTTCAGTTTGATCACTTTGATTTTGCAAGTTGTGATTATTATCAAAAGCACGGCAAGATGATGCCGGACGATTGGTTTGATACTCTGATGAAGTATGACTCCATCTTCTTTGGTGCTGTTGGTATGCCCAATATCTTGCCAGACCATTTATCACTCTGGGGCAGCTTGATTCAGTTACGTCGCGGCTTTGATCAATACGTTAATTTACGTCCAGTACGTTTATTGCCGGGCGTGCCATGCCCACTTGCCTATCGCAAACCCGGTGATATTGATTTCTTTGTGGTTCGTGAGAACACGGAAGGGGAGTATTCCGCAGTAGGCGGGAAGATGTTCGCGGATACCGATCGTGAAATTGTGGTGCAAGAGTCTGTCTTCTCCCGTCATGGTGTTGATCGTATATTGAAGTTTGCTTATGAGCTAGCCCAAAGCCGCCCCAAAAAGCATTTAACTTCTGCTACCAAATCAAACGGCATTGCGATTACTATGCCTTACTGGGATGAGCGGGTGGAGGCGATGGCAAAAAATTATGCCGATGTGCGAACCGATAAATATCACATTGATATCTTGACCGCACAATTTGTGATGAACCCCGATCGTTTTGATGTCGTAGTTGCCTCTAATTTATTTGGCGACATCCTTTCTGATTTAGGGCCAGCCTGTACCGGAACGATTGCTGTGGCGCCATCGGCCAGTATTAATCCAGAAGGTAAGTTTCCTTCCTTGTTTGAGCCCGTTCATGGATCTGCTCCGGATATTTATGGCAAGAAGATTGCTAACCCCATTGGACAAATCTGGAGTGCGGCTTTAATGCTCAATCACCTTGGTTATCCAGAAGCGGGTCAAGCAGTATTTAATGCCATTGAGAAAGTGTTATCGGCCGGACCCGGGCATGCGCCATTAACCCCGGATATTGGTGGTAAAGCGAGTACTGAGGATTTGGGTAAGGCGATCGCTGCAGCGATTTAATGCGTGAGAAGAGCGACGATTTAAAGACCCCAAACGGGGGTTTTTTTGCTAGCCTTGCCAATATCCTCAAGGACCTTTGTATGCGCCTCACAATCCAGATCACCGGCCTTGAAATAAACCAAATTGGTCGGCAAAGGGATTCTCTCTAGACCATTTACTCCAGTGACGCTGTAGTCGATTAAATCAATCGTTAGATCGTCTTGACCACGGGTCATAGCGAGGTATACCTCAGCCAATAACTGGGCATCCAGAAGAGCGCCGTGTAAAGTACGATGCTCATTGCTGATTGCAAAGCGTTCGCACAAAGCATCTAAGGAGTTACGCTTTCCGGGGAACATACGTCTAGCATCAATCAAGGTATCCACTACCTTCTCAACATGCTCTGTAAAGATGGGTCGCTTTAGTAAGGCATATTCAGTATTGAGGAATGACAGGTCAAATGGCGCATTATGAATAATCACCTCAGCATCTTTAACGAATTCAGTGAGTTCATCAACGATGTTTGCAAATAAAGGTTTATCGGATAAAAACTCCCGCGAGAGGCCATGTACTGCAAATGCACCTTCTGCGATATCGCGTTCAGGATTAATGTAGTGATGCAGGGTTTTACCAGTTTGGCGACGATTAATTAGTTCGATGCAGCCAATCTCAATAATACGATCACCCGTGGCGGGATTAAGTCCGGTTGTCTCTGTATCTAGAATAATTTGACGCATACCGTATTGTAAAGTCTCTAGGTATCTTTTAGGATCTCAGGCGGTATCTCAAGGGGGCCATTACCAGACCAACGATCAAGATAGAGATAGATAACTGGTGTAATAAACAGAGTAACAAATTGAGAGAGGATTAATCCACCAACGACGCTCACCCCGAGAGGTTGCCGTAACTCTGCACCAGCACCTAAGCCAAGGGCAATGGGTAGGGCGCCTACGATGGCTGTCAAGGTAGTCATCATGATTGGTCTAAAACGCAGAATACATGCCGAACGAATTGCCTCGGTAGGACTCATGTTTTGATTGCGTTGCGCATCCAAGGCAAAGTCAATCATCAGGATGGCATTCTTCTTCACAATGCCGATTAGCATCAAAATACCAATCGTGGCGATGATCGTGAGCTCCATGCCAAACATCCAAAGTGAAAGTAACGCACCAATTGCAGCAGACGGTAAACCAGCCAAAATGGTAATGGGATGGATATAGCTCTCATAGAGAACGCCCAACAGAATATAAATAACCAGTAGGGAGGCAATGATCAAGATAAATTGACCACCCTGATTGCCCTTAAACACCTTAGCATCACCACCATAGCTAGTAATGATGGAGGGCGGTAATTGAATATCCTTAACGTATTTCTCAATTTTGTCGGTTGCATCACCAAGGGGAACATCTGGAGCCAAGTTAAAAGAGAGGGTCACCGCAGGAATCTGGCCCTGATGGTTGACCGCAGTGGGGCCAATAGTACGCTTGAATGAAGCAAGACTGGATAGGGGTATGAGTTGATTGGTGGAGCGTCCTCGCACAAATACTTTGGCAAGATCGGTCTCAAATTGACGTTGATCCTCGGCGGTCTCTAAGATCACGTAATACGTATTGACGCTGGTGTAAATAGTCGAGACCTGGCGCTGCCCAAAGGCATTATATAAAGCCTGTCTTATATCGGCTATGGTTACGCCAGATTGAGCAGCTTTCTCACGATTAATATCAATTTGAACATTTAGCCCCTTTAATTGGGAGTCGCTGGTGACATCGCGGAAGATGGGGTCGCTGCGTAACTTCTCGAGCAGTTTCTCGGACCATTCATTGACCCCCTCAAAACCAACGCTTTGCAAGGTAAATTGATAGCGGCTTTTACTTGCACGACCGCCAAGCTGTAAATTCTGCACAGGACGCATAAAAACTTGCAGGCCAGGAAGA
>RFQL01000109.1 GCA_009924985.1 Burkholderiaceae bacterium | reverse complement strand
CTTCGCCCAAGCAGAGCACCATCCAGCAGCAGCAACTTGCTTACCAGCAAACAAGCTGCAACCACCGGCGGCGGCAGAACCTTTGGCTTGCCAGAGTGCGCAGCTGTCGCATCGCTGAGCTGCAGCGTGCTTAGGATATTTCTTGGTATCAACCTTAGTGGTATCAGCCTTGTAACCCAATGCTTGCGCTTGTGGATCGGTCTCGGCAACCATCGCTTGGGCTTGCGCCAAGTTATTGAGTGAGAGGGTTGCTGCACCAGCAGCAGACATAATTAAAAACTGACGACGTGTGTTTTTCATGGATTCTCCGTAGTGATCTAAACAGCAGACCGCATCTTAAAACACAAATCAATTTCACTAGAGTGGTTTTATAAGTAATTGATTCAATTAGTTTTTTAAATGAGAATGGTTCTCAATTCGTACACTCCAAAATAAACTCAACCTAGGGTCATCCTCATTTCAACCCTTAAAAATAAATGACTTTGATGCCTAGACTCCGTAAAAAAATAGCATTAATTCCGTAAAAATATAAGCTTGAATCCCTAAAAAAATGGGTTGAGCTCATATATCTATTCGAGACCATTAATTTTTGAAGCGGAATCATGCGCTAATAATTACGGAAGCTCTACTTCCCTTGGTTCTTATCCATGAGAGCCAAGAACTCACGTCTGAGATTGGCGTCTTTTAGAAACGATCCACGCATTACACTATTCACCATTTTTGAGTTGAGATCCTTCACACCGCGCCATTGCATGCAGAAGTGATCGGCTTCCATGACTAAGGCCAAGCCAGTAGGTTTCATCTTTTCTTCCAAGATGTTTGCTAGCTCCACCACCGCTTCTTCCTGAATCTGGGGCCGACACATCACCCACTCGGTAATGCGCGCGTATTTCGAGAGACCAATCAAGGCAGTCTGTTTATCCGGTAAAACGCCAATCCATACCCGTCCCATGATCGGGCACAAGTGATGCGAGCAGGCACTCTTCACAGCAATCGGTCCAATAATCATGAGCTCATTTAAGCGACTGATATTAGGAAAACGTGTGAGACTTGGTTGCGGTGTGTAGCGGCCATTAAAGACTTCATTAACATACATCTTGGCCACCCGATAAGCGGTGCCGCGGGTATTGTGATCGCTTTGCGTATCAATCACCAAACTTTCCAACACGCCTTGTAATTTACCAGCCACTTCGTCCACGAGACCTTCAATCTCATCAGGCTTAATGAACTCCGCAATATTGTCATTGGCATGAAAGCGGGCATTTTGGGCCAGGATGCGTTTACGAATTACTTGAGAGAGTGGTACACCGTCATCTCTGCGCGATTGTGTGCTAACCGACTTCGTTTTAGCCGCAGTGGTTTTGGATACCTTCGTCACTATTTTGCGTGGCATATTGATCCTGTGGGAAGCCCCATTAGATTTGGAAGTATAGGGTTACTGTACACGCCAATCCGATGGTCCACACGAGGGTCCGCAAATTAGCCCAATCCTTCAAATAGCAAATGATGAAGGCTATCCGCGCCAAGAGGTAAGCCACGGCAAGAATATCAATGCGCTCTTGGGGTGCTTGCATGATCATGGCGATTGCAACAGCGGCATAGAAAAACGGTAAGGACTCAAAGGTGTTGGCTTGCGCTGCATTTGCACGCGCGCGCATCCCTGTTTGCTTGGCTAACCACTGACGTGGATGACGGTTATCAAAAGGCTCAGCGGAATTAGATTCTGCTGGACCAAACTTAGCAATCCCCGCCGCAATGATGGGTAAGAAGCCAGAGAAGATGACACAGATAATGGCAATGGTCATAAGTGATCGATATATGTGTTGAAGGTTACTTGCGTTTGGCTAATCGGGTCTCGGTACCATTCATGAGATTGCGAATATTACTACGATGGCGATAAATGAGAAATAGGCTCATGATCAGAATTGCAAAGCTCATGGGTTGCACACCAAACAGAAATGAGAAATACAGCGGCGCAAAGACTGCGGCACATAATGCAGCAAGAGACGAGTAACGCATAAAAAACGCCACAATTAACCAGGTTCCCAATGTGGCAAGGCCCAAGACCCAACTAATGGCAAACAATATGCCGGCTGCGGTGGCAACACCCTTGCCGCCCTTAAAGCCATGAAAAATAGGATAGAGATGGCCCAGAAAAACAGCAATGGCCACAAAACCCAAAAGCATGTTGTTGCTCTCACTGGCTGGGTCACCGAGCACTACCCGTGCAATGGTTACAGCCACCCAGCCTTTGGCAGCGTCGCCCAAGAGCGTGAGCACAGCTGCTAATTTATTGCCGGTGCGCAAGACGTTTGTTGCGCCAGGATTCTTAGAACCATGGGTATAGGGGTCGGGCAAGCCCATCGCCTTACTTACCACCACCGCAAAGGAGATTGATCCAAGCGCATAGGCCAGTGGAATTAACCAGAAGTAGTGCAAGAAGACGTCCATAGCAAAATACTAGCGTATTTAATTAATTGCCTCGCGGATGATGCTCTGCATGAATCGATTTAAGTCGCTCTCGGGCAACATGTGTATAAATTTGCGTCGTGGAGATATCGGCATGACCCAAGAGCAATTGCACCACGCGCAGATCCGCACCGTGGTTCAGAAGATGCGTAGCAAAGGCATGACGAAGGGTGTGAGGCGATAGAGCGACTTTGATCCCGGCAATTTGAGCATAGCGCTTAATAATGACCCAGAAGGCTTGGCGTGATAGGCCTGTGCCAGTGTGCCGACCAACAAATACCTCCTGACAATTTTTACCTTCCAATAATAGTGGCCTGGCTTCTTTCAAATATTTACACAACCACAATCCCGCCTCAACACCAAAGGGAACTAAACGCTCTTTGCCGCCTTTGCCATTGATCACGCGCACGATTCCTTCATTAAGTCCCAGTGATACGGTTTTGAGTGAGACGATTTCGGAGACACGCAAACCGCTGGCATACATCAATTCCAGCATCGTACGATCGCGTAATCCCAGTACCTCTTCAGTATTGGGGGCGTGAAATAGCGCTATGATTTGGTCCTCGCTTAAGACCTTCGGATAACGTTGCGCTTGCTTGGCAGCCCGCAGTTTTAAACAAGGGTCTTGCTCAACCAAACCGTGGCGTAGAGCATGGCGATAAAAGCGCTTAAAGACCGTGAGACGGCGATTTGCTGTAGTTGCTTTATCGTCACGCTTAGCTGCCATATAAGCAGTGAGATCTACTTCCTTCACCCGATACAGATCCCGTCTTTTTACCTGATTGCCCTGACCCTCTAGCCACTGAGCTAATAAGGTGAGATCACGCCGATAGGCGCTCAAGGTATTTTTGGATAAGCCGTCTTCTAGCCAACAGGCATCACAAAACTGATCAATGGCTACTTGTGAGGCAAGCAACTGACTGGGCAATTTAATCGCGAAAGTTGTTAAAGGCGAGGGGCGCTTCACTCACTTCTTTACGCAGAAGCGCCATCGCCGTTTGCAAATCATCGCGCTTCGTACCAGTGACCCTCACCGCATCCCCTTGGATGCTCGCTTGCACCTTAATCTTGCTGTCTTTAATGATGCGCACAATTTTTTTGGAGAGTTCTTGCTCGATGCCCTTTTGCAGTTTCATGGTTTGCTTTTTCTTATCGCCCGACATGGTCTCGGTTTTGTCGTCTTTTAAGTAACGTACATCAACATTGCGCTTAGCCATCTTGCCGTAAAGCACATCTCGTACCTGTCCTAACTTGAAATCATCATCGGCAAACAAGATGAGTTCATTCTCTTTTTGTTCGACTCTCGCATCGGAGCCCTTGAAATCAAAACGATTGGTGATCTCTTTATTGGCTTGCTCAATTGCATTTTTGAGTTCGACTAAATTAGGTTCGCATACGGTATCAAATGAGGGCATTTCGGTCTCCAACAGGTTTTTTCATCATCATGCATAGCGGTTTTGTCCTTGCGCGACAAAACCCGAATAAGATTGTGGCATGAACTTGCCTAGCAATCTACTCCCCTCCTACTCCTTGCGCGAGCGCAATACCCTAGGCTTTACCGTTTTAGCCCAAATGGCGGTGCCCATTACGACTCCTAGCCAGATCCCCGAGGCGATTGCCTTTGCCAAAGACCAAGGTCTTCCCTATCAAGTATTGGGGGGTGGCAGTAATGTGGTGCTACCCATTCAGTTATCAGGCCTCACCCTTCTGATGGACATGGATGTCATTGAGGTGGTACAAAACAATGTTGCTGGAGTTCAGCTTAGAACGGCCGCGGGTGTGAACTGGCATCACTTTGTGGGCTGGACTTTGGATCATGGCTATGGTGGACTAGAAAATCTGGCACTCATTCCGGGAACCGTTGGGGCTGCGCCAATCCAAAATATTGGTGCCTATGGGGTGGAGGTTAAAGACTACGTTGAGCACGTTGAGGCGTTTGATTGTGAAAGCATGCAATGGGTGAAGCTTTATCAATCAGACTGTCAATTTAGCTATCGCAACAGTATCTTTAAAGTCAATCCAAGTCGTTATGTGATTAGCACTATCGTTTTTAATCTACCTCACATCTGGCAGCCAAGAATTACCTACGCGGATTTACAAAGCTATTTTGCCAATCGCTCGATCGACTCGATAAAGGCAAACGATATTTTTACAGCAGTGTGCACAATTCGTAGTCAGAAACTACCTGATCCCAAGGTGATTGGTAATGTGGGTAGCTTCTTTCAAAATCCGATTGTGAGCAATTCCCATCTCTTAACCCTGAAAGAGCAATACCCAAAAATTGTTTCGTATACGGAGAGCACAACGCACAGCAAGTTAGCAGCAGGTTGGCTGATTGATCAGTGCGGATTTAAAGGGATGCAATCTGGCGCAGTTGGGGTGCATGACAAACAAGCCTTGGTTCTTACCCATCGGGGTAACGGAAGTGCCTTAGAACTCTTAGCGCTTGCCAAAACAATTCAGGGGGCTGTAAAAGAGCGTTTTGGAGTTGACTTAGTGATTGAGCCGGTTGTTTACAAGTAGTTTTTTGTGAAAATTTATGCTGCGATTAATTCACAAGGTGTAATTTTTTTCAACACTTTTTTTAAACTCTCACGCGCAATTGCAGTGTCATAATTTGCCTGACCGCGTAACCACCATCCATCACTCAAACCAAAATACTTACAAAGTCGTAAATCGGTATCGGCCG
>RFQL01000108.1 GCA_009924985.1 Burkholderiaceae bacterium | reverse complement strand
GCATGCCTAAGAACTCGCAAGTTCTCTCTAGGCATCTATTTAATTAGCCTGGTTCTGTTGATGATTGGGGGGTGGTTTGCTTTTATCCAGCCACTTTTATAAAAAGATAGCTCTAAGGATGAGAGTTTAAATTAGAGGGCATTCGTCGATCCTGCTTAGGTGTTAATGAATGTCCGCTTTGGGTCGGTAACTGCCATCGGGGCTCGGTCGGTCTGAGTGTCCGCTTTACTGCCTACAGCAGACTATTGTCAATCCCTCCTAGTATGTGTATGAGATGCCGCCTAGTTAGACTTTGTTATTTATTTGGCAGTATTTTCAGTATCGCAAGAGCTAATTCTTCTGGGTCTGTTAGGTTTAACCGGACATACCCCGAAGGGGGTCGGCCTCGGGTTTTAAGTTGTGTGTAGAACAATCCTACGTGGTTACCCAAATCAAGTAAGTATTTAAACATTACACTTTTTGCGCTGCGCTCGGCTTTGGCCTCCAGAGTCTCTTCACCATGTTTTAAGTGTGTAGATCGAATTCGGTCTTTACCTTCTTTTGTCTTAGGTCCAGTACTTAACCCACCGTGCCTAGAACATTTTGAAGTCTTGCTTAGCTTGGAGGCAGGCCTTTTACATTGCTCTTCCGTGCGACTGGATTTTGCAGTACATCTACGGCATTTAATTCGACCACCTGCTGTTATCAATATAAGCTCTGGGTTTTTAATTTGACTCATATTTGCACCTTGTTTAGGGGGTCAGACAGGCGAGCTTTTTCATTTAGCGTCAGAGTCATGACCGAGAGCAGTTTGTATCCAATAAAAGCAATAGTCCAAATAGTCCAAAACTGGTATTTATGGTTTTTTATTACTTCGGACAAATGTCCAAAATGTCCATTCCACCTATATAAGGTGGAATATTTGGTCAGGGATTTTTGTGACACCTTTAAGCTAGCCATATCCACCCCTCATCATTTACAAGCTCACTAGATAAGTGCCCGTCTGCGCTTAAATTACCTAGCAATTGCCTCGCTCTGTTGGTACGCCTATTGGAGGCTATCGTTGTTAGAGTTTTTGCGATTTCAGAAACACCAGCTTCTACGGTCATTCTTTTATTGGGGGTGCTTGATAGGGCCTGCTTGATTGTTTTTAATGCAGCCTTTTGCACTTTACCGCTTGGTTCGGGTTTAGAGAGTATCGCGGAGTGGTCACGTTCAACCGTGCAGGACGTAATAGGATCGCCATCACTATCGGCGCCCAAATTTTGAACTTCAAGCCTAAATCCAAAGCATTTACCATCTTCCCCATCTTTGCTTTTCTCAAGTAGCCATGACCGTTTATCAGCACCTACAACCTCGATATTCGCATCAAGAGCAGCTTTTAAGCTAGAGTGGCCACGAAGGCCTTGAGACGTATTTTTACCCGTGTGGTGGATGATTAAAACCAAACCACCGGTCATTTCCTGTAATAGCTTCAAATGTTTAATGATGACCCCCATATCTTGGGATGAGTTTTCGTCAGCTGCTGGGCTTGCTTGGTTTAGAGTATCTATCACAATGACCCCTTGATACATCTGTGCGGCAATAATGGCTTTAGCTAGCTCATCTACGTTGGATGCCTTCATGAGGTCAAAGTTATCCAAAATGATTTTGAAGTTTGATGGAGTTAGTGATGGGTTTTTAATGCACCAAGCTTGGATGCGATTATTGATACCACCTTTACCTTCAAGGCCGACATAAGTAACAGGTGCGTTTTTAACCTTGTGCCCAAACCAATCTGATTGGCAGGCAATGGCCATGATTAAATCTAAAGCCAAGAAGGTTTTCCCTGACCCACTGGGTCCATAGATTGCAGCCAAACCAGAGCTTGGGAGAATGCCTTTTACTAGGTGCTTGGTCGGGGGTAGAGCGGCTAGGTCGTTGATACCAAGAAGTGTGAACCGCTGTGTAGGCGGCGCTAAATTAGCAGTATTTACCTGTGGTTGGACATCTACTTGATTCCAACCCAATTCTTTAGCTCTTTTGTAAAGTGAGCCAATACCGATTCCGTTTGTATGTGCAGGGTTATATGAGCCCCATGCCTTTTCAAACCCACCCTCTGTATACCTGTCACTTTGTTCCGACCACTTACGGGCAATATCTTTTCCTGACGGCCAGTTCAAACTAGCTATTGCCCAAATACCTGCTAGCCAGTACTCTGGCTCTGGACTTCCACTAGAGTCGTAAAACCGACCGGAACCATATCCAACATCACTTGATAGAAGGGATAGGGCATTGATGAGTTTTGCTATTTCAGCGGGTGATTCTGACTCGATTTTGCCCATTAACGCTAGGGTCATGGCATCCATTGGGGCGTTAATAGGTGCGCCCGGTATACCCATTTCACCAGACATCTTGGTTTGTGAGGCTACTGGCTGTCGACCTGATTGAAGCTTTTGAATGAGCGTTTCCAGCATATCTTGAGTAATGTTCTTCATAGGACGACCGCCATACGATGTGGACGCTCAACTGTATTTGGGCCTTTGCGTGCAATTGTTCCGGGCACTTTGGTGATTCTTGAGGCATTGAAAACAACGGTATCAACAGCAACAATGTCATTATTAAACTTGTCGGCCAACTCATGAAGTACGCCCTCTATTAATGCCTTAGTTTTTTCATCATTTGGTAATTTACTCAATAGGTAATAAAGATGGTAGCCATTGCCCGACATCATTCGAATAGGTTTATCCCAACCTTCAGATTGAAGATAGCTGGCAATTTCATCGCTGAGCAAGCGGGCTGCCTCAAGTTCTTCATCGGTTGATGATTCACCTTTGTGCCCAACTTTGTCTATATCAATTAGTAGTAAGTCACGACATTCAATATCTTTATCTGTTACAGAGCCGCTTTCAAAATTTTCACGTATTGGGTTCATTACATAGTAGACGTTGTAGCCAGCAGCGTTTAAGCGTAGCGCTTCACTTTCAAATGCCAACTTCAGGGCATCAGTAGAAGTAAAGCCTTTGCCTTTATATAACTTATTAATCGGCTTCTTATTGGGGGAAATGGCCCGAAGTTCAAGAACGCAATTCTTATGATGTTCTTTAATGAGCCAAATGTTACTAATTTCTTTAGCTTGTGTAGCCATTTTGATTACTCCAAATTGTTAAGGGAGTAACCTTTTTGTTCCAGCAACACGGAGTTGCGTCAAGTGCTTTTTAAATTAACCTTAAGTCCATATGCTGTATAGGTTTTATTCCTTTCCAGCAAGGGGTTGCGCAGTTTTTATGCAATGGATTTATTAGACCTTGCCCCAATTAGCGGCGTCACGTTTATCCTTGAGTATTTCGCTATATCGCTGACGAGAAACACCATGAAGTTCGCCTGCTTTTCCTAAGCTTCCTGCCTGCCTTAACTCTTCTTCAAATTCTTTTAGTGAGCGTTGGGTCCATGACTTTTGAGCTTGGGGATTTTGAAAATGGGGCTGTATATTATTAAAGTTTGGTAATTGGTCTTCCGGCCACCCAAACAAATCCAGCGGACTGCCTTCAATCTCAAGTCTTTCATTAAATAAATAATCATCTGGCCCTGGGTCTTGTTGCATTGCATATCTACTAGCTAAATGTTCTAGCGCATATGCCTTTGATTTTTTGTCATCTACATGTCCATCTGTGGCTAAGATTCTTTGCCCCAATGCGTTGATGGTTTGAAGCTTATGATTTTCTGCTGCATCAGCTAAAACGGGAATGGAATAGTCATCCAGCAATCTTTCAATTGAAATCCACCGCTTTTCTTCGCTCATAATTTAGGCTTTGAATGAATGAATACATACTTTAGCCTATTTTTTTCCCAAGCCGCTCGGCGCTGGGATGATAGTAGCCTCCTGGTATTTCAGTGTTTCTATGGCATTTTTAAGTGTTTTAAGGGTTCTGTGGGTATATATCTTTGTGCCCGTGCTGCCCTTAATTTCATGGCCAAAAATTGAATCAATTAAATGTTCAGGGACTTCAGCTTCACTAAGTTGGCTTCTGACGGTATGTCTAAAGCAGTGAAAATCTGGATACCCAAAAAGTCCTATGCTAGCTCGGTACTCGCCAAACCAGTTAGAAAAATACCCCCCGGGTTTGTCTTTGCGTTGCTTTAGATGTGGCCATATTGAATCCTTACCTTCATTTTTTATATTTTGAGCATAGTCAATAAAACCTAATCTGATTAGTTCGCTGTGTATTGGAATGGTGCGGATGCTTGCCGACGTTTTGACTTGTTGGTTTATACCGATATTTGAGATTGAGATAGTCGCTATTTCATCCGCTAGAAGGATGTCACTTGTTCTTAGTTGAGCTATTTCACTTAGTCTTGCTCCCGTATATAAACCAAGTAGTGGTATCCAATATGCGGCATCAGTTCCAGCCCGCCAGTCTTTCGGTAAGACATATTCCTGAAATAGTGATTGGCCAAAAAGGGTCTGAAGTTCTGTTTCACTCCATGGTCGGCGTTGCTTTGTCGTTTCTTTAAATAGCTCGATTCCCTCCCACGGATGTCGGCTAATGAGCTCTAAGTCTCTGTAGGCATATTTCAGTAATGTTTTCACCCAAGTAAATCGGTCATAAGCAGTTTTGCTGGCCGTCCTTCTTTCAGGCTCCTGAAGCCAAGCTCTAAAACTATCACCTTGAGCCCTCGTCAATAAATGTAGCGGAGGATTACCAGTTTGTTCTTCATATAACAGTAAGGCTCTCATGCATGTATTAATGGCATCGCTACTGAGGGGTTTCGATTTCACCCAGCGTTCATATATATTTCGAAGGTAGTATGCGGATGGACTGCATGCTGTTGATGTTGATTTGCTTTTAGTTAGCACAGCCTGTTCATCAGCCTCAAGAATCTGTGCTCGTTTGATTGCCCCCGCTGTGAGCGCTTCTCTATAACTACATGCTCCTAGCGAAATAATGACTTTGCCACTTTTGTATGTATTAACTAGTTGATGTGTTTTAGGAAGAACCACCCGAAGATAGTGTGAGCTTCCACGTTTGAAAATACCATTTGAGTTAGCCATGCATTACCCCAGTAAATAGCAGTTAATGCCTCTGGGTGACACAGCTAAGTGACACAAATCTTTGTTCTCAAAATAAAACCGAGCATAAACAAAGACTTAAAAATCAGGTGGACGAGCCAAACCCTCGGCACTGATAGTTATTGGGTATGGCTGCTTCGTTCCCGACCTGACCAGGTTGCCAAGCCACCATGCGAGGAGGCCCGTCCAT
>RFQL01000107.1 GCA_009924985.1 Burkholderiaceae bacterium | reverse complement strand
GGGTGCCACGGTTCCTGAGGATCTTGAGGGCGGAATCCGCTTTATGGTTGATCTTAGTAAGTCCAGTATCAAGGCTGGTGTATCGCAACCCATGCATCTTATTAAGATTTATGGCGTTCCGGATGGCGTGGAATTATCCGCTGGTGCAGAAGTTCCTGCGGAAGGAACACCTGGTACCTCGTCTTATAAAAAATCATTTTGGCTTGTGACCGAGGATTCGATTACCACACCGATCACAATGACGGGTTTGCCTGAGAATTACTCAGGAACAATTAATCTCACTGCGCAGGCGGTTGCCTCGCTCATTCAAAGCGGAGTCGTGCAGACCATTTCGCAAGCATCTGAGTCAGCTACTGCGCAAGTAGTGGTGAGTGGACTTGCGGATAAGCCATTTTTAGACAGTACGGTAAGCGATCTTTCTCTTAATGAGGGTGGCGAGATTTATTTAACAACAAATGGTCAAGCCAATGGCGCAGCTTTGGTGTCGGTATCGCAAATAGAGTCTGATTCAAATGAAGCCTTATTCGTGCGCTTTTCGCTTGATACCGCTGGCAGTAATTATGTAGTGAAAAATTATGCGAGTGACTCTAGTGGTGTTGTTCTCACAAGTAGTAATGGTAAATACGAGGTTTTATATTCAGAGCTTTCGAAGATAAAGATTGACTTCAAGCCATTTTTTGCAACGCCTACTGAAATTACCTTAGAGGGTATTTCCAAGCAAGGTGTAACCGTTGCCACTGCAGACTACGCCGCAACAACCTATCTTGACTTTACACCGGTAGCGGATGGGATTCAATCCATTGATGTCAAAACGAAAGAGGGCTCCAGCATCACTAGTGGCATCTCGGTGCTTGAAGGGGTAGCCCCAATCATCAATCTAACTACCGTTACACAAGACAGTAAAGAAATCGCAGAATTTGAAATCGTGGTTGGGGGTTCAGTCGCAGGGCAAGCGGCGCTGCAATTTATTGTCAATGCCGATGAATGGGAGTGGAGCAATTCAGCGGATAAGGCTTCCTACTTAAGTACGAATTGGGGTATTACCGCAAATCCAGGGTTTTGGAAAGTGTTCTATGTCAGCGCCTCGGGAACAAACGGTCAATATTCGAGTAATCCGCTAGAGCTCATTATTGATGAGTACTTTGACGGGACTATTTCCTATCAAGCACGAGCAATTTCTATTGATCCAATTTTTGGTAAGACGAGCAGTTTGGACAGTTCGCCACAAAAATCTGGAATCATTACCGTTACCCCAACGGTGGATCAGAGCAATATTATTTTTGAGCTTTTAGATGCTACGAGTCGCAACCCTATTTTTAGTCTTAATCTGAATGAGGGCAGCGCTTCTGCTTGGTTTGTCAAGCGCGGTACCAGTTTAGATTCTGATGAAACCGTTCAGGTTGATTTGGGTATCAATTCCTCTTATTTTACGATTGAGAGTCGCCCATCACCCACAGTATTGAATGAAACTCAATATCGCGTGGCTCATACCGGCACTTCAGTACCCACCAACATTGCGGACTTATGGTTAAAGCCGATCGTTACGGTTTCCGATGTATCTGTGGGACAAAGTACCGCAACGGCATCTTATCCCAGTGGCTTGCAAACGAATCCTTATGCCATTTCTCTAGAAATTAATAAATCTGCATCAACCCCTATATTAAGCTCGGTAGCGGATCTTAGCGCTTCGATTGCCGATGGCAACGACAGTGGTATCTCAATCGCTCTACCTACAAAGAGTGCCGATAGCTCTGATGATCTACTCACCTATGAATTAAGTGGGGTTCCTGATTGGTTAAATCCAACCAAGGGAACGGTGATTGAGGTTAGTGAAGTTAATGGGGTAGCAACTAGCACCTATCAATTTGAAGCGACTGATTTAGCGGGATTAAAGTGGACAGCGGCGCGGTCATTTAATTCAGCAAATCTAACTGCTGAAATGCAGTGGCGAGCCATTCATACCGAAAGTAGTAATTTTGAACAAAAATCCTCTACTGCAGTAAAAATTTCGATTTCTAAGACGCCAGTCGCTGTTGAGCCTGAAGTCTTGGGACCCGGCTCCTTCTTGATTGATGAGGCAGGTTTTATTGAATTAAAGGAATATAGCGTTGAGGTGCCTGGTTTTAGTGATTCGGTTGCCAATAGCTCAGTGTTAGTGGACGTTAATTTGGGTACAGGTACAAAGCTCACATACTTACAAGTGCCTTCTTCACCGAGTTCTTTATTGACGATTAATGCAGGAATTAGCGCAAGCCCGGAGGCAAGTCTTACGCTTGCGCAGTTGCAAACGGCAAAAATTAGCGCAATTGATCCTAATTACTATGGCTACACAACAGATTCAGGTCCACGAGGTTCGGGACCACTCAGTTTCTCCCTGGCCGCTAAGCAAACACTCGGTAGCTCAATAGCCCAAAGTGTTGCTACAAAAGCAGTCTCTATCTCAGTAGAAAATATTCCCGAAGACGTTAGTCTCGCTGCCGTTGATGTCATTCCTACTAGCGAAAATGTAAACGAGGGGGCGTTTTACGCCTTGCCTAAATTTGTCCTAAATGGTACGGCTAGCGGAGAGGATGCGTACATTTCTCTTGGGGTTAACTCCGAATTTATAGTTCGAGAAATTAATGGTCTTCAGAAAATAGAGTTACCCATTTTCTATGAAGCACAACACGCAACCTATTACGAATCTTTTTACGACCTAAATCTTGCAAAATTATCATTAGGCAAATACGAGTTACTGATTCCCTCAGGGGCAACGACTGGGGCTCACACGATTAATTTGTACGCGCAATCGTTTGATCCTGCTACTGGCGCTGCTGGAAAAGAAGACCTTGAAACATTTACGATTAATGTACGACCTACGGCAGACACTCCAGTCCTTATTGTTCCCAGCGAATACGAATTATCCGAAGACGAACTCCAAGATCTTTATTTTGGTGTAACTGCGTTTAGTCCCGATTGGCGGGAGTCTGTAGAAGTTCAGCTCACGATCATTGGACCAGACGGTCAGCCAGCTCCCAATTTTATGATTTACGCAAGCGATGTGAATTACTCTGCGATTCTTAACGCTCAGGGCACAACTGTTGGTATTAAGTATGAATTAGACCCAGATCAATTGGACCCAACCTATATTAGCGTTACCGCGCCAGTGGATTTTTACAATGCGGATGCCACTGGCCAATTTATTAAAAGTGCAAATATCGAACAACGGTACTCTGTCCAGATTAGTACAACATCAATTTATCAAGATGGTGCTACTGCTATATTGTCCGCTCCGGTTACTCGAAATACCGCGTTTATTGTGCGTGCCGTCAACGACGCACCAAGCATTACAAGCGGAACCTTTGCTGGTGCCTTAAATGAAACCAGCACCTTATCCGCAACGGGCACCTTTTCATTTTCTGATGTGGATCTTTTGGATCGGCCGACGGCTCAATTTGAATTCATTGGGGCTAGCGGTGTTCAGTCAGACGGACAAAGTCCCTTTGCGTTAACAGACGGTCAACTTGCAGTCATTGCTGCGGGCTTTTCATTACCAAGCTCGACCTCGACTGCAAACCAGGGTATTTTTAGTTGGCAGTACGCAAGGTCGTCCTCACAACTTGATTTTTTAGGTAAGGACGATGAACTAACAGCATTATTTCGAGTCAGTGTAGATGATGGTTTTGGTGGTTCGGATGCCCAAATAGTTACCCTCACTATTACAGGTACTAATGATAATCCTGTGATCACCTCTGAAATATTAACCGGCCAATTAAGCGAACTAACTACAGCGGCAACCGGAAATATTGTCACCACCGGTGATATCAACTTTACCGATCTGGATTTAACCGATGTGCATACATTGTTCAACAATGGAAACGGTATTGACATTTCTTCTGAGAGTGCGCTGGGTAGTCTCAAAGCAACTCTATTGTCCGATACTACGGGCACTGGGGTGGGCGGCAAGGTCCGATGGACATATACCGTTCCAGCTTCTGCAGTTGAGTATCTTGCGACCGGTGAAATTAAAGTAGAGCAATTTGAGATTACCTTCACGGATAATGAAGGTTTTAGCATTAATAAAACTATTCGCCTTACGCTTACAGGCACCAATGATGTTCCTACGATCATCGCTAGTGATGTTGCGGGACAAATTACCGAAGGAGCGATTCTTTCGGAGCAAGGTAGCTTTTTATTCAATGATGTTGATCTTACCGATCGCGCCACTGCGAGCAAGCTGAGTAGCTCGATTACAGCGCTCAAAGCAAATGGTGCAACCCCACTGGTTTTGAGTGATGTGCAAAAGTTAGCCATTGAAAATGCTTTTTCACTTTCGGCCGGCCCCTCCAACACCAATAATGGCTCTGTGGCATGGCGCTATGCCATTACCGAGGAAAGCCTTAACTTTTTAGCACAAGGTGAGCGTGTTAATGCGGTCTTTACGGTGCAGGTGAATGACGCTAATGGCGGTTTAGTCAATCAAGCCGTTACGCTTACGATTACTGGAACCAACGATGCGCCAAAGATTGTGACATCTGGTGGTATTGCGAATGGCAGTGTGGCAGAGAAGGCCGATTTATCTCTGGGTGAAAATACGCAAACCCATGCAATAGCAGGTCGCTTTGACTTAACCGAGCTGGATTTGAGTGATATCGGCGGCGCTATTCCCATGGTGGTCACAGCACCACCGCTTGGTGCTAATTATGTGGGTGTGCTTACCCCGGCAATTTCGTCGACCTTAAGTGCGAGCGGTCAAGGCGAGGTGAGTTGGTCTTTTAGGGTCAATGACGCAGAAATTGATTTTTTAGCACATGGCCAAACTCTCAAGCAAGAATATCGACTCACAGTCACTGATGGGGCAGGAGCTACCGATACACAAGTTCTCACCATAACGATTACGGGTAGCAACGATGCCCCCATTATTCAATCAACCTTAAATCTAAATCTTGTCGAACCAAGCGCCCCTGAGACCTTGACCCAAATATTACCCGTCACGTTTCAAGACGTTGATTTAACTAACACCCATCAAGTTAGCGTTTCGAACGTTCGGGTAAGCGGTGTTGACCGCTCCGCGTCGGTACAGTTCTCTTCGATTGAAGCCACTGGTAATGTTAGCAATCTAAGTACTACGATTAACGCGGTATTGCCGCAAACCACCTCCATTACTGCTGCGCAGATTACCCAAGGTGTTAGTGCTACCCCGAAAATTTTCACCACAAGCTTTAATGCCCTTAATAAAGGGGACGCCCTAACAATTAGTGGCCTTACATTTGTGGCGAGTCGAGATATTTCAGCACTGGAAGC
>RFQL01000106.1 GCA_009924985.1 Burkholderiaceae bacterium | reverse complement strand
AAACTATGCAAGCCTCTAAGATTTATTGGTAAATTATAAAATTGGTTACTATGAAAGTTAGTTTTTAGCCATCAATATCTGGAGCGTATATTTTGAAAAAAAGCGTTCAATATCTTTTTAAAATCTCTATTGCTTTAACCCTTGTGCATTCCTTATCAGCGGGGGCGCAAAACATACCACCTCATGCTGAGGGTTTAAAAGAAGAACTTATTACAGTAGACCTAGCTGGTAATAAGAAACAAGTTGGTGTGTATTCCACAAAAATAGGGGTAGATAAACCAACCCGCTTAGCCGTTTTATTGCCTGGTTACCCATCAGTGGTTCGTCCAGTTGTAGAGGCCGGCGTCATGACAAACTCTAAATTGACCGGAAACTTTTTAATTCGGTCGCGTCGATTTTTAGCCGATATTAATATAGCTACTCTGATTGTGGACTGCCAATCTGATAGTGGCGACTACTGCTCTAGCTCCTACCAAGCCTCAAAGCAACGGCAACAAGATGTTGATAAATTAATTGCTGAAGTTAAAGCTAAGAACCCGTCCATCGCTGAAGTTTGGCTGGTAGGTACTAGTATGGGCACTATTTCGTCGTCCTTCATGCCCCTTCATAATCCTACCGGTTATGCTGGCGCAATACATACAGCATCGATCACAGAGCCTTATGCCAGCAATTCTTATCGTGAATTAGGTGACTTTAATTATAAAAAAGCAAGCACACCACAATTTTTCGTTCACCATGCTGGCGATCCTTGTTATTTGACAACCTACACTGGTGCTAAGTCAATAACAGATAAGTACAAATTGCCATTAGTAACGGTTACTGGTGGCGGTGACTTCAGTGGAAACGCTTGTAATGCTTTTACTGAGCATGGATTTCGCGGTAAGGAAAAAGAGGCCATGGCTGCTATTGGGGGAATCATAAAAACTGGAACAGCTAGCCAGCTTGATATCAACTGATCTAATTTAATTGATTAATTTAATTAATATTAGAGATAAGTAAATAGTAATCTACACTCTATAAAACTACTTTAATTATTCAACACACTGAGGCACGACTCATGAAACTGATAGCAAAACTTTTTATTGCATTGACCGTTGTCTTAGCGAGTAATTTTGCGTTGTCACAAAGCTACCCGACCAAGACCATCAAACTTGTTGTGCCCTTCCCCCCCGGAGGTCCAACCGATATTGTTGCTAGACCCTTGGCGCAAATGCTGGGCGAATCGATGAAACAATCGGTGATTGTTGAAAATAAAGGGGGTGCAGGTGGATCAGTCGCTGCAGATTTTGTGGCTAAGTCACCGCCAGACGGCTATACCATCATGGTTGGAACGGTTGGGACTCATGCCATTAATGGCAGCCTCTACAGGCAACTGCCGTATGACATGACCAAAGACTTTACGCCAATCGCTTTGGTTGCAAGTGCACCGGTAGTGATCGTAGTGCCCACGAGTAGCAATATCAAAAATTTGGCTGATCTCATTCGCGAAGCGAAGGCAAAGCCAGATTTCATTGCATTTGGAACTGCGGGAAATGGAACACCAGGGCATTTAACAGGCGCCCTTTTTGAAACCGCTACCAAGATCAAGCTCAAGCATATTCCGTATAAAGGTAGCGCCCCTGCCGTCACGGATTTACTGGGTGGGCAAATTCCATTGATGTTTGATCCGATTCAATCCGTTTTGCCCCATATTCAATCGGGTAAGTTAACCGCATTAGCCGTAACCAGTAAAACTCGCTCTCCGCTTTTGCCCAATGTACCAACGGTTGCCGAATCGAACTACCCTAATTTTGAATCTACCGCATGGTGGGCTGTATTTGCACCCGCAAAACTTCCCGAAAATGTCACAACTGTCCTGACTAATCAGGTTCAAAAAATTGCATCCTCCGCAGCCTTTAAAGAAAAGCTTGGCAATGTGGGCGTTCAACCCAATACAAACTTCAAAGAATCCCTAAGCAACTTCCAAACTAGAGAGATCGCAAAATGGGCGATTGCTGTGCGCGACTCTGGCGCCTCACTCGATTAAAAGAATACGATGAAATTAAATAGCGAAGAAAAAGCGATGTTGGCTGGAGACTTGGGTCCCGTTCGCAAGCTTGCCATGGAACACCAGGTCAAGGTTGGTGAGTTCTTTGGAGCACAGGATATGGTGCCTGTTTCCCAAGCACACATCATGGCCGATACCGAAAGCCTAGGTGAGGCAGGTGTTGTCTGGCTAGAGATGTTGGCAAAACATCCATCAAAAGATCGCGTGGTTCGCATTCCTACGATTACCGATCCAAGGGGCACTGACTTTAATAAAGCCAAGCAGCTTGGTCAGACAGACACCATGATTTCGTTGGAGCGTCGCGCCATCGCTGCCTTTGTCAAAATGGGTATTTCCATGACCGATACCTGCATCAACTATCAAACAATTATGGCCCCAGTATTTGGTGAGCATGTTGCTTTTGGTGATACGGGTGTGGTGATTTACTCCAATAGTATTTGTGGCGCCCGTTCAAACTTCGAGGGTGGCCCATCGGCCCTATCCGCTGGCTTAACCGGAAGAACTCCTCGTTATGGCTACCACTTAGACGCACATCGTCAGCCAACGCATCGCTTTCAAGTATCTTGGACACCTACTTCGCTCAATGAATGGGGAGCTTTAGGAGGTCTGATTGGTCGCAAATCAGGAACCTATTGGTCTGTTCCGGTGATTGCGGGTATTGAAGGACGTCCAGGCTCGGACTCGCTCAAGCATTTTGGGGCCGCTATGGCTAGCTTTGGATCATCTGCTTTATTTCACATCTTAGGCGTTACCCCTGAGGCGATCCATGCCAGAGATTTAAAGTTTGATCATTTACCTGTGATTGAGATTTCGCAAGCGGACGTGATGGCTTTACAGAACTCCTATCGCGTGAGTGATGAGATTGATGTGGTGGTTTTCTCAGCACCTCAACTGAGCCTACTAGAAATGAAATCCGTTGCTGAACTCTGTGCGGGCAAGAAATTTAAGAAGCCCTTATTGGCAGTCACAAGCCCCCAAGTAAAACCGGACTCCGATCGAATGGGGTATACCGAACTCATCGAAGCAGCCGGTGGCACGGTCTTTTCTGGAATGTGTTTCTACCAGTCATACGCTAGAGAAATTGCCGAAGCGAATGGCTGGAAGCGCCTCGCAACCAATAGCGCAAAGATGGTCAATATCTTGGGTGGCTATGGCTACACACCGATCTTAGCGTCGATGGAGGACTGTGTCCGTGCAGCAGAAACCGGGAGTCTTGCATGAGTCAAGTATTTAAAGCAAAACATGCGCAAGGTGATGTGGTCGAGGGAATTTGCCTGACTGCCCATGACGGATTTTCAGCGCGCTATGATCTAGATCGAATCAACGGCGTTTTTACAAGACCTAGCCACAAACTGTTTGGTGAGGCGTACAACAACAAAATTTTAGTTTTAGATACCGCCAAGGGTGGAGTAGCGAGTGCTTGGATGATCTATGAAATGAAAAAGCGCGGTCTATGCCCCTCTGCCATTATTTTTAATACGGTCAATCCCATCTTGGCCCAAGGAGCTGCTCACGGCGGTATTGCGATGCTGAGTGGCTTTGATTGCGACATTACGGCAGCCCCGACGGGTTCAAGTTTGCGCGTTGATCCAAAAAATCAAACGGTTGAAATTCTTTAGAGAGAACTAGTCATGAGGGGCTCAACAAGAGTGCAACAGCACGATCGCCGTATGAGATCGTCACGTTATTGCTAGAGCGCCTTATTTGTCCTTCTTACCGTCTTTGTTGACCTTGCCCAAAATGGATTGCAACAGCGGGTTTGCTTTAATGCCCTCTTTGCTCTTGCCGGTCTTCTTCGCAAGGTCGGCCTTGGTGGCGTTTTTCAGGCGGTGGGCAATGGTGAGCCCTTGGCGTTTGGCAAGATCGGTGGATTTAAGGGTCATGATGGGTGGTGAAGGTTAGCTCCACCACTATTATCGTTCAATTACCTTATCAAGCCAACGAAGGATCCAAAGAAGGATCTAGCAAAGGACCCAGCGAGGGATCTAACCCAGTAAAAAGAATCTCCTTAATACGTCACGAGTGCAACAGCGCGCGAAGTTTAGTTGTAAAGAACTGATTGGCATGAGCGAAGTCACAATCACTGCGCACAAGACTTCGCCCTCACCCCACGGCCATGGGGTGAGGCAAAGTATTCATTCAAATTGTTAAAGAACTGTTCATGGCGGGTAAAGTGCCAGCCATGCACTGCAAATTACATCCATGCAAAATCAGGAAGTGCTTGATTCATCTCCCAAATTTGGCATTTCGTTTTTTTCAGAACGTATTTTCGGCTCAGGGATCTCCTCCGCATCCAACTCAATAGCGCCCATCCCCGCCAATGTGTCAGGCGGCTCCAACGACATCCGCGAGTGCATAAGAAGAGCGTGATCCATCTGACTTTTGCGCATCTTAAAAAACGAATCAAGCAATAACTGACAGCTGCGACGCTCACGCAACACAATCTCATCAAACATCTGCACTTCGTTTGAGTGCCGCCCTTTTAAGAAAAACCAAATGGCCATCCAGGTCCGAATCTTAGAGCGCAGCTCCTCGTAGTTGACTACGTACCATAAAAAACTGCCGTACTCCGTGATTAAGGCCTCCAGTTCTTTGGGGTGGCTTTGCCAATACAACTCAATGCCCTGGTTGTTGTACATGAAGATGCGGGTCGAAATCGCATTTTTAGACCATAGGTCGAGGCCCTGAAAGAACTCCGGATAATTGCGCCACACCATGTTGTAGTTGAGCACCCCCTTCACGTTTTGTTGTAAATGCTCGTACTGCCCATGACGTTGACATGATTGCTTGAGATAAGCCCGACCAAAACGGTGGTTCGGGGTCACAATAAAAGCAGGGGCATGTGACACCATGGGTTCGTCAAGGCCCATCAGTCCCGCCAAAATCCGTGGGGTCAGTTGCTTAAAGATCTCTTCGCGGTGCAGTGCTGCACGTAACTCCTGGCGCGTACCGCGCCACATGCTATCGGCAATTTGCTGAGCGAGATGCAATTGGACAGCGTCTTCTGGTTTTAAGCTGTGCATGACCAATTTGACATGGCGCTTGTATTGCCTATCGTCTTCAAACGGCAATAAGGGGGATTTGGCAAATAAACCGCTTTTGAGGGCGTTCATGCTCGCGATCCGTTTACCGGCATCGCTTTTGGGGCCGGTTTGGCCCTGATAATTTGACATCATAATAAAAATACCTTTCTGCCACTCTGGCAAAAATAATTGGATTAACCCAGCGCCATAGAAAATCCATGGCACAAGGCACTCGGTTGTAAAACGCGT
>RFQL01000105.1 GCA_009924985.1 Burkholderiaceae bacterium | reverse complement strand
AATAAAAAGTAGCTGAGAGCTTAAGCGCTCCCGATTTTCAATATCGTAGCTAAAGGTCTCCTTAATAATAAATTTAGCATTCGCAAGAATCTTTTTGAATTGCATTTAAGACAGTGCCTGATTAATAGGGTTCGGTGGCTGCGGTAGATCCCACTTTTTGCCATCAGCATCGTTGGGGATTGCTTTGATATTGAGAAAATTATCAACCGTATCTGTCCCAATGACTTTGCCACTATCAATAATGATGACACGGTCCACTAAGGATAATAGGGAGGTACGGTGAGTAATTAGTACGAGCGTCGAGCCCAAGGTTTGGTTCTTAAGACTTTCTACAAAAAGACGCTCTGAACGCGCATCCATGGCGCTCGTTGGCTCATCAAACAACAAGATGGAGGGTTTGCGAACCAGTGCACGCGCAATCGTAATCGATTGGCGTTGCCCTCCCGATATGCCCTCACCTCGCTCCTTGACCATTAATTTATAGCCTTTTGGGTGGCGATCAATAAAATCCGCAACGCCCGAGAGGCGCGCAGCAAGAAGCATCTCTTCCGTACTAATATTAGCAGCGCCCAAAGTAATATTTTGCTCGATCGTGCCAGCAATGAGCCATGGCTCTTGGGCGACATAGCCAATATTCTCGCGCACTTCCGAGGGGTCAATTTGCGTGATATCAATCCCATCGAGATAAATCGCACCTTCTTGCACTTCAAATAGCTTAGCAATTAATTTACCAATGGTTGTTTTACCGGAACCGACTCGACCCACAATCGCTACCCGTTCACCCGGATTAATTAAAAAACTAATGCCTTGCAGGGCTTTACCGTCTTGGCCTGGATAGGAAAACTCCACATCCTTAAATTCAATTGAACCTTGCAATTTTCCCCTGGGAAGATAGTTAATATCTTTACCGTGTTCGGTTGGTTGCTTCATTAACTCATCAAGCGCTTTATAGCCGGTCATGATTTGGTTTAAGCGCAATAACAATTGCGTAAATTGGGCAAAAGGTGTGAGCGCTTTACCAGACAAAATGGAGCAGGCAATAATGGCACCATAACCATAAGATCCCATCGATACCGTGAGCGCACCCACCGCGATCACCATAATTTGCACCGCTTGCTGTACCTCTGCGGTTAGGTTACTGGCAAAAAAAGTATGCCGTTTGGACTCCTCGCCTTGGACTGCCTGGCGGGCTAAGACCGACCTAAATTTTTTCCGAAGAATGCCACCGGCTCCGAGGATCTTAATAGTCTCAAGCCCAGATAAGGTTTCAACTAAGACCGAGTGTTTGTTTGCACCATCCTCAAAGGAAGTCTCTGCAATTTTTTTCAAACGTGGATGAATGTACAAGGTCACAAGTACCAAGATGGCAATACCAACCAAAACCGGAATCACCATCCACCCGCCAATAATGAGCATAAAGATCAGGAAAATAATCGCAAAAGGCATATCAATGATGGCAACGAGCGTAGCCGAAGTAAAAAACTCACGAATTTGCTCGTATTCTTTGAGGGTATTGGCAATCGTACCCACCGATCCTTTTTTTGACTTAAATTGCAAATCAATGATCTTTGCAAACAAGCGATCGGCAATAGCGGTATCCGCATCAATGCCTGCGGCTCCCATGAATTTTGAGCGGGCTACCTTCACGGCATAATCTGCCACAATTAAAATAAACATACCAATTACCAAAACCCCTAAGGACGAGAGTGCATTGGCGGGAATAATTTTGTTGTATACCACCATCGAGAACATCGATGTTCCGAGGGCAAATAAATTGGTGAGCAAAGCCGCTAGGGCTGATTGAAATAAAAATCGGCGATTTTTCCAGATCGGCGAAAAAAACCAATGGGACTCAATTCCCGGAATCACCGCATAGGCTTCATGCTGGCGCTCGTAAAAGCGCATAATTTGATCGTCTGCTGCGAGCGCAAGGGTTTGTTGGGCTTCTTTCCAAGAGATCTGATTACCTCCAAGGTAATCCAAAAAGACAATATCCTCTTGGTTATCGTTGCGACCAAAAACAATGAGTTTAGATGGACCCCATATGAGCCCTACCCCCGTAAAGCGCTCGAAATTAATCTGCTTGAGATTTTCGATTTTTTCATGATCAAGACCAATTTCTTCAAAGCAATCGCATAGCCATTCGAGATCTTCTGCGGGAGAAGCGCCAACGACCGCTTGCGCCTCTGCTAAATTTATCGATGTATCGAATCGAGAGGCAATGTCATAAACTAATTTTTCAATTAATTGTTTATCGTGCATTAACTACCTAAATCAAACTGTTCTAACAACTGCTCATAGAGTGCTAATAGTGAAAAATACGCTACTTTATGATCAAACTCTGCATTGACTAATTTTTGCGCCGCCATGAAGTAGTCTTCCTGGGCTTTAAAGACGTCCGTTAAGCTCGCTTTGCCAAAGAAAAATAACTCACGGGTGGCAATGTCAGTCGCCTGGGATCCTTTTAAGAAATTAAGTCGTGCTTGCAAAGAATCGCGTGCCGCCTGAAAATTTGCTTTTGCGTTATCTAATTTTTTGACTAAATCTCGTTTTAGGCGCTCTTTTTCAAAAACAGATTCGCTTTGCTTTGAAAAGAGTTCACGTGCTTTTTCGGTTTGGGCAAAACCATTAAACACATCGACGCGGTAAACCACTTGCACAGTATTAACTGTTGTCGGTGTTAAGGGCGGATTGCTATTGCGACTATTATTCGTTTCTAGATTGAGTGAGCCAAATAATTTACCGCGGGCTGCCACATAATCACTGCGAGCAGCGTTAGCAACGGACTCTAATTCTTTATAGGTCCGTAAGTTTTGGATTACATCTTCGGGGTTAGCTAGCTTTTTTAGATCTACAAAGGGTAATTGATAGGTACTTTCTTTAAAATTAGGGGCCTTTCCAAATAACTCTCGGTAGGTCGAGCTGGCAATATCCACTTGCTTGGCATTGGAAACCATCTCATCGGTAGCTTCAGCGACCTTGGTTTCCGCACGCGTGATATCCAGTTTACTGGTGGCACCGAGTGACTCTTTTTCCTTCATTCGGCTTAAAAAATCTTTACGGGTATCAACATAGCCCACACTAAATTGGTAACTTTTTCTAGCGCGCTGCACATCTAGGGTACTAGATAATAGTTTAAGTAAAACGTCATTGCGCTGGTTGTACATACTGTGCTGGCCAGCGGTATACCGCGAGCCTGCTGCCTGATAAGCACCAATCGTAGTGCCAAAGTCAAACAGTGTTTGTGTCGCCGTTAAAGCACGGTTATTTTGGTTGCCGTCACTACGGTAGGTTGTTTGAGTTTGGTCAGTCTTACCAGCGCCCACCGTGACGGATACTTTGGGTAAAAATCCTGCAAAGGCTTGCTCCTTTTGGGCATCCAAAGCATTGAGGGCATCCACGGTTTTGAGAACCGCCGGTACCGAATTAAACACTGCGTTTATATCCTGTTTGAGGGTATTAAATGGAGCGCCAGTATTTGGGCGTTCAACCTCGGTGATTAGTTTTCGGGCTAACTCGTGCACCGGGCTTTTTTGGTAAACCTCATAGCTTTGTGTTGGAGCTGGAGCTTGCGCAAACGCAGAGCCTAGCGGAAATCCTAAAAGTGGGCACGCCAAGAGGCAGTAAAAAGTGTTAGTTTTTCTTAATTTCAAGGTGAAGTATCTCATCATGGTTAGGGGTAGTATTTAATCCAAGGTCAATTAGTAGGCCAGTGTAAACATTTTTATCAATTTGTTGGTCAGAAACATAGGTGTAAGCAAATTCTTTGTTGCTACTCGTCATAATATTACGGGTTTCGATCGTAGCACTATCGCTAAAGCCCGTAAAGTTCAGTTGATCTTGGTCGGTCTCGTCATTAGCATAGTTTTGTAATAGGCCTGCGAGGCGCACTTCAGACGGCTTTGTACTATCGCCGCCATGAATCTCAAAGATTGCCTGAGAGAGCTCGGAGGCATCTTGTTGATCTAGATAGTAATCCAGGGCTGACTCCATCGCCCGCTGAGAATATTGCTCATGAAATACAAGTTGTGAGACCTCAAAATGGTCCTGCCCTGCGGTATCTATTAGTTTTTGTAATACTGCAGGGGCTGCTGGAGTCTCTGACATATTGGTCTGATAATTGGTAGTTAACCAGACGTCGACCATTTCGTAGCTCGTGCCATCAGTGGTGGTGTAGTTAGATACCAAGCGCAATTGATTGCCATTGTCCACCCGATCTGATTCGGTGTAACTTAAATTAAGGCTTGCTATATCGTTTTGTGTCAGGGTGAGTAATTCACCGGCATCGGTGAAGCCATCCGTATTGGCATCACGCCATATCGCTAGGCTATTAAATGCCTGATCTTGGCTGTTAATAATGCCATCTTGGTTGGTATCTAAATCGGTAAGGGCCTCAAAACCATCTTGCGCACGCTCGCCATTCGCTAAAACGGTTGCCTCACCAAACATCTCGGTACCATCATTAATGAGACCGTCAACATTAATGTCGCGCACTAAGAAGCCGTCTTCAGGGGTGCTCCAACCTACTGAGGTCCGCAGGCCCGATCCAGTGATGTCGTACTGCACGCCAGCCTCTGTTCCGAGGGTGCGAACACTCTCGTGATTAAGGTCAAGGATTAATGGAGTCGTACCGTTTCCACCACTAAAAGACAGTAAGGCGTTTGTTGCATTAATTACATATGAACCACCAACTCCACCCTGCCATTTTCCAACATATACGCTATATGTATATCCGCTATCAGGAACAAAGGACACATAAGACTGAACCGTCCCAAAATAATCGTCGTTAGAGGTAACTAAATTTATTGTTCCTGTAGTATTTTTTCGCATCACATGTAGCGTTGTATCCCATGAACTACCCCTTGTATCAATAGCCACGCTATTTGAGCCTGTGTACGAAATAAGATACTCGTCAATATAGTTAGAACTCCAATTGAGACCTACTGGTCCTGCATAAATTCTATCGCTGGAATCAAGGCTTCCGTATATAGTTGCTGCTCCAACTACCTCTGCGACTCCATTTAGCGTCACGGTGTAATTTGTGGTGGCGCTCAGGCTGCCATCACTTACGCTGATAGTAAAGGCATCGCTTGCGGTAGTACTGAGTGCATTAATCGCACTGTTATTGGGTGTATAGGTGTAAGCACCGTTAGCGCTATTAATGCTGAGAGTTCCGTAGGTACCGACTTTGGTAATAGTAGAACCGCTGACTGTACCGCCACTAATGCCGTAACTGAGGGTTGTACTTGCATCCACATCGGTAGCACTGAAGGTACCAGTGCTATTGCTAAAGGTATCGGTTGCCGAGGTATCGGTATAGGTAGTACTGAGGTTGGTGGTGGTAAAGACTGGAGCCTCATTGACATTCGTAACCGCTAC
>RFQL01000104.1 GCA_009924985.1 Burkholderiaceae bacterium | reverse complement strand
CGTAAGATCGCCTAATCTTTTCTACAATAGAGCACTATGAAAACTAGCCCCTTAATCATTTCTCTCTTCATTGCTACAAGCCTAGTTGCTTGCTCAAACACCATGACCGGTGTTGGCAAAGACTTGCAAGAGATGGGTAAGAAAATGGACCCCCAAGCAAAGCCAGTCGAGACCGCCCCAACGAGCTCTAGTGCACCCAGCGCCAACCCCAACAAAGATGTAACGATTACCCCGGTTAAATAAATGGATGCATTTACAGTCTACAAGGGCTTAGTGGCCCCATTGGATCGAGAGAATGTCGATACCGATGCCATCATTCCGAAGCAGTTTCTGAAATCCATCAAGAAGACCGGATTTGGACAGAACCTCTTTGATGAATTACGCTACCTAGATCAGGGTGAGCCAGGGCAAGATTGCTCGAAGCGCCCATTAAACCCCGATTTTGTTCTGAACCAAACACGTTACCAAGGCGCTGGCATTCTCGTAGCCCGGAAGAATTTTGGTTGTGGCAGCTCGCGTGAACATGCTCCCTGGGCTCTATCGCAATTTGGCTTTCGTGCCATTATTGCCCCCAGTTTTGCCGACATCTTCTTTAATAACTGCTTTAAGAATGGCCTATTGCCCGTCGTTTTGACCGAACAGCAAGTGGATCACCTCTTTAATGAGACCAAGGCGTTTCCCGGGTATCAACTCACGATCGATTTGGAGCGGCAAGAGGTCATTGCGCCTGATAACCGAAGCTATTCATTTGAAGTCAGCCCCTTTAGAAAGTATTGCCTAGTCAATGGTTTAGATGATATTGGTTTAACCCTGCGGCATGCCGATAAAATAAAGGCATTTGAGGCAGAGCGCTTATTGCGGATGCCATGGCTTGCAACCCAGCTCCCCTAGTGGATTACTGGCTCGCAGGCGTCATGAACGCAGCATAAAAAAGGTTATCTATGAATATCGCAGTACTCCCGGGCGATGGTATTGGCCCGGAAATCGTGGCTGAGGCTGTTAAGGTCCTCAAAGCTCTTCAATTACCACTCAGTATGGAAACCGCACCAGTCGGTGGGGCGGCCTATGACATTGCAGGCCATCCTCTGCCACCCGCAACCTTGGATTTAGCTAAATCAGCAGATGCCATTCTGTTTGGTGCGGTGGGTGACTGGAAATATGACACCTTGGCACGTGAGTTACGACCCGAGCAAGCGATTTTGGGATTACGCAAACACCTGGCTCTATTTGCTAATTTCCGACCCGCGATTTGTTATCAAGAACTCACTGCGGCATCGAGCCTAAAGCCAGAGATTGTGGGTGGTTTAGATATCTTGATTGTGCGGGAGCTCAACGGCGATATCTATTTTGGTTCCCCCAAAGGAATCCGCAATGCACCCGATGGCTTGTTTGCTGGTGCCCGTGAGGGCTTTGACACCATGCGCTATAGCGAACCCGAGATTGAACGCATTGCCCATGTGGCATTTGAGGCGGCACGCAAGCGTCATCGCAAAGTATGCAGTGTCGATAAATCGAATGTGCTGGAGACCTCACAACTCTGGCGTGAGGTGATGACCCGTGTTGCCAAAGAATACAGCGATGTTGAGCTCAGCCATATGTATGTGGATAACGCCGCGATGCAATTAGTTAAAGCACCAAAGTCTTTTGATGTGATCGTGACCGGTAATTTGTTTGGGGATATTTTGTCGGATGAGGCGGCAATGCTTACTGGCTCCATTGGCATGTTGCCATCTGCCTCCTTAGATAAGAACAATAAGGGCTTGTATGAACCTAGTCATGGCTCTGCCCCTGATATCGCTGGTAAGGGGATTGCTAATCCGTTAGCCACTATTCTGTCTGCTGCCATGATGTTGCGTTTCTCACTGAACCTCCCAAAAGAAGCGGAGCGGATTGAGACTGCGGTCCAAAAGGTTCTGGCACAGGGTTTACGTACCGCCGATATTTATACCGAAGGCACACAAAAAGTATCAACCGCCCAAATGGGCGACGCCGTAGTAAAAGCATTAGGGTAGTCATTCGTTAACTGAACAATAAATATTTTTTATGGCATACATTCCTCTTGTAAACCCAGTAGTTGGTCTCGTTGGTTGGCGCGGCATGGTGGGCAGCGTCTTGATGCAACGCATGCAAGACGAAAACGACTTTGCTCATATTGAACCCGTGTTCTTTAGTACTAGCAATGCGGGTGGTGAGGTCCCACTGATTAATGGTAAGAAGGTAGCAAAAGCAGAGACTCGTTTGCACGATGCCAATGATCTTAAAATGCTCGCCCGTTGTGATGTGATTCTTAGCTGTCAAGGCGGTGATTACACCAAGGCAATCTATCCAGCTTTGCGTCAACAAGCTTGGCAAGGCCATTGGATTGATGCAGCTAGCACCTTGCGCATGGAAAAGGATGCGGTGATCGTCTTAGATCCGATTAATCGCTCCGTCATTGATCAAGCCTTAAGCGTAGGTGGCAAGAACTGGATTGGGGGTAATTGCACAGTTAGTTTGATGATGTTGGCCGTGGGCGGTCTCTTAAAGAGCGGGATGGTTGAATGGATTAGTGCCATGACCTATCAAGCGGCCTCCGGAGCTGGCGCAGCCAATATGCGTGAGCTCCTCGAACAAATGGGCAGTTTGCATCAGAACGTTGCAAGTGACCTCGCAAATCCATCCTCATGGATCTTGGATATTGATCGCAAAGTTGCGCAAACCATTCGGTCAGAGCTGTTCCCAAAAACAAACTTTCGGAACACCGCATTGGCTGGTAGCCTCATACCTTGGATTGATGTGCCGGTAGAACATGGTCAGACCAAAGAAGAGTGGAAGGCTGGCGCAGAATGCAACAAGATTATGGGTAAGCCACCATTTAGATCACCCGGCAGTATTCCGATTGATGGCATCTGTGTGCGTGTTGGTGCGATGCGTTGCCATTCGCAGGGTCTTACCATTAAGCTCAAGAAAGACATTCCTTTGCCTGAGATTGAGGCGATGCTTGCTGCGGATAATCAATGGGTCAAAGTGGTTCCGAATGAGCGTGAGATCACTGAACGTGAGCTTTCTCCTGCTGCTGTCAGTGGTACCATGACCATTCCTATTGGGCGCTTGCATAAATTAGCGATGGGCCCTGATTATTTGGGAGCATTTACTGTTGGCGATCAACTGTTGTGGGGCGCTGCTGAGCCCTTGCGTCGCATGTTGCGGATTTTGCTAGAAAGATAAAATGACCCGGTCTTTAGTTCCGCAGATGCTCTTTCATTGGCTTGTATTGGCCATAGTGAGTTGTTTCGTGTGGACTACTGCCCAAGCGATAACGCTTGGATCGCCGGTGATGTTATCTAAACCCGGCGAGCCTCTCAAGGTAGAAATACCGGTCAAAGCAAAACTCGAGGATAAAAGTACGCTTGAGACAATTAGCATTGAGCTTGTACCTAAATCAGAATATGAACGTCTAGGCGTCTCGAGCAAGATACTGGATTACAAACCAAGTATTGCTTTACGCAAAGGAAGCTCGGGTCAGCAGATCATTACGATTGAGGCGGATAGGGCGATTGAAGTGGATCAAGATCCCTTTATTGACATCATCGTTGGGCTGAAGTGGGCCAATGGCGGACTTGCAAAACCTTACACCTTGATGGTTGGTGATGTTACGAAAGTGGTCGTTAAGCCAGGCCAGACCCTGAGTGAGATTGCTTTGCAAATGACCCCGCAACTAAGCGGTGCAGATATGGACGAGGCAATACTTGCTCTGTATAAAGCAAACCCGGATGCATTCATCGGCGGCAGTATTCATCGTTTGATTGCAGGAGCTGAACTAACGAAGCCTGATGCCAGTATTCTGCGCTCCATTACCTCGAGTGAAGCCAAAGAGTTTGTGATTGAGTCGAATCAAACGTGGATTGAGCAAAATGCACAAGCGGGGCAGAAAGGACCAGGATCTGCACCGAGTGCGGGTGCAAGTAAAGCCCCTGCGGGCGGCGATGATCGCCTCAAAATTGGGCCAGGAGCTGGAGCGGATGCCGATACGCGCCGTTATATTGAAGAGATCGTTGTCCAAGAAAAAGCACTTGCACAAACGAAGGCCAAGCTTGCTGAGCTGGAAAAGAATATTGCAGACCTGCAAAAATTACTCGATGTACGCAAGCAAAGCGCTTCTGTAGAAATTGGCTCCAACACCACGCCACAAAATGATCCCTGGCAAGCACTTGCCGTTGGCTTAATCTTTATTGCAATTAGTGAACCAACAATTAATCCGGCAGATTCAGCACTTATTACAAATGACCAAGATTTAGCACCATCAAAGTTTTCTTTGGCAGCAGTAGCTTGGTCGTTGAAAGACACAAACATTCTGTCCCAATAAATGCTGTCGTTGTTGCTGGTAATGTTGAATTCCACATCGTTGGCCACATTAGTTGTTTTGAACAAGTTAACCCCGGTAGTTACTTTATCCGTTTCGCGGAACGTGATAGTACCGTTTACAGCAGCATTTACCACGAAAGCACCACCTGCAGGCAGGTTGTAATAGTTCGAAGAACTGCTAATGTGCTGCGTGATGTAAGCACCGGAAGTACCTGCAGAAGCATCCCATACATAATAAGCACTACCTACGAACAAACCGCTTTGGTAAGCACTATACATGATAGGACCTAAGTTGACAGCAGAAGGGTAAGGGTTACCTAATATATTGTATCCGGAATTAGTACCTTTTACTATTGGGATATTAATAGTACCTGTGTTGATTCTACCGAACAATCTGAGTTTAGAGGAATCAGGAGTATAAGTTTGTCCTGCAAGGCCCTGACCTTTAGCACCTCTTACCAGCACACGAATACCTTGGTAAGGCTTCCAGCCGTTAGCGCCGGATGTGGCGTTGGCAGAAGTGAAGGCAGTCCAGCCCGGGTCGTTACCATTGCCACCAGGGTTGGTGTTACCTGTAAGTGGGTTGTACCAGAAAGCAGAAGCGTTGTTGGTTTGGGTAGCAGTAAAGCCATTAGCAGCACCGCCGAAACCGGTTACATCTATTTGAGAAGTCAGCTCAGGGTTCAGTGCTACAGTATCGCGGTAAGGGTGGCTGAAGAAACGATAAATTCTTTTGCCAGCCGGTATGTAACGCTCCATGATCACATTACCGTTTATAGTACCACCGGTAACAGGACCTATACTACCTGTACCCTGAGAGTTAGAAGTAAGGACTAAAGAATTGTTCGTGTTTAACTGACCTGAAGTAAGGGTAAGCATACCGGTTACTTTGAGTGTATCAGTAGAATTGATGGTTACACCGGAAGTATTATTGATTTCAAGATTTTGAATGCTACCTGTACCACTAATTGTTTGTGCAGTAGTGCCGTTCATTTTTACAGAACCATCACCTTTTACAGAGCCATTAATAACTACATTATTGGTTACTATTAGGATGCTGCCAGTATTTACTGTAATAGAAACACCGGATGCAACTGATAAATTTGTATTAGTGATAGTTGTACCACCTGGTATAATTGGTTGTATA
>RFQL01000103.1 GCA_009924985.1 Burkholderiaceae bacterium | reverse complement strand
AGAAGTTGGTCAAGAAGTCGGCATTATGGCCGATTTACAGGGACCAAAAATTCGGGTGGGTAAATTTACGGACGGCAAAGTTGTTTTAAAAGATGGCGCCCCGTTTATTTTAGATATCGCCTGCGAACTGGGTAATCAAGATCGTGTTGGTTTGGATTACAAAGATTTGCCCAAGGATGTGAGACCTGGAGATCGTTTGTTGCTCAATGATGGCTTGATTGTTTTGGTGGTAGAGAAGGTGGTGGGTGGCGAAATATATACCAAGGTCGAGACCGGTGGACCCTTGTCAAACAATAAAGGAATTAATCGAGCAGGTGGTGGTTTAACAGCCCCAGCTCTCACTGAAAAAGACATTCAGGACATGGATGCTGCGATCTCCATGGGCGTTGATTTTTTGGCAATTAGCTTTCCAAAGGATGGAGCTGATATGACCTATGCCCGTAAGCTTGCAGATGCCGCCAGTGTCAAGCATGGTAAGGGTAGGGCACGTTTAATCGCTAAGGTTGAGCGAGCCGAAGCGATTTCACCAGGAGCTCTCGAAAGCATCATTGCCGAGAGCGATGGCATTATGGTAGCCCGCGGCGATTTGGCCATTGAGGTCGGTAATCCAGCGGTACCGGCTCTTCAAAAACGGATGATTCGTTTGGCCCTAGAGGCAGATAAGTTCACGATTACCGCCACTCAAATGATGGAGTCCATGATTAATGCTCCAGTGCCAACCCGCGCCGAGGTAAGTGATGTGGCAAATGCGGTATTGGATGGAACTGATGCAGTGATGCTCTCAGCCGAGTCTGCGACGGGACTATTTCCAGTCAAAACCATTGAGGCAATGGCAGCAATTTGTATCGAGGCTGAGAAATCTGAAGTTGTGAACCTCGATACTGATTTCTTGGATCAACGGTTTGAACGGATTGATCAAGCGATTGCCTTGGGTGCTTTATTTACCGCACATCATTTAAATGCAACCGCGATTGCAGCCCTAACCGATTCAGGCTCAACCCCGATTTGGATGAGTCGCCATAATATTCGCGTCCCAATCTTTGCGCTAACCAGTCGAATTGAAACCCAGCGTGCTTTAAGTACCTATCGTAATGTCAGACCCTTTAGTATTGAAGCAGGGGTTGATCGTGAGTCAGCTTTATTGGGGGTTGAGAAACGCTTAAAAGAATTAGGAGTTGCAAAATCAGGTGACACCATTGTGATTACTATTGGTGAGCCAATGGATCAAGCTGGCGGAACCAATACATTAAAGATTGTGAAAGTTCGCTAGTCATGAACGCGTTGCACAGCAGCTCAATTCGTTCTTTACCCTTGATCTCGAAGGGTAAGGTGCGCGATGTCTATGCTGTTGGCGATGATTACCTGCTAATGATTACCACAGACCGTATTTCAGCATTCGATGTGATCATGCAAGAGGCGATTCCTGAAAAGGGAATGGTTTTAAATCAGATGAGTAATTTTTGGTTTGCTCATTTAGCTCATGTCATCCCCAATCATTTGACAGGAATTGATCCAAGTACTGTAGTGGCTTCTAATGAGATCGATCAGGTCAAGGGCAGGGCTGTTGTCGCAAAGCGCCTCAAACCTATCCTTGTTGAGGCGGTGGTTCGTGGCTATCTGTCCGGTAGTGGCTGGAAGGATTATCAAGACACTGGTGCTGTATGCGGAATTGTTTTACCGGCCGGTATGCAAAATGCCCAAGTTTTGGCAGAACCTATTTTTACTCCGGCAGCAAAAGCTGAAATGGGTCAGCATGATGAAAATATCTCATACGTAGAAGTAGAAAAACGAATTGGTTCGGAGCTTGCCAAGAAAATGAGAGAGACGAGTATTCGTTTATATCGTGAGGCTGCTCAATATGCTTTAGAAAAGGGCATCATCATTGCCGATACCAAGTTTGAATTTGGTTTGGATGAAAAAGGGCAGTTGGTTCTCATGGATGAAATTCTCACTGCGGATTCTTCGCGATTTTGGCCTGCGGCAACATATCTAGTTGGAGCAAACCCACCATCGTTTGATAAACAATTTTTGCGTGATTGGTTAGAATCTGTGTGGGTAGATGGCAAGCCGTGGGGAAAAACGCCCCCTGCGCCCCATTTACCGCCTGAAATTATCAATAAAACTGCCGAAAAATATCGCGAAGCATTGCATAGGCTGACCCAATAGTGCGCATGACGCTAGGAATTTAAAGACTGCGATAATAGGATTTTCAAGCCCCCTTGGAGAGTCAATGGCCAATCAGGTTCTGGTAGGAGTTGTGATGGGATCGAATTCCGATTGGGATACGATGCAACACGCTGTTCAGATACTGGAGCAGTTTGACATACCCTATGAAAAGCAGGTTTTGTCCGCACATCGCATGCCCGATGAGATGTTTGCCTATGCTGAGCAGGCAGAACCCCGGGGGCTAAAGGCAATCATTGCTGGCGCAGGTGGTGCAGCTCATCTACCAGGCATGCTGGCATCGAAGACGATTGTGCCTATTTGGGGCGTTCCGGTCCCCAGTAAATATTTACGTGGCGAGGACTCCTTGTACTCGATTGTGCAAATGCCAAAGGGGATACCAGTCGCTAGTTTTGCTATTGGAGAAGCTGGTGCTGCAAATGCGGCTTTGCATATTGTTGCCATGTTGGCAAGTGCCGATAAAAATTTGGCAAAACGATTACATGATTACCGGGCAAAGCAAACTCAAGCTGCACAAGCAATGCAACTGCCCTAAACGGGAAAGTAGCCCATACCCACTATGATGAAGTCTGAAAGCTCTGTATGACTAATCGGTCACCAATCCTACCGCCTGCTTGGCTAGGCATATTAGGTGGAGGGCAGCTCGGTCGAATGTTTATTCATGAGGCTCAATCCCTTGGTTATAAGGTCTGTGTTTTGGATCCAGACCCCCTGAGTCCTGGTGGGGCAGTTGCTGAGAAGCATTTATGCGCAGATTATGGTGATGAGAAGGCCTTAAGTGAGATGGCTAATTTATGTGCAGCAGTGAGTACAGAGTTTGAGAACGTGCCCGCAAAGACCCTTGACTACTTTCAGGATAAAGGGATCTTTGTTGCTCCAATGGGTCAGTGTGTATCAATTGCCCAAGACCGTGTTCTTGAAAAAGAATTTCTTCAACAATGTGCTTTGTCATCGGGGATTGGGCCGGTTCCGTACTGCGTTATTCAATCGCAAGATGATCTTTCAATAGTGCCAAGCCAATTATTTCCAGGGATTTTAAAAACTGCCCGAATGGGGTATGACGGTAAAGGACAAACAAATGTTGCAAATGCGAATGAGCTTGCTTTAGCTTGGCAAGAATTTAGTAGAGATGTATGTGTATTTGAAAAGAAAATGCCTCTTGCCTTTGAGGTTTCGGCATTAGTCGTGCGTGCTCACGATGGAGAGAGCACCGCTTACCCCATCGCAGAGAATGTCCATCGCAATGGTATTTTGCATACCAGTACAGTACCATCTCCTTCCTTAGCAAAACATCCTGAGCTGTCCAAAAAAATTATTGCAGCGAGTTTTGAAATCGCCAAAAAGATGGGATATGTTGGTGTTCTATGTGTTGAATACTTTGTCTTGACAGATGGCTCAGTGGTCGTTAATGAGATAGCGCCTCGCCCTCATAATTCTGGGCACTACACCATGGACGCCTGCGTAACAAGTCAATTTGAACAGCAGGTTCGCGCTATGGTACGCTTGCCATTGGGTGACGTTACTCTTATGGAGCCCGTCGCTATGTTAAATATTCTGGGAGACGTTTGGTTTGATCAGAATCAAGTCATCGAGCCTGCCTGGCATCATGTGCTTGCTCACCCCAGTGCAAAGTTACACCTCTATGGCAAGGCTACTCCCAAGATAGGACGCAAGATGGGACATATCAACTGTCTGGGTAAGGGCATTCAGGAGGCAAAAGATGCCTGTACAGCAGTTGCCCATGATTTGGGTATCGCACCATAATCGTTACATTCATTTGAGAAGCACTTGTCTGAATCTGAATCTGAATCTGAATCCGTCATCCGAGCCGTGAATGAACTGCGCTCAGGCAAACTGGTTGCTATCCCAACGGAGACTGTATACGGCTTAGGAGCTGATGCCAGCAATCTTTTAGCAATACAACGGGTTTATGAGCTCAAAGGACGACCAACTGATCACCCTCTGATTGTTCATGTTCAGGCACCGCTAGATCATTCGCAAGATAAGGCCCGCGACTGGTTAGAAATCTTAAGCCCATGGGTGAGGCATATTCCGGAAACGGCCTTCACTCTCTTCAAGCACTTTTGGCCTGGCCCCTTGACTTTAGTGTTTCAGAAAAGTCGTATGGTGTTAAATGATGTAACAGGAGGTCAAGAAACGATTGCTATTCGCTCTCCCTCCCATCCACTAGCACAGGAGCTATTAAGAGCATTCGCTGGAGGTATTGCAGCACCTTCGGCAAATCGCTTTGGCAAGATTTCACCAAGTTCTGCGGAACATGTTCGTTCAGAGTTCAAACATCATCCAAAACATCATCCAGATTTAATGATCTTAGACGGCGGCGACTGTCAGTTTGGTATTGAATCGACAATTTTGGATGTCTCTGGGAATGGTGAGCCATGCCTACTTCGGCCGGGTAGCATTAGTCCAAAACAGATTAAAGAGATAACTGGTATAGATATTTCTGTTGAACCTATAAAAGATCTGAAGATGCCACGTGTTTCGGGTAGTCTAATGGCACACTATGCGCCCAATACACCTCTTCATTTATATAAGACTGAAGAGTTGAGCGCTTACTTACTTACGCTTAAGCAAGCAAAAGTACTCTATCAAGCTACTGCATTCGTAGCCTGGGAAGACATAAGTTCTCATGATCAAGTCCTTTGCAACGAGCTTACTAAGCACAACAAGCAAAGTAAGTTGATCTCGGTACCAAAGGAGCCTATTGCATTTGCTCATGGTTTGTATCGTTTACTGCGTCTTCTGGACCAATCTCAGTATCAGCAAATTTACATCCCAAGCCCACCCAACACAGAGGAATGGGATGCAATACAGGATCGGCTTCAGCGCGCTTCTTTTGGGTCAGGCCCGTCCTCTAGTAGCCAAGCAAGCAGCTGATCATGAATTTCTTGTCCACGATTGGCTTTAGGATCATTAATAAATGACGTGACTGCATAAATACGACCAGACTTACTAAAAACATATCCAGAAATATTTCTTACGTAATTAAGGGCGCCAGTTTTAATGCGTACTTCAGGTCTTTTCTTTAGATGTAAAAATTTACGTAATTCTTTAACAAGACGATGGCGTACTGTTCCTTCAGCCCCCGCTAGAGGTAATGAGTCAATAAATACATCAGAAATTGGGAGACGTTGTGCAGTAATTAATAACGTATTTAAATTTCTTGCAGAAATTGCCTCATTGCGAGATAAGCCGGAACCATTTTCAATAACAAGCTCAGGAAATGACAAGCCCTGTTGCGCAAGCCAAGCCTGAACAATTTTTTCACCACCAGCAATATCTGCTGGTTTGCCGATCTTCTCAAGGGCAAGAGT
>RFQL01000102.1 GCA_009924985.1 Burkholderiaceae bacterium | reverse complement strand
AGATTTTATTGCGCTCTTCAATATAAATATCGAAACTTGCGAAGGTCTCAACAAACTCAAATTGCTCGACAAACTCCTGAACCGGTAAGAAATACAGTTTTGGTGAGCCAATCAACTTGTACTCTAAAAACTGCACCCCAGCGGTGTTGGGTGCCATTACATTATTAACTACGGCCTTCGCCCCCTCAGGATTTACATACATATCATTTCGTTGTGGATTTCGCATGACGATTTCTCCTTTACGAACTTTCAATCTGTTTATAGATTTTTAAACGGGGGTCGTTCGGATAAACAACGCTTGATTGCATTGATGTGGACAGGGGATTAATATCCACAATCACCCCGCTGGCCTTTGTTGTTCCTTTAATGGCTTTCGATTCTGGCACAAGCTGGTAATCCCCCTGCGCCTCAGGAAGGCCCAATCTCAATTCTGCCAATGTCGCGCCGCTTCGTAGGTTGGATGTACCTACGAAAGGGGCTTGGGTTGAACTAATGATGTTATCGGCCATAAGTCACAAAGAATAAAGAAGATAACCTTATTTTAGGTCAAATTGATTAAAAATAAAAGAATGGGGCCTCAGGGGAAAAAGTCTATGTTTTATAACAATAAATTTACAAAACCTGGGTTCTTAAGGCTCCTTTTTCGTCTGCTTTGCGATGTATTCCCAAGTCTCCATCTGAAAATCAGTGGCATGTTTCTTATCCGAAAGATATTGATTCAAGCGCTCATGATCTACGCTGTGGGCCAGTTGTTGGAGCTGTGCTAATAAAATCTTAAATTGTTCTCCCGCTGCTTCTGGATGTTTTGATAGATAGTTAAGATCCATCGCAGGACGATGACTTTCATGGTGCCCATAAGTGTGATGAAGCTCTTGATGGGTATGGCCTTTTTGCTCTGGGTGAGAGACTAGCCCCAGTTCAATTTTGGCTTTTTCCAAGAGCCGATCCACCTCATCTTTAGAGAGATGTAAGCGCTTAGCCTCTGCATCAATAATTATGAAATTTTTCCATCACCGAGCATTTCATAGAGTTCTTGTTTCATGGTCTCGCGCTCAATCCGCAGTTGATCACTAAACGCGGAGGAAAGAATCGCGGCAGGAATTGCAAAGATGCCAATACCCAATAATGCCAAGACAATCGTAATAGCACGACCTGCTGGAGTCACTGGTGAAATATCCCCATAGCCAACACTGGCCAATGTAATCACTGCCCAATAAATCGATTGGGGAATATTCTCAAATTTATCAGGCTGAGCCTCATGCTCAAATAAATAGCCTAAACAAGCTGCCAGCATCACGAGCATTAGCATGATAAAAATAGAAGCCTTCATCACGGGCCATTCGCGCTGAATCACATAGAACAATGATTTTGTTGCTGCAGAGTAGCGTCCCAATTTAAATAAACGCATCAATCTGAATACTCGCAAGAAACGCAGATCAAAGAGGTGATCTAAAAGACTTTCAAGGAAAAATGGCGCAATCGCTAAGATATCGATCAGACTTGAAAGTTGCTTTGAGAAGTTAATTCTTCCTGCTAGCCAATGTTGGTATTTTGGGTTCTCTGTGCAACTGTAGATGCGCATGAGGAATTCTGTGGAAAAGATAGCCACGGCGATGGTATCTATCACGATGAATTCAACATGAAAGTAATAATTGATTGACTCGACCGATTCTAAAATCACACAGGTTACTGAGATCAATACCCAAAGCACAATGATGAAGTCAAATATTTCATGCAGTTTGCCGCTATCCGGTGTTTCATTCACAATGGCATAGACCTTTTGGCGCAATGTTTTATCGCGATTGCGCTCTATAAATTCAACCATCGCAGGGTAAACAGCACGCAAGAGCTTAAAAAGTCTTAACAAACGAAGCACTCGCAGTGCGCGAAGATCTAAATTAAAGAGTGCCGCAAGATAAAAAGGCAATATCGCAACTAAATCAATGATTGCAAATGGACTTCTAATAAATCGGAGTCTGGGTAATTTGTCCTGATTAAAGTCAGGATCTTCAGGAGCCACATAAAGGCGCAGAAGATATTCAACCGTAAAGATGGCGACTGAGACCACATCAAACCAATGGAACTGTCTTTCCCGAGAATCATAAATAATCGGAATCGTTTCAGCGAGTAATGCCGCTACATTAACCAGAATGATAATGATGATTGTCTTTTCAAAAACACTGCTATACCCATCCGGGTTGTCTTTATTGAAAAGAAGGTCATACACTAACCTTCGAATCGATCGATGTTTTTGACCGTCTGATAACGGAGCGCTACTCATAGCTTAGCCTCACCAATCTTGATTAACCGAAAACCGCGATCGCAAAGATTAATCCTAAATTCCATTCCACTTAATAAGACATCAGTATCCTTAAGCTCTGAGACCACTGGAGATCCGGTGGGGCCTGTCTGAAGTCGCTCAAATACCAGGGCACCCTTAGACTCAAGATGCTCCCGATCACATTTTTTGGCATAAATCAGGCCATCCTTCATAAAGGTATTGGTGATTTCTGGGAACTTACCCTTAAGTCCAAATAAACTAGTGATGCACTCACCCCATGTATTTAGCTGGAACTTGGCGGTCTTTAAATCTTTATCCGTAGCTGGGGTGCATTTTGGTGGAGAAATTGGTTTGCCGGCATCCATGTCCTCATCGACCCCATCAGCCCAAGCCACCACAAACTCTGCGTTTTTGCGAGCCTGTTCTAATTTATCCCCTTGAATATAGATATTACGACCCAATAAAATGACGCCAATGAGATTAATACAGAGCAAGCAGATAAATACATAATCTGACCATTTCAGCGGGGGGCTTACACGCGCATGCTCTAGCTTACTCATTTTTTATAATTTATTGGTTACCATTACTAGTCAATATTAGTTACTATGGAGAATATAATCATAATTTAACATGACTCCTATCTAACACTTCCTCCCCACATCCCCCCTTACTACACTAATTATGTTCTTTCAGACCGTTTTGCAATCCTTATTAAAAAAGAAAAAGGGTGGGTCTATTCAGGACACTGACCCCAGTAAAAAGCAACCATCGCCCTTGGTGCAACGGATATTGACGGAGATGAAAAAGCATAGTACCGCCAAGAAAAGCGGTGCTTCCCCCGAAAAAGACTTCCCGGATCAAAAGCCAAAATAAATCCCTAGCTTATTCCTGGGATGGGTCTTTCTTCTCGACTTGCTTTTCTAGATTACTTTTATAACGCCGATACAAGATATTACTAGCTATGATGATGGCTTCGTGCGAGTCAAGCGCCTCAACCGTTTCAAACTCCATAACGCCTGCTTTATTGATGTAATCGACTCGCCACCACTTACCTCGAATTTGCGTCGCTAAGACAATGTCATAGTCTTTTTTCATTTTCTGTCGCGCATTCGTATGGTCTTCATCGTTTAAAAATTCGGTACCACTGATATTGAACCCAAATCCGCACTTTGGGTGAAAAACTAGCTGCAAAAATGAGATCGACGGCTACCCAAATAAAAGACCCACGGGATAACTCAATGACTGCCAGTACAAGAAACAGGGCCATTAAAAACCGTCTTAAGCGATCTTTTGGAAATAAATCGTGCATTTATTTAAATAGTGGGGATGTAATCAATCTGCCTGTTTGCAGTATACAAATGATTACTTGATTTTCACAATTAAGGCAAAATAGATCCTTATTCCAATCGTCAAGGATCGGCATTTGTGAGCGTTCGCATTTACCCCCCTGAAGCTGGAGAATTAAATCCTAATTACTGGATTGATCCCCGCTTTATCTATAAAAACCTAGAGCGGTTTTTTGAAGAGGCACGAGTTTGCGGTCTTTTTAAAGATGCCAATGATGCCAATGGCATTGCCATTAACTTGCTTGCTGTTGAGCCAAACGGTCTTGTACTAAAAGCGATCCCAACAGATGATGGCGCCAGCCCTTCTCTGATGCATCGCTACACCTTAGTCACCTTTGTGGATGGTGGGAAGGTGCAGTTTGAAATCAATAATCTCCGAGCGACGCAAGAGGGCTCCTATATTGCTGACCTTCCTATAGCAATGACTGTGATACAAAGACGCAAAGGCTTTCGGACTCCTGGCCCAGGTAACTTTGATCGTGATTTCAAGCTCCTCATCTACTTTTCGCAGGGTAAAGAGATGATTGCGCAAGTTGTTGATATTTCAGAGGATGGTTTACAGCTGGATTTACGCTTGAATGCTACCGAGATGTCGGTTGGCACCATTTGGTCAGGCTGCAGCTTTGAGCGTCTCAAGGTTCGATCTGAGCCGTTTGATTTAGTGATTCGCAATACGAGGCCCAGTGCTGAATCTTCCAGAATTCGGGTGGGCTGCCAATTGATCAATCCAACGCAACTGAACCGCAATCAGTTTGAGAGCACGCGTAATGCCATTCATTCCGCAAGAATCCAAAGACATCTGAAGTTTTGGTTTCAGCATGTGAGCTGGTACTCCTAATTATTTACAGTGCTTACTCGTCTCTTTAATTTCAATCCACTTTATTGCCTACTCGTCTGTCTTGTTCTAATTGGCTCAAAAGTCACTCATGCCCAATCTGGTAATCTTCCATGGGTTGAATTTGGCCAATTAAGCAATAGTGATGTCTATGTTCAAGAAAATTCTATTGAACGCGTGGGCGACTATTTTAAGATCTGGGTCTTATACAACTATCACAATGCCCGAACGAGCCCTAGCGATGAGGCTTATCGCTCAGCGATTACCTTGTTTCAATTTGACTGCCAAGATAACAAGTCACAAAAGCTTAATAGTTATGGTCATGAAGAAGCGATGGGCAAAGGCCGGCAAATTGACTTACTGGAAAAGAATCCCCTCTGGATTGAGTTACCCCCAAACTCCATTGGAATGCACCTGATTGAGGCATATTGCCCAAGCCCCAATACCAGCACGAGAAATCGGTAAATAGGATCTTGCCTATATAATCTATATATGGGATATAACACTGGCGCGATTGAACTAGGCCGCATGAACCTTGAAAAAGGCAAGGTGGATATTGCCTTTGATATCTTCTTTGATCTAGCCAAAAACGATCTCGACGAAGATGCTCTGTACATGCTAAGCCGCATGACTTTTGATGGGCAGTTAAACCCCGAGCAGATTGAACTGTTCTATGAATTGCAAAATTCTGCCTCGTCGCATGGCAATGGCTACGCCCTCTTTAACGTTGGCTTAATGCATGAACGCGGGCTTGGCAAAGTAAAGCAGGACTTTAAAGTGGCTGTTCAGTATTACGAAAAAGCGATTAAAGAAGAAATGCACGATGCTTTCTGCAATCTTGGCAATATCTATGCCTTAGGCTTGGGCATGGAACAAGGTGTGCCGCGCGATATTTTCAAAGGGCTTCAACTCCTCGCCATGGGAGCGGAGTTTGGCAGCCGTCAATCGGCTTTTACAATTGGTTCACTTTACGGCAAAGGGGAGTTTATTCCTCAAGACAAGTCTAAGGCATTCTATTTCCTGGCTTTAGCTGCAAAAATGGGTCACGAACAAGCAAAACGGGTATTAATTATTTTTTCTCATGCTCATAAAGGCGAGAACTTCGATGCTGAGATGGATGCGGCGCATGTTGCGTTTGGAAAAATCGAGAATATGCGCAAGTTGTATAAATGTATCTAATAAAAGGCACTAACCGGCAGTAATTTTTTCCCAGTTTTTCTTGAACACTTGATTGCTATCTTGTGGTCCTGAATCCAAATCTTTCGATCTGGAAATCATCAAACCGTTTAA
>RFQL01000101.1 GCA_009924985.1 Burkholderiaceae bacterium | reverse complement strand
AAAATACTGCGTTCATCCCCATGATCGAGACACCCCTCGGCCTGCATCATCTCAATGAAATCGCCAGCGCAGAACAGGTTTTACGCCTTGCTCTCGGAAATCTCGACATGCAAGTTGAGATGGGTATGAGTTGTGATGACAATGAAACTGAAATCGATACAGCGCGTTTCATGCTGGTTCTGGCATCCAAACTTGCTCAAATTGCCCCTCCACTAGATGGGGTTACACCCTCTACTGATGATGAAGCACGAATTTTTGCACATGCACAAAAAGCCAAACGATTTGGTTTTGGAGCAAAATTGTGTATTCATCCCAAACAAATCCCGATTATTAAAAGGGCTTTTAGCCCAACCGTTGAGGAAATTAGCTGGGCAAAACGGGTGATTGCTGCCGATAATGCGTCCAATGGGCAGGCTGTTAAGGTCGATGGAAAAATGGTTGACCGCCCAGTGGTGATGCTTGCCCGCAGAATCTTGGTATTAGCTGGTAATCCCTAAGCTAATTCCTTTAAAACCATGGCAAAATAAGCCTCGTTTTACCTCTTTTGGAGACTTTGAATGAATTTGAAAAAATCCTTAAACACATTGCTTGCTGCCGTCCTTGGCACGGGCTTGGTGATTTCTGGCGTTGCACATGCGCAAAAATATCCAGACAAACCCATTACCCTGGTTGTTCCATTTGCTGCAGGCGGACCAACGGATACGATTGCTCGCTTAATTGCAGTACCAATGGGCAAAAGCCTTGGTCAAACAGTTGTCATTGAGAACGTAGCTGGCGCTGGTGGCACGATTGCATCTGCAAAAGTAGCTAAATCAAAACCAGATGGCTACACCATCTATATCCATCACATGGGTATGGCAACGGCGCAGGCTCTCTATGACAAACTTCCCTATGATCCAATGAAGGATTTTGAATACATTGGCCAAGTGGCAGATGTACCAATGGTTCTATTGGGTCGTAAAAATTTACCTCCCAATAACTTCAAAGAGCTTGAGGCTTATATCAAGACCAACAAAGATAAAGTAACCATGGCCAATGCTGGTCCCGGTGCGGTATCCCAGTTATGCGGCTTGATTTTCCAGAGTAGATTGGGCGTACGCGTAACCACCGTTCCCTACAAAGGTACTGGCCCTGCATTAATTGATTTATTGGGTGGTCAGGTAGATATCCTTTGTGACCAAACGACTCAAACTATTCAATACATCAAAGAGAATCGCGTGAAGGTTTATGGAGTAACTACACCTAAGCGTTTGTCCTCCCTTCCAAATGTTCCTACATTGGATGAGCAAGGTATGAAAGGCTTTGACGTTAAGGTATGGCATGGTGTTTATGCACCGTTAGGAACTCCAAAGCCAGTGCTCGATAAGATCAATATTGCTTTGAAGAAAGCCTTAGCCGATCCAGACATCAAAACACGTCTAGACACATCTAACATTGATATCGTTCCTGTTGCTAAACAGAATGGACCTGCTCTACAAGTGCATCTAGATGCAGAGATTAACCGCTGGGGTCCCATCATTCGTAAAGCAAATATCCCCGATTAATCTTTAGTGTTTCGTCTCAATAAAAAAGGCTGGTTTTTTAAACCGGCCTTTTTCTTTGCCGCCACTCTTATCGCTTAACTAAAGATCTTGCCCTGCTTTCTGCGAGCAAGGACACTAGAATCAATATCCCATGCAGAGTAGGTATGAGGTTCTGGCCGACCCCAAATAATCCACCGAATGCTAATGATGATGGCCCAAACTGCTAGGAAGGGGTCCAATAAATAATCCCATAAATTAGTAGCCTCATGCCAATGAATTGACCAGGCGATTACGGCTAGCGAGATCATGAGCGCCTCCCATGAGTGCTTTGTAAAGAAGAATAAGAGAGCCATCATCATCACCGCTACGACAAAAATGATGGATCCATATCCCCAGCTATATGGATCAAACATCGTCAAGCCTAAGGCAAATGGATAAAATAAAATGCTCGTGAGCGCAATGATAAGAGGGGTCACGCTGGATAAACGATAAACCGGAGCAGATGACCAAGTAAATAAAATTAAGAGCATCGTAATAATGCTGAGCTCACCGGTCACGCCGCGAACATAGGCTACTAAGGGCAAGCTCCATGGAGCGCCAAGGCTATTAAATGGCAACAATAGCAATATGGTGCAAACCACAATAAAGAATGTGCCGGCAATACTGCTTTGACTTAAGCCTAAAAAAATCCTGGCAAAATGCATCAGCACAAAACTAGTAATGACGCCGAGCTCAATCAGAGGAATTTGACTTGTAAGCATGGCTAAGTTCATTTGGCCTCCTTCATTTCTGTTGGGGTATCCATCGTAGAGGCTATCTCTTGATGAACTTGGTGCAAATAGGCAACTAGATTATTAGGTTCCCATGTAATCGATTTAATCCGTTTGCGATTCCAGGTGTAGACTAAAAAAACCTGTCCTTGTTTATTCATGCTCATATAGGGATATGAGAACTCTTCTTTGGGGTTACTTTGCGAAGCGGATTCATCCTCTAGGACCTGAATAATCTTCCAAGGAGAGTAGTTATCTTTTGCCGCCTGACTGCTGGTGTCATTGTTGGTCTTTAGCCAAGATGCCGCCAGAACTAAACGGTGACGTCCGTGCTCAAGATCATTAAAAACCATCAAGCGTGTACGATCTGCTAATTCAATCCCAGTGATTGCAGCATTGGGATTTGGTATTGTTAAATCTGGAGCTGCGGTCCATAAACGACCTGCATCTGCTGTATGGCTCACAGCGATCTGTTTAGCACCACTTCTACGTGCCTGCCTGAAATAAGCACTAGCGTGTTTTTCGTCATCAATAAATATGATTGGCTGTAGCGTGCCACGCCCCGAGCTCATGCGACGCTTATCGAGTACTTGGCCAGAGGGATCTAGCCGTAACAGCTCGCCATACTTTCCAATCCATTCGTGATACACAGGAAACCCCATGCTGCCATCGTTAAGTAAGAAACCTTCGCCCTTGACTAAAGTGCTGATATTAAGAAGTGGACTAGTAATCAGACGTTGCGGTTTTGACCAACGCAAGCCCTCATCATCGGAGTACACCATACTAATTGAACTGCCTGCCCAACCCCCAATTGAGACTGCCACAAAATAGAGTTGCAACTGTCCATTAACATTACGGATCGGTACAGGATTGCCTAATTTGGCAATGTAACGACCAAGGCCTTGCTGCGCTCCTTCACGATCTAATACAACAGTGCCCTGCCCCCATTGTTTAACTGAGGCGTCCCAAACTGCACTCTGAATTACAACATCAGCCGCACCCTCGCGAGACCCAGCAAACCAAAAAGCACGCCAGTTACCATCTTTCAGCGGAATTAATGATGCAGCATGTACTGAAGGCCTACCTGTATCGGGTAGCCAATCAAGCTGGCCTTGCAAGCTGACTGGGGTTTGCTTAGTAATGACTTTCTTACTACTCGCTCCCAGTGGGTCAACAGCAATCAGTTGTCCATCTGGATTGATAGGCTGCTCTATGGGACTAATAAAATCTGCCCAAGCCGGCCGATCATTGACTTGCAAATAGGCCATCCCAAGCGCTACTACCAGAAAGATAAATGCCAAAACCCGAATCATCGACAAGCGTCCTGATACAGGGCCGTATCTTTGCCGGTATTAAATGGGGCTGACACAATGTACTCTTTCACAAAGAGATTGTCGCTTACTTGGCCCATGAACATTTCTTTAATCTCTTGATCATTATGGCGCGCACGCATCTCGAGTCGCTCTCCGATCATTACACAATCAGCACAAAGCTCTAATTGGCTTTGAAGCGGAGCTTGAACTACAAACAAAGAATAACGCTCTGCAAGCTTTTTAATTTCTCTCGCCTCGCCTGCTGGATATCCTTTGATATTAGCTCCCGGTATTAATAATCGATATTCCTCATCCTTGGCACGGAAATCACATGGAAACCAAACAGTTTTGCCTTGAACTTTTTGAATAGTCTCTTTACTAAAACGTCCCGAAGATCCATCTAAGGGCATGATGCTACTGGTCAACACGAGATAACTCATAAAGCAAGCTAGTAATGTGGCCGTCTTGGTAAATGACATGCGGAATAAGCCAAGTCCAACAACACCTATCGAGGCTGAGAGAAGAATCCAATGCCACACCGGATAGGTCCATAAATCAATATTCCAGCTGAGCCATGCTAATGTAATCAGCATAGTTGCTTGCAATACCAATGCAATCCAAAAAACAAATCGATGGAGCTGCTGCCAATGTATTGCCAATAAAATAGCGATTGCAGGCATGATTGGCAATAAGTAACGTCCTGAACGTTGGCTGGGCAAACAAAAGATTAGAAAGAACACAGCAATCCAGATCCAAAGTAGTTTTTGTTCAAAACTAATTTGTTTGTAATGCCGAATTGCGAGATAAAACAAATTAACGACCAGCAGCGATAAAAACCCCGCATTTGCCACACTCGTTAGCAATAGCATGCCAATGCTATCCCCGCCCCACAATAAGTCTTTCAAATAATGGCTATTGCGGGCCGCAAACTTCCCCGCATTCTCACCGAGAATGAATTCATTCCAAACCGCCCTTGGGTCTGGGTCTAGCAGAAACCAAAGACAAAAGATTGCGACGGCAATCATGCCCACCATGAATACCTTAAACAGGTCTTTACGAATAAGTTCCATAAGATGCGCAGAACGCCACTGCCAAAACCAAAGGATAAGAACTAAACAAGCTGGAACTACATAAGCAATTGACTTATAAAGAAGTGCAGCCCCCAAAGAGATGCCACTCATCAACGGAAAAATCCATTTAGACTCAAATGCTTGCTTACCCCAAAGGAGTAATAGAAAGAAAGGCAAGCTTAACCAGAATATCTCAGGCGGCTCTGCTAGATATGGTCTGCCATAGCGGTAGGTATTAAAGAACGCCAGCCAAATCAGGCTTGCCAGAATGCCAAATGGAGTACTTTTTGTGATCTTCCCTGCTACCAAAGCAATCAATACAGCAGTGATTGCGGTGTAGAGGAGACTTGGCCAACGCAAGTTGAATAGAGACCAGTTCTTTCCCTGGTCGGTGGAGGCCATACCCTGCCAAAATAATAAAGGTGGTTTTGTGTTTTTGATTCCTACCATCTCGGACTGCAAAGGCAACCAATGCGTTGAGGAGCTGGTCATACGAACAATATGCGTATAGGGGTACTCATCGCCATTCTTTGGGGCAAAACGACTATCGGCCCCATACAGATAAGCGCCTATTGCAAACACAAAGCATATGAAGAGAGATGGGTAGGAAATCGGTGTTTGCATACCCTCTAGTTTATTAGCCTAGGGTTAATCCCCCATGAATTCGGATCAAATTCATGCAAAACCTAGGGAAAACCTTAGTCTATATATGCGCCCTGAGTTATATGATTATGAAATTAATGTCTAGATAATAAAAAGAATATGGCTGCGATCCTCTGGGCCATCCTTTAAGATAGATTCTTACTTTAGTACAGTTGTTCGAAATAAAACCAATGGAGATATTTACTATGTTCTTTCAATCAGCGCGTACCTTAAGAAAACTGGGGTTGTGTATAAGTGCAGTGGGATTACTTTCACTAAGCACTCCTGCTTTGAGCCAATCATCTGCTAACAGTATTAACCAAATGGCTTTGGCCGCAACCTGCGCAAACTGCCATGGCACCAATGGGGTTGGAGTACCAAATGCAGGTATGCCCCAAATTAATCAACTGAGTAGTGAGGCAATGCTGACCCAATTGAAAGCATTTAAGAGCGGTGCTCGTACTGGCACGATCATGCATCAATTATCTAAAGGCTATACAGACGAGCAACTCCAAACCATCTCCAATATTCTTGGTAAAAAATAATAGGAAACCATCATGAATCGTCGTCACTTTTTAGGTGTTAGCTCAGG
>RFQL01000011.1 GCA_009924985.1 Burkholderiaceae bacterium | reverse complement strand
CCCGGTATTAAAAATGCGGTGTAACTTAATTTGTCATACACCACCAGTCGACCCTCTAATACATGACCGAAGATCATGAGATATAGAACAGCCGTTAAAACAGGTGCAGCAACGGTCTGAAAGGCAACCTTATAGAAGCGCTTAATCTCTTTGCGTAAAAGAGTAACAAAACCACTGCCGTACTCTAATGCAGGGCGCATTATTGTTGCTCCCCCGCCATGATTTGCATAAACACATCTTCTAAATCGGTCTCTTGTCCATCAGCTGCGCGAGTCTTTCCATACCGTGCGAGTAAATTTGCTGTGGTATCTAAGGCCACCACCTGTCCAGACTTTAGCATCGCAATACGTCCGCACAAATTCTCTGCCTCTTCTAAATAATGTGTGGTCAATACAATAGTGTGGCCATCTTGATTAAGGCGACTTATAAATTTCCAGAGTGATTGACGTAATTCCACATCAACCCCTGCGGTAGGCTCATCCAAGACAATAACTGGGGGACGATGTACCAATGCTTGGGCCACCAATACTCGACGCTTCATGCCACCCGATAAAGAGCGCATATTGCTATTGGCCTTGGAGGTGAGATCTAGATTGGCCATGATCTCATCGATCCAATCACTGTTATTTCGAATCCCAAAATAACCCGACTGAAACTTTAAGGTCTCGCGCACAGTAAAAAATGGATCAAATACCAGTTCTTGAGGAACAACGCCCAACATTCTGCGCGCCTCTAAAAAATGGCTTTGCACGTTGGTACCCATAATGAAGGCTTCGCCCTGATCTGGACGACAAAGACCAGCGAGGATCGAGATGAGGGTTGTCTTACCCGCGCCATTAGGGCCTAAGAGACCAAAAAACTCGCCTTCCTGCACCTGTAAAGAAACATCATTTAAAGCCAGAAGGTTGCCATAGCGCTTACTCAAGTGCTCAACCGAAACTGCCAGCATACTTATTCCAAGCCTAATAAATCGGCGATTCCATAAACGCGGGCTAACACTTTTAACTTCTCAGGGGGATGGAGTAAACGCAAAGTTTGCTGAAGGGGGGATAGTTCACGTTGCCAGGCCATCAGAACAGCGAGCACACTCGAATCAAAATCGATTAAGGCGGCGCAATCAATCGTCTGGCTTTGTCTAACATCAGGAAGGCCCTGCTGCTGCAGACTAAGTGCATTACCTTGACTAACGCAGGCAGGAAGCGCGAAGGTCATACTTATTTTTTACCAGCCAACATTGCATTACGCTCTTGCAAAAATTTGATTAGTCCATCGACTCCATTTTGGCTAATCTGGTTCGTGAATTGATTGCGGTAGGCTTCAATCAACCATGCGCCCATAATATTAATGTCATAGACCCTCCAGCCATCATTCGTTTTCTCGAGCCGATAATCCAATGGAATTGGATCCGATTTACCGATAACAACGGTGCGCACAATCACATCAGTATCGCTTGGCGATGAGCGTAATGGTTTGTATTGCACTGTTTGATCACGCAACTGACTCAGCGCTCCAGAATATGTCCGAATCAAAAGATTCTTAAACTCGAAAATAAGTTGATTCTGCTGCTCTGGAGTGGCTTTACTCCAATTTTTACCCATCGCTAACTGGGTTGTGCGCCGCATATCGGTATAGGGCACAATTTTTTTCTCGACCAACTCAACCACACGCGGAATATTGCCCCTCTGGATCTCTGGGTCTGATTTCACTAAACTCATCACATCTGCAACGATGATCTTAATTAAGCCGTCTGGCGTATTCGGATCAGGCACAGACTGTGCAGATACCGAGCAAACAAACAAAGATGTGATGCTTACAAACAAGGATAAGGTGAGGTTTTTCACAATGATTGGTGCTTCGTTAATTAAAACCTTATTTTAGTCTTTTCTAGACTTTTCTTACTGTTATTGATTCTCGTAAACTGGTAATATGGGTTCCTTGCCTTCTTTAGACTGGTCAATTTGATATTGGCGGCGCTGAATATAGGCATCACGCGTAAAGGTGTATTTATCAAGCGCGGCATCTTCCAAAAGATCGCCTGCCTCATAGAAGTTATTGCGAGCATTGACAGCCCGTAACGCTGTCAAACTATTTCGTAAAGCAACATCGGGTAGCAGCCGAGAAAAGTAGTCAGTCTCAAAATCAACTGCTCTTCCAAAGGTATCGCGGACATTACTAGGCCCAAAAAATGGCAGCACCACATAAGGGCCTGATGGGATACCCCACACACCAAAGGTTTGCCCAAAATCCGCTTTGTTTTTTTCCAGTCCGCCTGGAGTAGCCATATCAATAAATCCCCCTAGACCAAAAATAGTATTGACAACCACGCGCATCAAATCACTAAAGGCCATACTAAGATTACCTTGCAGTAGATTATTCGCCGAGGTATAGATGTCGCTGTAGTTTCTAAAGAAATTATCGATACCCTGTTGCGCTGGTTTAGGCAGAATAAAACGATAGCCTTCCGTAATGGGCTTTAGTAAATAATCATCCAAACCTTCATTAAATGAAAATACGGAGCGATTAAATGACTCCCATGGATCGTCTGGAGATCGGTCACTACCTGCTGGAATGCTGGCGCACCCAACCATTGAGACACAAACAAAAAGAAGGGTAATGCGCTTAAGAATTAACACGGTTTATTATGACTATTGTTGTAATTGGAATACATTGATGTTTACTTCGATGAACCCTTGCCACCCTCGCCTTTATCTTGCCCACTATCTGCAGCTTTGTTGTATAGGAACTGACTGATTAAATTCTCCAGGACAACAGCTGATTGCGTTTGATTAATCTTGCCGCCCTCCGCAAGCATTTGCTCATCACCACCGGCCTCTAAGCCAATGTATTGCTCTCCTAATAAACCAGAGGTCAAAATTTTTGCGGAGGAATCCTTCGGAAACTTATACGTCTTATCAATGGTCATGGTCACAGTCGCCTGATACGTAGTGTCATCAAATTTGATATCGGCAATACGACCAACGACAACCCCAGCGCTCTTGACTGGAGCTCTTGGCTTTAAACCTCCAATATTGTCAAAGCGAGCAGATACGATATAAGTGGGGGCAAAAGAGACTGCGCTCATGTTGCCAACCTTTAGGGCCAAGAACAACATCGCCAACATGCCGATGGCAACAAAAATACCGACCCAAACATCAATTGCACTTTTTCTCATAAGAACCTCAGTTTATTCTGTACTAAACGACGACCGTTCATCTCATTCATTTTTCTATTCAAACTCAGTTGTTGGAAAACATCATGGCGGTTAATAAAAAATCCAGGGCTAAGACTGCCAAAGATGACAATACAACCGTGCGGGTGGTTGCCTGCGATACACCCTCGGGAGTTGGCTTGGCCTCATAACCTTGATACAAAGCAATAAAAGTGACGGCAAATCCAAAGACAATGCTCTTAATAAAACCATTGCCAATATCATCAAACAAATCAACACCGCCTTGCATCTGCGACCAAAAGGCGCCGCTATCAACACCAATGAGTGGCACACCTACTAAATAACCACCCAATACACCAACCGCTGAAAAGATGGTTGCCAAAATTGGCATGGAGATAATTCCGGCCCATAGGCGAGGAGCAATCACTCGGCGTAATGGATCAACTGCCATCATTTCCATTGCGGAGAGTTGCTCACCTGCTTTCATTAGGCCAATTTCTGCAGTCAAAGAAGTGCCTGCCCGACCAGCAAACAATAGGGCTGTAATGACGGGGCCTAGCTCACGGGTTAGAGATAAAGCAACCAATAAGCCCAGTGCTTGCTCTGATCCATAGCGGGTCAACGTGTAGTAGCCCTGCAGACCTAGAACAAAGCCAACAAATAAACCCGATACCGTAATAATCACAAAGGAATAATTACCAACAAAAAGAACTTGGTCAGAGACCAAGCGGGGACGTTTTAGTAAAGATCCTGAACGCACTAGTACAAGAGCAAACATACGGGCTGCGTAACCAAGGCCTGTAAGATTGCGGCGAATAAAAAAGCCTAGGTCGCCCAGTGCATTTAGTAATCCACTAAATAGCGATTTGGATTCTGTCGTCATAAAGACCTCACACCAAAATCAGTAGCAGCATCAAGGCCTGGGTAATTAAACGGGACTGGGCCCTCGGGAGAGGCATCTAAAAACTGACGCACAAACGGATCACTCGAGCGATTGAGATCCTCCGGCGTTCCTTCTGCTCCAATTTTTCCATTCGCAATAAAGTAAACATAGTCGGCGATTTCAAAGGTTTCTTCCACGTCATGTGTCACGATAATGCTCGTTGCGTCCAGCGCATCATTCAAATTACGGATTAAGCGAGCTGTGATTCCCAAACCAATCGGATCTAATCCTGCAAAGGGCTCGTCGTACATGATCAGGGGTGGATCCAAAATAATCGCACGCGCTAAGGCAATACGCCTAGCCATACCTCCTGATATTTGAGAAGGCATAAGATCACGCGCGCCTCTTAAGCCTACTGCATTCAATTTCATGAGGACTAAATCGCGGATGAGTTCTTCGCTGAGATTGGTATGCTCGCGCAGGGGAAAGGCAACGTTCTCAAACACACTGAGATCGGTGAACAAAGCACCAAACTGAAATAACATCCCCATACGACGGCGAACTTGCATCAAGCGCTCGCTGTTCATTGATGCAATATCCTGATCCTCAAAAAGCACCGAGCCCAGCTGCGCTATTACTTGACCACCAATCAGACGCAAGACTGTAGTCTTGCCACAGCCCGAACCGCCCATCACCGCAACCACTTGGCCGCGCTTAAATTCCATATTAAGTCCTGAGAGAATTTTTCTCTCCCCTGGAGCGTAGGAAAAGTCGACCCCGCGGATAGAAACGACTACAGGGCGATCATGGTTTTCGATAGACATGCCGTATTATCGTGGCAAAACGGATGAGCCCATTAAAAACTCATCGACCGAGCGTGCGCATTGACGCCCTTCGCGGATTGCCCACACCACCAAGGACTGACCACGGCGCATATCACCAGCAGCAAATACTTTTGGAACATTGGTGTGATAAGCCTTATGGCCATCCACTGTTGCCTTTGCATTGCCCCGTGGGTCCTTCTCAACACCAAAGGCACTTAATATCTGCTGAGCAGGCGATACAAATCCCATTGCTAACAACACCAAATCTGCTTTCACTTCAAACTCTGAATTCGGGATTTCAGCCATCTTGCCGTCTTTCCACTCCAGGCGAACGCCGATAAGCTTTTCAACCTTACCGTTCTTTCCTTCAAAACGTTTTGTTGCTACTGACCAATCACGTTCACATCCTTCTTCATGCGAAGAAGAAGTGCGCAACTTTGTAGGCCAGTAGGGCCAAACCAAAGGCTTATTCTCCTCCTCGGGAGGTTGCGGCAGTAGTTCAAACTGTGTAACGTGTTTAGCACCATGGCGATTCGACGTACCAACGCAATCCGAGCCAGTATCCCCGCCACCAATCACCACCACGTGTTTATCTGTTGCACGAATCTCGTTCTTTAAGTCACCTGCATTTTCTTTATTTTGCGGAATTAAAAACTCGAGAGCGTAATGAATGCCGCCTAACTCTCGGCCTGGCACTGGCAAATCACGCGGTTGCTCTGCACCACCACTTATAATGACCGCATCAAAGTCTTTCATTAAGGCTTCAGGGGTAACGCTCTTTTTGGAATAGTTTTTTACTTCTTTACCCAAACCGTCCTTACCAACAAATACACCTGTCGCAAAGGTAACGCCCTCGGCTTGCATTTGCTCAACACGACGATCAATGAGCCATTTCTCCATCTTGAAATCAGGAATGCCATAGCGCAGCAAACCCCCTGCACGATCATTTTTCTCAAATACGGTGACATCATGACCAGCGCGCACTAATTGCTGAGCAGCAGCCATACCCGCAGGGCCGGAACCAACAACTGCTACTTTCTTGCCAGTCTTGACCTTAGGAGGCTGTGGCTTTACCCAACCGTTTTCCCAAGCCTTATCGATAATTGCATGCTCAATCGATTTGATACCCACAGGTAGTTCATTAATTCCGAGAGTGCAAGCAGCTTCGCAGGGTGCGGGGCAAATGCGGCCCGTGAACTCGGGAAAATTATTGGTGGAATGCAACACCTCAATGGCATTTTTCCAATCTCCCTGATAAACCAAATCATTAAAGTCGGGAATGATATTGTTGACGGGGCAGCCGTTATTACAAAACGGAATGCCACAATCCATGCATCGTGCACCCTGTACTTTGGCATCGGCATCAGACAAGGCCGCCACAAATTCTTTGTAATGATGAATTCGTTTGATGGGGGCTTCATATTTTTCATCGACCCGTTCAAACTCCATAAATCCAGTCACCTTACCCATACCAACTCCTGTAATTTCTTTAATATATTCTTGTCTTAAACTGGCCCGCTATACCGTGACCGACTTCTCTTTACCGAGTTGGCCTTGAGCGCGCTCCCACAACTCTCCTAACGCACGCTTGTACTCGGTTGGCAGCACTTTCACAAAACGGGTGCGGGACCTCTCCCAATCCGCTAAGAGAGCTTTTGCTCGCTCGGATCCGGTGTAACGGAAATGGCGTTCGATCAAAGTCTTTACGATCTGCTCATCGGTTTGGCGCTCACCACCCTCTTTCACATTTACGGGGGCGTGCCAAGCAGACTTCGGCATTGCGCTTATTTGTTGGGCAGAGGGCAATACTTTCTCTAGCGTTGCCATACTGATATTGCAACGCTTCTCAAACAAACCATCTTCGTCATAGACGTACGCCACACCACCACTCATACCAGCCGCAAAGTTACGGCCGGTATTGCCTAAAACTACAACCGTACCGCCCGTCATATATTCACAGCCATGATCACCCGTACCCTCCACGACCGCAAGAGAGCCTGAGTTGCGCACGGCAAATCGCTCACCCGCTACGCCATTAAAGAAAGCTTCACCTTCAATCGCGCCATACAGTACGGTATTACCAACAATAATATTTTGCGATGTATCGCCACGGAATTCATGTGGAGCCCGCACAATCACACGACCACCGGACAGGCCTTTGCCCACATAATCATTCGCATCGCCCACTAGGTCGAAGGTAATACCATGGGCCAAGAATGCTGCAAAACTTTGCCCTGCCGTACCATTTAACTGAATATGAATCGTGTCATCGGGTAAGCCCGTATGGCCATAGCGCATCGCGACCTCGCCTGATAGCATTGCGCCCGCAGTGCGATTCACGTTACGGATTGGCACAATGAATGACACCTTCTCACCGCGCTCTAAGGCAGGCTCACTTTTCTCCATCAAAATATGATCGAGCGCAGAACCTAAACCATGGTCCTGCGTCAAAGTTTGATGACGAGGTTCTTTGGCAGGCACATCTAGAAGCGCAAATACTTTACTGAAGTCTAATCCTTGAGCTTTCCAGTGATCTACACCTTTACGGGTATCCAAGAGATCCACACGACCGATCAACTCATCAAACTTTCGCATACCTAATTGCGCCATGATCTCGCGCACCTCTTCGGCAATGAAGAAGAAGAAATTAACCACATGCTCTGGTTTGCCAGAAAACTTTTTACGTAGCTCTGGATCCTGCGTCGCGACACCAACAGGGCAGGTATTAAGATGGCATTTACGCATCATGATGCATCCCTCCACAACGAGGGGTGCAGTAGCAAAACCAAATTCATCGGCGCCTAATAATGCACCGATTACCACATCACGACCCGTTTTCATTTGACCATCAGCTTGCACCCGAATACGACTTCGCAAGCGATTGAGAACAAGAGTCTGTTGAGTCTCCGCGAGACCCAATTCCCAAGGGGAGCCTGCGTGCTTAATCGAGGATAGGGGTGATGCGCCAGTGCCGCCATCATGGCCAGCAATCACGACATGATCGGACTTTGCCTTTGCAACCCCTGCTGCTACCGTGCCAACTCCAACCTCAGAAACCAACTTGACCGATACATCGGCCTTAGGATTGACGTTCTTGAGATCATGAATGAGCTGTGCTAAATCCTCAATCGAATAAATGTCATGATGCGGTGGCGGGGAAATGAGCCCTACGCCAGGCACTGAAAACCGCAACTTACCAATGTAATCCGAGACCTTGCCGCCGGGTAACTGACCGCCTTCCCCCGGCTTCGCACCTTGGGCCATCTTGATCTGAATTTGATCGGCTGAGCGCAAATATTCCGTGGTTACCCCAAAACGGCCCGAGGCAACTTGCTTAATTTTGGAACGTAATGAATCGCCATCTTGTAAAGGAATATCTGCTTCCACCACATCCTTACCCAAAATACTAGCCAGGGTCTCACCTTTTTTAATGGGAATACCCTTGAGTTCATTCTTATAGCGATTAGGGTCCTCGCCACCTTCACCAGTGTTGGACTTACCACCAATTCGATTCATGGCAATTGCTAAGGTAGCATGCGCTTCCGTTGAGATAGAGCCCAAGGACATTGCACCCGTTGCAAAGCGCTTCACAATCTCTTTAGCTGATTCCACTTCGTCTAATGCGATAGCTTTACCAGGATCTAGCTTGAACTCAAATAATCCGCGCAAGGTCATTAAGCGCTTACTTTGATCGTTAATGAGGTTGGCATACTCTTTATAGGTTTGATAACCCTTCTCAGGGCCACTACGCGTCGCATGTTGTAACTTGGCAATCGAATCAGGGGTCCACATATGCTTTTCTCCCCGAATACGAAAAGCATACTCACCCCCGGCATCCAACATATCCGCGAGCACGGGATCGTTACTAAAGGCTGCGTGATGCATCCGCAGAGCTTCCTCCGCAACTTCAAACACACTAATGCCACCCACATTGGATGATGTACCCTTAAAGTATTTATCGATTAGTCCATTATTTAAGCCGATCGCCTCAAAAATTTGTGAGCCGGTGTACGACATATACGTTGAAATACCCATCTTCGACATAACCTTCTGCAGGCCCTTACCAATCGCTTTCACAAAGTTTTTATTTACTTTCTCTGGCGATAAGTCACCCGGCAATCCCTTGGCCATCTCTACGAGAGTTTCCATCGCTAAATATGGATGAATTGCTTCTGCACCATAGCCCGCGAGTAGTGCAAAGTGATGCACCTCACGAGCACTACCAGTCTCAACCACCAATCCAGTGCTAGTTCGTAAGCCGCGCTCGACTAAATGTTGATGAATGGCCGAAGTGGCTAGTAATGCAGGTATCGCCATGTGCTGAGAATCAACTTGACGATCACTCACAATTAAAATATTAAAACCGCTTCGTACTGCATCGGTTGCTTCAGCGCACAAAGATGCTAAACGAGCCTCAATACCTTCTTTTCCCCAAGCAACTGGATAACAAATATCGAGCTCATGCGCACGAAACTTACCGCCCGTGTAGTGCTCAATGTAGCGGACTTTGGTCATATCATCAAAATCCAATACTGGCTGGCTAATCTCTAAACGCATTGGAGGGTTGATATTGTTAGTGTCTAATAAATTTGGCTTAGGGCCAACAAAGGACACCAGCGACATGACCAAGTTTTCCCGAATTGGGTCAATCGGTGGATTTGTAACTTGTGCAAACAACTGCTTGAAGTAGTTATATAAGGATTTGTTACGATCCGATAAGACGGCCAATGGGCTGTCGTTACCCATCGAACCAATTGCCTCTTCGCCATTTTGTGCCATCGGAGCCATCAAATACTTAAGATCTTCTTGGCTGTAACCAAATGCTTGCTGACGATCTAGCAACTTTGCTGCCGGACGTATGTGCTTCTCTTCGGCTTGCAAATCTTTTTTACTAACATCAAGCTCATCGAGCTTGACTCGTACTGCATCGATCCAGCTCTTATAAGGTTTAGCTTTCGATACGGAATTCTTAAGCTCAATATCATCAATAATGCGCCCCTGTTCCATATCAATCATGAACATCTTGCCAGGCTGTAAGCGCCACTTTTGCACAATTTTATTTTCTGGGATTGGTAAAACACCTGCCTCTGAGGCCATGATGACGAGATCATCATCGGTCACGTAGTAGCGAGCTGGTCGCAAACCATTGCGGTCTAGGGTTGCACCAATCTGCCGGCCATCGGTAAATGCAATTGCTGCGGGGCCATCCCAGGGCTCCATCATGGCAGCATGGTATTCGTAGAAAGCACGTCGGTTTTCATCCATGAGGGTATGCTGCTCCCACGCCTCTGGAATCATCATCATCATGGCTTGCGCTAGTGGATAACCTGACATCACTAAAAGTTCTAAGCAGTTATCAAACGAAGCGGTATCGGATTGACCGGGGTAAATCAGTGGCCACAGTTTTTGCAGATCGTCGCCTAAAACTGGGGAACTGATCGCGCCTGTTCGAGCATTGATCCAGTTCACATTGCCCTTCACGGTATTAATTTCTCCGTTGTGTGCAATTAAACGATAGGGGTGAGCCAACTCCCAGGCAGGGAAAGTATTTGTTGAAAAGCGTTGGTGTACTAATGCCAGTGCGGATACTGCATTGCGATCTTGTAAGTCACAGTAATATGCGCCGACTTGACTTGCTAAGAGCAGGCCTTTGTATACGATAGTTCGAGCAGACATCGATGTAACAAAATATTCTTTGCCATGCTTTAAATGTAAATCCTGAATTGCGTGGCTTCCTGTTTTACGAATAACATATAGTTTGCGCTCTAGTGCATCGGTAGTCATGATGTCGCGTCCGCGTCCAATGAAAATTTGGCGAATCACTGGTTCAGTCTTTTTGACTGTGGGAGACATCGGCATCTTCGTATCGATAGGTACATCGCGCCATCCGAGTACGATTTGGCCTTCTTGTCTTACTGTTCGTTCAAGTTCTTGCTCACATGCGAGACGTGATGCGCTCTCTTTAGGCAAAAAGATCATGCCAACGCCGTACTCTCCAACTGGCGGTAGATTAACTTCCTTTTTTTTCATTTCAGTACGATAGAGTTCGTCTGGAATCTGAATTAAGATGCCGGCCCCATCTCCCATGAGTGGATCCGCTCCCACTGCGCCGCGATGATCCAAGTTCTCGAGGATCTTCAATCCTTGAACAATAATTTCGTGTGTTTTTTTACCCTTGATATGTGCAACAAAGCCAACGCCACACGCGTCATGCTCATTGCTTGGGTTATATAGTCCTTGCGCACTTGGGCGGAGTTCTAAATGATTCATGGGTTTTGCATCCAGGTTTATTTAAAGCGACGCCCAATCCGCACGGTTTGGGCTAATTATTAAGTTGGATATGTAAATATAGGGGAATCTACTTAGGGATGCAATAAAAATTAATTGACTCTGTCACGATTTAATAATCGAAGTAATATAAATCCATTAAAAAAGGGGACAGATTCAGATCTTCTTAGGTCTACCGCGAGGCTTTATAAGCTCGTGATCAAGTCCGAATTTGTAATTTTGAGCCCTAAATTCTGGGCTTACCCAAGGCTTTGACCTTAAGATATGAGCTGTTATGGTCTGATCCTCCTGATGTGAAGCGCCATCTTGGACAAAATTAGCCCAAGCCAGCTGCCGTTCAAAGGGGGTATTGCCTAAACCCCAAAAGGAAGGGTGGTCTATCAGCCATGTTTCCCCTTTGCCACCAATATGCGTTACGTAGCTTGTATTTTTGGCATCCTCAGGCCTACTCTCTAATCCCGAACGTACGGGGTTGAGCTCAATGTATCGCTGACACCTCAAGACATAGCAAGGATCAATCAAGGACGAACAAAACCGTCCTGCCCACATTGTTCCTGAACGCGCATGGCTTTGATTAAAGTACTGTGCGTAGCGGCGCCCAAGAGACTGCATCGCCCGCGCCAGGGATTCTTCCTTTTGGGGCGTTAATAGGATGTGGGCATGGTTTGGCATTAATGCAAAAGCATGCACTGCGCATTCAAAAGCCTTTGCAGCCTGACGTAACCAATCTAAATAATGCTTGTAATCCAGTTCCTTAGCAAAAATAGTTTGCTGATTATGGCCGCGAACTAAAACATGCATAGCCTGTCCTGGAATCACAAAGCGTGCTTTGCGAGCCATACTGTAATTAGTTCACCTGCCGAATACCGCCTAATGGAGCGTAATCAGGTATTGCCCAGTCACCCTCTAATTCAACAACTCCAGGCGGTGGAGTACGCGGTAATTCTGGAACCCCTCGAAGAGCAACTGACATAAAGTTAATCCAAATTGGCAAAGCAAGGCCACCACCTGTCTCTCGATCTCCTAAGCTCTTGGGCTTATCAAAACCAATCCAAGCCACTGCTGCAACCCTAGGGTTATATCCCGCAAACCACACATCATTGGAGTCATTGGTAGTTCCGGTCTTTCCAGCAATATCATTGCGGCCTAAACGAGGACGGGCACTCGCTGCCGTTCCAGTCTTGATTACCTCTTGCAATAGACTATCCATCACAAAAGTGGTGCGCGCATCTAAGACTCGATTTGCATTTTTACCAACCCTGACAGGATCCGCTTGAAATAAAACCTGGCCCTTCGCATTCGTAATCTTTTCAATTAAATAAGGGTTTACGAAATATCCCCCGTTTGCAAATACGCTATAAGCATTCACCATTTGCAAAGGGGTCGTCGAGCCAGCGCCTAATGCCATTGTTAAATAGGGTGGATGTTTTTCTGGTTCAAACCCAAAACGTTGAATAAATTCTTGTGCATAAGAGGGTCCTATTTTTCGAATGATTCGTACAGAAACTAAATTTTTTGACTTTGCTAAAGCTGCACGTAAGCGCATCATTCCGTCATACTTACCATCATAGTTTTTAGGCTCCCATGCTTGACTTCCTGTTTCTGAGCCGCCGATAGAAATGGGGGCATCATTCACGAGGGTGGTGGGGCTAAACCCCTTCTCAAGCGCGGCAGCATAAATAAAAGGCTTAAATGCAGAACCGGGTTGTCGCAATGCTTGTGTTACGCGATTAAATTTATTTCGTCTGAAGTCAAATCCTCCAACTAAAGCCAAAATAGCGCCATCGCTTGGATCCATTGCCACAAATGCGGCCTCAACTTGAGGAAGTTGTGCAATTTTCCACATCCCCTCGTCTCTTAAAAGTCGGACAATTGCTCCGGGCCTTATGCGCTGTTTGGGCTGCGCATTTTCAGAAAGCGACGAACGTGCCAGTCTGAGAGCATCGCCTGATATGGTAATTTGCTCTCCAGTAGCAATCATTACTTTAAGTTCTTTAGGGCTGGATTCAAGAACAACGCCCGATTGCAGCTCATCGAGTGCCGGATAATCAAGCAATGCAGTATCAATTGCTCGTTGCCGTCTAATGCTGTCGGCAGGAAGCTCAATAAACCCCTCTGGGCCTCGATAAGCGTGCCGCAAATCGTAATCAAAAATTCCTTTACGTACAGCGCTATATGCCGCATCCTGATCGGCTTTTAGGATTGTGGTGTAAACACTAATTCCTTGAGAGTAAATAATATCGCCATACTCAGAATATAAAAGTTGTCTAGCCATCTCGGCAACATAATCGGCGCGCGTGTCAAACTCTTTCCCCAGGCCCCTAACATTAATAGTCTCTGCCATCGCTTTTTCGTAGTCACTTGGCGTGATATAAGATAAATCACGCATACGTTGCAAAATATATTCTTGCCGAATCTTGGCGCGCTTAAAGTTGGCTACAGGGTTGTAAGCAGAAGGCGCCTTTGGTAAACCAGCCAACATCGCCGCCTCTGCAATGGTGATTTCTCTAAGCTCTTTTCCAAAGTAGATTTGTGAGGCGCTCGCAAATCCATAGGCACGTTGGCCCAAATAAATCTGGTTCATATAGATTTCCAAGATCTTATCTTTGGTTAATTGCGCCTCAATTTCCCAGGCAAGTAATACCTCGTAGAGCTTTCGACTAAATGTTTTTTCATTACTTAAGAAAAAATTACGGGCCACCTGCATGGTGATCGTTGATGCCCCTTGCGATAAGCCGCCTCGAAGATTTGCTAGACTCGCTCGTAATACGCCCCAGTAATCAACTCCACCATGACTATAAAAACGGTCGTCCTCGATCGCAATAACTGCGTACTTTAAATGAACCGGTATCTCATTTAAGGGCACAACGTTACGCCGCTCTTCACCAAACTCTCCGATTAAAACCTTGTCGGCTGTATAAATTCTGAGGGGTTCTTTTGGGTTGTAATCAAGCAATGCTGAGATAGCTGGCAAATTAGGCTTAGCAATAACAAAGGCGTAAGCAACTAGCATTGTAAAAAGTAAACCGCTAATCGCAATCAATATCAATACAGCCTTTATCAAGGGTCGCGAACTTGGTTTTTTAATAAATTGCATACCAGGCCCCTGCTGTACGGGTGGTTTTTTACTGGATTGATTAGCCATATTGAAATTATATGGCCCTACAGTAAATCTCAGTCTATCTGACACATAAATAATCTTTGTCTAGTTGGCAATCCTCAATTAAAGAGCAACAATTGTTAATGGCCTATCGAAACATTACCCGTGACGATTTCAATCACGTTCTGCAAAGTCTTGGTAACGATCCCGCCATCTTGATGGATGAAAATAGTCCCAATCATCTCTGTACTACCAATACTACCCCGTGGTATATCAACCTATATAGGAACTGGATGGAATCAACTTCACCAAAGCAGAGGTTTAATCAGGCATCCTCCTCGCCTCTATTGCTCATATTCATTAGTTTATTGGGACTAGCGGGCGGTCTTGTCTATATCGCCCACCAATTACAAGGGCTTGAAGCGGGCGAAACACGGATTAAGAACTATTCCTCTATTCAAAACAAATTAGAGCAAATCCAAGCAGAACTCCATGAGCTTGACGAGCGCATAGATGATCAACACGAATCTTTTTTACTACATCTTGAAGCCTTACATTCTAAATACAGAGGTTCGGTCAAGTTGGCATCAAATGTGGCACCACCCCAATCTGACACGCATGAAATTGAACTAAAGAAATGGCGTCATCTTGGTATCGGGCAAAACAAACATGGTTCGTATGCATTACTGCACGATGGGCAACAGACCATCATGCCTAACAAAAACTAAGCTGTTAAGGGGGCTTGGCGCCTTGCTGACTTTAATTCTTCTGAAGCAGTCTTACTGGGTCCAAATGAAAAACGAATTGTGTTGCTCATTCAATGAAACGCTCACGGTTAACCCACGTCCTTGGCCTTCTGGTACTTTTAAGCAGTCCCCTCTGCTTCGCTAGCCATTTCAACCAACATACAGTTCAACTCCGGGAGTATCTCCAAACCCCAATTAGTATTTCCGTCATAGAAATGCCTCTCATTGATTTATTGCACACCATGGCGCGCCTTGGTCATACCCATTTCGTTTTAAGCCCCAATATTCAAGGCAATATTAGCCTACGGCTTGAGAATGTTCCTTGGCAAACTGCCCTGTCTACGGTCCTAGCAAGCCGTGGCTTGCGCTTTGTGCGTAATGATGGTCTTTACTGGATTGGCAGTCATAGTGAAATTAGTAATTTTCAGAAACAACGGCGTGATGAGTCTGCTTTACCGTTCGGGGGGGAACATCATAGTGCGCCACGCCAAATTTTGATTGAGGCTCGTATTGTTGAGGCGGACCATCGGTTTGCCAGAAACCTGGGGGTCAAATTAGGAATGCGCCCACGCTTAAGCGCTTTAGAACAATCTCACTTGCAGATGAGCGTACCACTGAATGCAGGGGGACTGGGAGGTTTTGAACCTGCTAGTGCTGCTGCCACTTTATTAAGCAAGCACGCAAGCCGCTTGCTCGATATTGAACTGACTGCCCTAGAGAGCGATGGCCAGGGAAAGATTTTGTCGAACCCACGGATCATGACCGCTGATATGGTCAAAGCAACGATTGAACAAGGGACGGAGCTGCCTTACCAAACCTCCTCTTCGAGTGGCGGTAACAAGATTCAGTTTCGTAAGGCTAATTTAAGGTTGGAGGTTATTCCAAAAATTCATCATGATGGCAAGGTGTCTTTATTGGTCGCAATTAATAAAGATAGTGTGGGGATGAAAACTGAACAGGGTTACGCGATTGATACCAAAAATTTGAGCTCAGAGGTGACCGTTGAAAATGGTGGCACCGTTATTCTTGGTGGAATCTACCAAACTACTGAACGTGAGGATTTGGTCAAAGTTCCCTTCTTGGGTGATATTCCTTTAATTGGTCACCTGTTCAAACATCAATCCAAGCTTCGCGATAAAACAGAATTATTGGTCTTTCTAACCCCCACCATTTTGGACAAACCCGAATAGAATTGATAGGGTGAACCCTAAAAATTCAAATATTTTCCTAATCGGCCTAATGGGTGCCGGTAAATCCACTGTTGGTCGGATGCTGAGCCGTAAGCTCAATCGTCGCTTTATTGATTCTGACCATGCCCTAGAGGAACGCTGCGGAGTAAAGATTCCGACTATCTTTGAAATGGAAGGGGAGGCAGGTTTTCGTAAGCGCGAGGCTCAAATCATTGAGGAGCTCACTCAAAAAAAAGATGTGATTCTTGCAACCGGTGGCGGCAGTGTATTGCTTCTCGAAAACCGTCAGGTCTTAAAGGGGCGCGGCACGGTAATCTACTTGCATGCCGATCCCATTGAGCTTTGGCATCGAACCAAAGGAGGGGAAGGTCGCCCTTTGCTGCAAAATGGGGATCCAAAGACTATCTTAGGAAATCTTTATGCACTTCGCGACCCCCTCTATCGAGAAATTGCTGATCATATTATTGAAACTGGTAAACCGAGCGTTACCCAATTAGTTAATACTCTCTTAATGCAACTTGAGCTCGCCCCATGAAAACATTAGAAGTCTCCTTAGGGGATCGTAGTTATCCTATTTATATTGGCTCTGGTCTTATTAGCAAGTCCGAGCTCTTTCGACCCTTCATTACAGGTCAATCGGTTTACATCGTCAGTAATACGACTGTTGCACCACTTTACAGTAAAAGGCTTGTTGAAACGATTTCAGGGGATGCTAAATCGGTTCATGAGATCATTCTGCCTGATGGCGAGTCATATAAAGACTGGGCCACCATCCAGAAAATCTTTGACGCACTGCTTGCCAATGGAGCAGATCGTAAGACCGTCATTATTGCCCTCGGTGGTGGAGTAATTGGCGATATGGCTGGTTTTGCAGCGGCTAGCTTTATGCGGGGTATCCGCTTTATTCAAGTACCGACGACTCTCTTGGCCCAAGTAGATTCTTCGGTTGGTGGCAAAACTGGTATTAACCATCCCTTGGGTAAAAATATGATTGGGGCCTTTCATCAGCCCATTGCTGTGATCGCTGACCTTGATACGCTCAAAACTCTACCGCCTCGAGAGTTATCAGCAGGTCTTGCCGAAGTTATTAAACATGGGGCGATTGCCGATGCTACTTTTTTTGATTGGATTGAGTCTCATACCAAGGAGTTACTAAATTGTGATCTCAATACAATGAGCCATGCTGTAGTACGCTCGTGCGAAATTAAATCTGCCGTTGTGGCGGCCGATGAAAAAGAATCGGGTATTCGAGCCATTCTTAATTATGGGCACACATTTGGACATGCCATTGAGTCTGGCTTAGGCTACGGAGAGTGGTTACATGGTGAAGCGGTCGCTTGCGGCATGGTAATGGCAGCAGATCTATCCGCTCGTTTAGGTCATATTTCTGCGAGTGATGTAAATCGTATTAAGCAGTTGGTGGATGCCCTTGCTTTACCGAGTTGTGCGCCCAAGCTTGGTAATCAACGTTTTTTTGAACTGATGCAAATCGATAAAAAATCAGAGGGCGGCACAATTCGGTACATCACCCTAGAAAAAATTGGGCAGGCTAAAATTGAAAAGGCTGATCAAATCCTGGTTCATCAAACTCTTAATGCGTATCAAGCAAGCTGACCTTAATATCCTTCCCCGCCTGAGAACTAACAAAAGCAGATAAATCAGCGAGTAACTCATTACCGGTTTTGGTATCTAACCAAAGTGGCTTTGATACGCTTCCAGCCCATCGATAATGAAAACCGCCCGCCTTTGCTGCAACCCAAATCTCATGAAGAGGTGCTTGCGTATTTACAACGATGACACTGCGATCACGAAATACAATATTGATCACATTACCCCCCTGCCTTGCTATATCTAAGTCCAGATCCATAGCTTCATCGGCCTGCTCAAGTGAGAGCTCAATTGACTGTAAAAGTTGACTAGCAATCTGATGAAACTGCTTGTCGTCAATTTTTTCAGTCAGGGGTAAGTTAGTGTTCTGCATGCTATATTCAAATACCTTTTACAAAGCTAATGATGATGTCGATTGTAGTAAGAATTCCGGTACTGGCGCTTTTTATATCCCTATGTGCCTGTGGGGTAAGAGGGCCTTTATTTATTCCAAATCCCCCTCCTGCCCCCCCTGCCCCTAGTCAAGCAGAGCCGAAGGGCACTCTATATCCACCTAGCGGTACGCCCACAAAACCAGTTGATGGTAGCAGTAAAGCAAAATGAAAAAGCCACTTCCCTCTCTTGTCGGCTTCTCTGAAAAAAACCACCAATGGTTTGCTGAGGGCATAAGCCTGGCAAAACTTGCACACGATTTTTCCACACCGCTCTATGTTTATAGCAAAGAGGCTATTTGTAGCGCCTACCGTGCCTACGACGCAGCCTGCATTCGGCCCAATGGTACACGACGAGCTCGGATTCATTACGCCATGAAGGCTAATAGCAATTTGGCTGTTTTGGATGAGCTCAAACAATTAGGGGCCGGCTTTGACCTGGTCAGTGGCGGGGAGTTAGCACGTGCACTTCAGATTGGGGCCGATCCAAAAAGTCTGGTTTTTGCAGGCGTTGGTAAATCATCTGCTGAGATCGAGAATGCACTGCGGGCGGGCGTTAAATGTATCAATGTCGAGTCCATATCCGAATTACAGCGTATTAATATAATTGCCAAAACTCTGGGATTACGCGCGCCTATTTCATTACGTGTCAATCCTGATGTCAATGCCAATACACATCCCTATATTTCAACCGGTCTCAAAGATAATAAATTTGGGATTGCTTTCCACGACGTTCTCAAGACCTATCGTGAGGCTGCCCGCTTGCCTCACATTGATGTATTGGGTATTGACTGTCATATTGGCTCACAAATTACTAGCGCCTCACCCTATCTAGATGCGCTTGATAAAGTGCTTGGCCTCATCACCCAACTACAACTCGAGGGGATCACGATTCATCACCTAGATTTAGGGGGTGGATTGGGAATCGATTATGGCGGAGAGTCGCCTCCAAATATCACCGAATTTACTAATACACTGCTGAATCGAATCGAAGAGCAGGGCTTTAATCACCTTGAAGTTTTGCTGGAGCCTGGTCGCTCCTTGGTGGGCAATGCGGGAGTTTTATTGACTCAAGTGGAATACTTAAAAACAGGTGTTGATAAAAACTTTTGTATTGTGAATGCGGCCATGAATGACCTGATGCGACCAGCCCTTTATGAGGCCTACCATGCCATTGTCCCCGTCCAAATGAGTTCCGCCAAACCAAATCAATACGATGTGGTTGGCCCCGTTTGCGAGTCTGGCGATTGGTTAGGCAAAGATCGAACTCTCGCGGTGTACGAGGGAGATATTCTTGGGATCTTATCGGCCGGTGCGTATGGCTTTGTAATGTCCTCCAACTACAACACGCGGGGACGCGCCGCTGAAGTAATGGTGGATGGTAATCAAGCTTATCTAGTTAGGGAGCGAGAAACGCCGGAAAGTCTCTTTAACAATGAGCGCACCCTAAATCAGGCGAGCACGCTCAAGCAAAAATAGAAATTAGCGCAGACCTGCCATATAGTCTGAGACCGCTTTCATTTCTACATCGGATAATTTAGTTGCAATCGTAGTCATCTGCGCGCTATTTTTACGAGTACCTTCTCTAAACGCTACTAACTGAGAAGTAGAGTAATCTGCCCACTGTCCACTTAAGCGTGGATACTGTGCAGGGATACCGGCGCCATTGGGGCTATGACAACCAGCGCACGCTGGAATTCCTTTTTCAGCAATGCCGCCACGATAGATCTTTTGGCCCAAGGCAATACTATCTTTGTTTTGAGCAACGCCTAGAGTGGGCTGTTGTTTGCTTAAGTACGCGGATAAATTCAGCATATCCTGTTCAGTCAAAGTGGCCACCATTCCCATCATGACCGGGTTTGCTCGAGACCCATCTTTATAGTTTTTAAGTTGCTTTACGGTATAGGCGGTATGTTGTGCTGCTAATTTTGGCCAACTAGCAACTCCGCTATTGCCATTGGCACCATGACAACCAACGCACGCTACTACCCCGCGCTTAGGATCGCCATTGTTATATAGTCCGTCACCAGCCGCCAAATCCGCCTTCATTGGAGCAGGGGCCGCTGGAGCAGGCGCAGAAGCCATTGCAGGAGTTGCTGGTTTAGCAGGTTCCGCCGCAATGGCAAGAGGCATGATGAGCGCCACCAAGGCAATAAAAAACGAGAAGAAGTTTAATTTGGAGAATTTGCTGCTTTGACGCATCATGGTTACCTTGCTTACTTTGAGATGGGTGCTTAAGTTATCTTATTTTATTGAGATTTTACAATAGCTTCCATACTTTCATTTATGTCTAAACTTTACCAAGCTCGCTTCTTTACTACTGTAAATGAGCTCCATACCCTGCCCCAAGGCAATATCCCGGAAATTGCCTTTGCCGGTCGCTCAAATGCCGGAAAATCCAGTGCAATCAATGTGTTATGCAATCAAAAGCGGCTTGCTTTTGCTAGCAAAACCCCAGGGCGGACCCAGCACATAAACTATTTTGGGGTTTACGCCAAAGAAGTGCTGTTAGCCTATCTCGTGGATCTGCCAGGATATGGCTACGCGGCCGTGGGGGAGAGCACTCGATCTCATTGGAACGATATCCTTAGTAACTACCTTCAGAATCGCGAATCACTGGTTGGTATGATTTTGATTGTGGATGCTCGTCGTGGCCTAACCGAGCTAGATGAACAAATGATTCGGTGGTTTAGTGTGACAAAAAAACCGATCCATATTCTTTTGAGTAAGTCTGACAAACAAACCTATTCAGAAAATCGTGATCTTTTATATAACATTACTGAACAAGTAAAACAGTTTGCGCCAGCACAAATTACTGCCCAGTTATTTTCCAGCACAAAACGAGTGGGTCTTGAAGAAAGCGATACACTTATCCAAAGATGGCTTTTTAAAGAATCCTTTGTTAGTGAAAATACCCCTAATTAGTCTATTTCTTCTTTACGAACACTAATCATGTCTCAATACCCTGCCTATAGACCTCGTCGGATGCGTCGTGACGATTGGTCGCGTCGTTTATTTCAAGAAAATCGCCTTAGCCCAGACAACCTTATCTATCCAGTCTTCCTGCTACCCGGTAAGAACCAAACGCAAACCGTTGCCTCAATGCCTGGGATTGAACGAATGTCAATCGATCGTTTGTTTTCAGTTGCCGAGGAGTGTGTCGCTCTAGGAGTCCCGGTCATGGCCTTATTTCCGGTAATTGATGCCTCCCTTAAAACCATCGATGGTTCTGAAGCTTTTAACCCCAACGGCTTAGTGCCCACTGCAGTTGCTGAACTTAAAACACGCTTTCCCAATCTTGGGATCATGACCGATGTGGCATTAGACCCTTATACAAGTCATGGGCAAGATGGGATCTTGGATGAAAATCATCGCATCATTAATGATGAAACTGTTGCTGTTTTAGTCAAACAAGCCTTATGTCATGCACATGCAGGCGTCGATATTGTGGCCCCCTCCGACATGATGGATGGTCGAATTGGAGAGATTCGTACTGCACTTGAGAGTAATCGGTTCATTCATACGCGCATCATGGCTTACTCTGCTAAATATGCGTCTGCGTTCTATGGTCCATTTCGGGATGCGGTCGGCTCTGCTGCTAATTTAGGTAAGGCGGATAAAAAGAATTACCAGATGGATCCAGCCAATGGCGATGAGGCTATTCGTGAAGTCGGTCTTGATATTAGCGAAGGTGCTGATATGGTCATGATTAAACCAGGTATGCCTTATTTGGATATCGTCCATCGCATTAAAGAAGCATTTGGCTACCCCACTTATGTATACCAAGTGAGTGGTGAATATGCGATGCTAAAAGCCGCCGCCAATCATGGTTGGCTAGATCATGATGCTGTGATGATGGAATCCCTGATTGGATTTAAACGCGCTGGCGCAGATGGCATCCTCAGTTATTTTGCTCTCGAAGCAAGCCGTCTGCTAAAGAAATAATCAACAGCTCTTCGAACTATTTTGTATTGAGTTCTTGCAAACGTTGGCTAAAACGTCCAGGCGGCATAAACCCAACGACCCGTAATCCTTTTTGTTCATCACCCAAGCCATTAAATAAGAGAATTGCGGGTGGCCCAAAAAGACCATATTGTTTTAATAGGGCCTGAGTGGAGGAATTATTCACAGTGACATCGGCCTGAACCAATACAAAACGACTCATCTCTTTTGCAACTTCAGGGTTAGTAAAGGTAATGGCTTCCATTTCTTTACAGCTAATACACCAATCCGCATAGAAGTCTAACAAGACTGACTTTTTATTCTCTTGTGCTTTTTGTAAGATGCTTTGTAATTCTTCGGGGGAGCGCACTACCTGAAAAACTAAATTAGGCGCAATGCTTTTTTCTAAGCGACTACCTTTTTGTGGGTCAGCCTCACCATGAAGCATCGAAAAAGCTGGCCATACAATCCATATTGCTAACAATACAAGTATTACTCCAAGGGCTCGTTGTAACCAAACCATCCAGGCACCAGCGCTAGGAATCACGCTTCTAGCCCCAAGAGCAATGAGCAATAGTGGTAAGCCCATACCCAGCGCCATTACAAATAATAATGCTCCGCCCAGCACCATGGAACCGGTTTGTGCCACAAAACCCAAAACGCTTGCCAGTGGGGCAGTAATGCAAGGGCTTGCCACCAAGGTTGAAATTGCACCCAGTGCAAATGCTCCAAAAAGACTGCCGCCCTTCTGTCTACCGGCCATTTTGTCTACTTTATTTTGCCAAGCTTGCGGCATTCTCAGATCATAAAATCCAAATAAGCTTCCTGCTAAAAAAAGCAAAAGTCCTGAAAATACCACTAGCGCAATTGGACTTTGTAGCACCCGCTGCACACCACTCCCTAAGGCTGCAGTCAATATACCTGCCAAGGCATACAGTAAAGCCATGCCAAGGATATATGCCAAGGCTAAATATGCCGAGCGAACTTTGCTAATCGGCAGATCGCCCTGTTTACCTAAGACGATGCTACTTAAGATGGGCAGCATGGGTAACACGCAAGGAGTAAATGCCAGCGCCACTCCTAAAAGAAAAAAACCTAGAAGTAAGTAAGCTAAATCTGCATTTTCTAAATATGACTTAATTGAACCAATGTCATCTCGCTCACTCCAAAGCCCAGCTAAACTCATACTCTGGGTATTGGCACTCCTAGAAATTGGCCTTAAATCCGCATCAGGTATTGGAGCTACCTTTACTCCTGGAGCGGCAAGGAAATACTGGTAGGTCATCGGTGGATAGCAAATACCCCCATCGGCGCATCCCTGTAAATCAAGTTCAAGACGAATACCTTGTTCGGCCTTTTGTAAAAAAGGGATTGTGACTGAAAATGGGTTTGGATAAATCTCCATTTTTTTACCAAAGGTCTCATCAAACTTCTCAATACCACGGGGTAACTGAATATTCTTTGTATTAATTTGTCGATCATTGATAAAAAGTCGATATTGAAGAGACTCTTGATAGATGTAATAGCCTTTGACAGGACGATAATCAATCAATAACTCAGTAGTATTGGCTGACCATGTTGCCTCAACAACAAATGCCTGTTCGGGCGGCAAAAACTCTTTAGCTGAAATACCACCAACAAATATCCCGATACCAATAATCTGAATGAAAAGGTTCCAAAAGATTTTTTTGCTTAGACGCACTTGGTTTCCTTAGATAACCAAGTGCCGTATGCTTCTGAATACTGGCTTGGGCTCAGGGCAATAATTTCTGGGAGATCGTATGGGTGATACTTCGTAATGTAACTTTCTATAGCTGACCAGTTTGATTTGCTTGTCTTAGCGCTCAAAAGCACTTCAGTTTCCTCACAGATTTTATCATTCCATCGATAAATTGAATGTATGCCTTCCTGGATTTGTACACAAGCTACTAAACCATTATCAAGCAAGCTATGGCCTAATGTCTTGGCCTCTTGGATATTTGGGAGGGTGGTGATCACGATCAAAATGGAATTCATATTGATTTAGTTGCTTAAGCTAATTTTTAGATCCAATAAAAAAGCCAGGCAAAAGCCTGGCTTTACTATACCCGATGCATACTTATGCTGCAGCTGTCTCTTGGGCAGTCTCTTCCACTGCTGGACGATCAACTAATTCAACCAAGGCCATTGGCGCATTATCACCATGACGGAATCCAAACTTCAGGATTCGCAAATAACCGCCTGGGCGAGCTGCGTACCGCGGGCCTAATTCTGAAAATAATTTAGCCACCATCTCACGATCGCGCAAGCGATCAAATGCAAGGCGACGATTAGCCAAATTATCTTTCTTACCCAAGGTGATTAAGGGCTCAACCACCATCCGCAGCTCTTTGGCTTTTGGCAGGGTTGTTTTAATCACTTCATGCTCGATTAAAGAGTTTGACATATTGCGCAACATCGCCAATCGATGGGATGAAGTGCGGTTTAGTTTGCGTAAGCCATTACCATGACGCATGATGCTTCCTTTCTAATTATTGCCCGATCGTAGCTGGAGGCCAGCTATCGAGTTTCATACCAAGGCTTAAGCCACGGGCTGCTAAAACATCTTTAATCTCATTAAGAGACTTGCGACCTAAATTAGGCGTCTTTAAAAGTTCATTTTCAGTACGCTGGATTAAATCACCAATGTAATAAATATTTTCTGCTTTTAAGCAATTTGCAGAACGAACCGTTAATTCAAGGTCATCGACTGGTCTCATTAACAATGGATCAACCATCGCTGAGCGACTTGGTGCTAGATCACCAGCAACTTGGCTGCTTTCCAAAGCAGCAAATACGACCAACTGGTCTACCAAGATGCTGGCTGCTTGGCGAATGGACTCCTCTGGAGAAATCACGCCATTGGTTTCAATCGTCATGACCAAACGATCTAAATCGGTACGTTGTTCAACACGTGCAGATTCAACAGCATAGCTAACGCGGCTAACAGGACTAAACGAGGCATCCAATACGATGCGGCCAATTAGTTTAGTCGCTTCGTCTTGATATTGGCGCATATTGCCCGGAACATAACCGCGACCCTTTTCAACCTTGATCTGCATATCTAGCTTGCCACCGGCTGAGAGATGTGCAATCACATGCTCAGGATTAATGATTTCTACATCATGGGGCAAATCAATATCCTTGGCACAAACAACGCCTGGGCCTTCTTTACGAAGATTGATAGTTACCTCATCGCGGGATTGAAGCTTGAATACCACACCCTTGAGATTTAACAAAAGATTAACGACATCTTCTTGAACGCCATCCAAGGTGGAGTACTCATGCACAACGCCACCGATCGCTACTTCGGTCGGCGCAAAGCCAACCATAGACGACAACAATACGCGACGCAATGCATTACCTAAAGTATGGCCATAGCCACGCTCAAACGGCTCCATGACAACTTTAGCCTGATTAGCAGCAAGTGCTTCAACAGAAATGATTTTTGGTTTAAGCAAATTTGTTTGCATAGATATCTTTTCCTTAAGAGGTGCTGAATTATCGTGAATACAATTCGACGATTAAACTTTCGTTAATATCGCCGCTAATTTCATCGCGATCTGGAACTTGTTTAAAGGTTCCTTCTAGTTTTGCAGCATCAACACTTACCCAATTGATAGCGCCCACTTGTTGTGCAAGGTTGAGAGACTCTTGGATACGAGTCTGCTTTTTAGCCTTTTCACGAATAGCAATTACATCACCTGCACGCACTTGCATAGAAGGGATATTGACGACGCTACCATTCACAGTAATTGCTGCGTGCGAAACCAACTGACGTGCCTCAGCACGGGTAGAACCAAATCCCATCCGATAAACAACGTTATCAAGACGAGACTCGAGTAATTGCAATAAGGTTTCACCGGTATTCCCTTTACGACGCTCTGCTTCTGCAAAATAACGACGGAACTGGCGCTCAAGAACACCATAAATACGCTTTACTTTTTGCTTTTCACGCAACTGGTTACCAAAATCAGAAGTACGCGAACCTGAAGTGCGTCCATGCTGACCTGGTTTGCTGTCTAATTTGCACTTGTCTGACAAGGCACGACGAGCGCTCTTTAAAAATAAGTCGGTACCTTCCCGACGGGATAATTTAGCCTTAGGGCCTAAGTAACGTGCCACGATTCCTTCCTTTCTATGCCACAGTCTTGCAACCGTGGTGAGTTCGCTTTTACTTCAAACGAACGGTGGGCTTATTAAACAATGACTGGGACATCCAGCCGCTTTGTACTTCTAAAACTTATTAAATACGACGGCGCTTTGGTGGGCGGCAACCGTTATGAGGAACAGGAGTCACATCCTGAATCTCCACAATCTTGATGCCCAATGAGTTTAGGGCCCGCACTGCAGATTCGCGTCCTGGGCCTGGGCCTTTAATCTGCACTTCTAAATTTTTAATACCGCACTCGATCGCTGCCTTACCAGCAACCTCGGCGGCAACCTGAGCCGCAAAAGGAGTGGATTTACGTGATCCTTTAAACCCTTGACCGCCTGAAGTCGCCCATGACAGTGCATTTCCTTGACGATCCGTGATAGTAATGATGGTGTTATTAAAGGATGCATGAACGTGAGCGATACCATCAGCTACATTCTTTTTAACCTTCTTGCGAGCACGCTGTGCGCTTGTGTTAGCAGTTGTTTGTTGTTGTGCTTTTGCCATTTTTTATCCCTTCTTCAATGCTACGCCGGCCTTACGTGGGCCTTTACGAGTACGCGCATTTGTTTTAGTGCGTTGGCCACGAACTGGCAAACCCTTGCGATGACGAATACCACGATAGCAGGCCAAATCCATCAGACGTTTGATGTTCATGGTTACTTCGCGGCGTAAATCACCCTCGGTGGTCCGTTTACCGACCTCATCACGCAACTTTTCTAACTCTGCGTCCGTTAGATCTTTTACTTTTTTATCAATAGCAACACCTGCGCTATCGCAGATTTTCAATGCTTGCGTTTTACCAATACCAAAAATCGCCGTTAAGCCGATTACGGTATGTTGATGATTTGGGATATTGACCCCAGCGATACGTGCCATATAAATTCCTCTACTTAACCGAATTAACCTTGACGCTGCTTATGACGTGGATCAGACGAGCAAATCACACGCACTACGCGCTTGCGTTTAATAATTTTGCAATTTCTGCAAATTGTTTTAACGGATGCCAATACTTTCATCATTCACCTCTTTAATAATTACTTTGCACGGAAGATAATTCTTGCGCGCGTTAAATCATATGGGGTCATTTCCACGGTTACCTTATCTCCTGGCAAAATCCGTATGTAATGCATGCGCATCTTCCCAGAAATATGACCTAAAACTACATGCCCATTCTCTAACTTCACCCTAAACATGGCATTCGGTAAGTTTTCAACAATCTCACCCGCCATCTGAATTACATCGTCTTTAGGCATAGTTAAAGTGTGGGCCCCATCTTAAAGTTAGCCTTCTTCATCAGAGAGCCGTACTGTTGCTGCATCACAAACGATTGCACCTGAGCCATAAAGTCCATTGCAACCACCACAATAATTAATAAGGATGTACCACCAAAGTAAAACGGTACGTTGTACTTCAATACCAAGAATTCAGGTAACAAGCACACCAAAACCATATAAATAGCGCCAGCCAAGGTGAGACGCACTAATATTTTATCGATGTAGCGCCCTGTTTGATCGCCGGGACGAATACCAGGCACAAAGGCGCCACTCTTTTTTAGATTATCTGCTGTATCACGACTATTAAAGACTAAGGCGGTATAAAAAAAACAGAAGAAAATAATTGCTGCTGCATACAAAATAATATAAACAGGCTGTCCGGGTGCAAGAGTCGCTGCTAGGTCTTTCACAACTCGACTGACCATATTGGTGGGCTCGCCGGCTGTAAACCAGCCAGCAATGGTGGCGGGGAACAAAATTATTGAGGATGCAAAAATGGGGGGGATCACACCGGCCATATTTAACTTTAGTGGCAGATGTGAAGATTGCCCACCGTAGATCTTATTACCTACTTGGCGTTTGGCATAGTTCACCAATATACGGCGCTGACCGCGCTCAACAAAAACTACAAAGTAAGTTACAGCAATCACAATTAAGACAATCAAAATTGCTGAGAGGATATTCATGGAGCCGGTGCGAACTAGTTCTAATAAACTTACCAATGCACTGGGTAAGCCAGAAACGATTCCACCAAAAATAATGATGGAAATACCATTTCCCAAGCCGCGTTCCGTAATTTGCTCACCAAGCCACATTAAGAACATGGTGCCAGTTACCAAGGTAACAACGGTATTAAATTGGAACATTGCGCCGGGATTAACTACAAGACCTGGCTGAGACTCAAGCGCTATAGAAATACCAATTGCCTGAAAGGTTGCTAAAAATACGGTTGCATAGCGCGTGTACTGTGTAATCTTACGCTGCCCTGCTTGCCCCTCTTTTTTCATAGCCTCTAACGAAGGGAGAACAATCGTCATCAACTGCATAATGATCGACGCGGAAATATAAGGCATGATGCCAAGCGCAAAAACAGTGAAGCGAGATAAGGCTCCGCCCGAGAACAAATTAAACATTCCTAAAATGCCATCTTTTTGCTCAGTAAAGAGCTTGGCTAATTGATCAGGATCAATTCCGGGAACAGGAATGTGTGCGCCGATTCGAAAGACGACCAGGGCTAACAACAAGAAAATAAGACGGCGACGTAAGTCACCGAATTTATTTCCGGATGGTGTCAGGCTAGATGCGTTAGAAGAACCGAGGGCCATAAATCCTTAAACTTGCTCGAGAACCTTGCCGCCAGCTGCTTCAATGGCAGCTCTTGCGCCGGCACTTGCAGTGAGCCCCTTAAGGGTAACTGCTCGTTTAATTTCGCCAGTCTTAATGACTTTCACAGCATTAATCTGCTCACCAGCAAGGCCATGCTGTTTTAATGCAGGCAGATCAACCTCTGCTAAGCCAATACGCTCTAGATCTGCAAGCGTTACTTGCCCAACATGACGGCGGGTTAATGAGATAAAACCGCGCTTTGGAAGGCGGCGATACATTGGCATCTGTCCACCCTCAAAACCAACTTTATGAAATCCGCCGGAACGTGACTTTTGACCCTTATGTCCACGACCAGCAGTTTTGCCCAGTCCAGAACCAATGCCCCGTCCAACACGACGACGTGGGCGCTTTGAACCAGCAGCAGGTTTAATAGTATTTAATTGCATCGATTTACCCGATCACTTTCACAAGGTAAGAGACTTTATTAATCATTCCCCGAACTGCAGGACTATCCTGCAACTCAGATACGGAGTTAAGACGGCCAAGGCCTAAACCACGAACCGTTGCACGATGGCTTTCACGAGTACCGATTAAGCTACGAACTAGTTGAACCTTGACTATTGAATTGGATTGCGTATTTGCCATGATTTACTTTCTATTACTCATTAGCCCAAAATTTCTTCAACGGATTTACCACGCTTGGCGGCAATTTCTGCTGGTGTGCTCATCTTGCTAAGACCATCTAAGGTTGCCCGAACCATGTTGTAAGGATTGGTAGACCCAATCGACTTTGCAACTACATTGGTTACGCCCATCACATCAAAAATAGCGCGCATCGGACCACCAGCGATCACTCCAGTACCCTCTTTTGCTGGGGAGATTAATACGCGGGATGCACCATGTTGGCCGATGACAGAATGTTGCAAGGTTCCTTTGCGCAATGACACCTTAATCATTTTGCGACGCGCCTCATCCATTGCTTTTTGCACGGCGACAGGGACTTCTTTGGACTTGCCCTTACCCATGCCAATACGGCCATCGCCATCGCCAACCACTGTTAAAGCCGCGAAGCCAAGAATGCGGCCGCCTTTAACAACCTTAGTAACACGATTGACTGCAATCATCTTCTCGCGAAGACCATCATCGCGCTCTTCTGACTGTATTTTGGTTTGCATTTTTGCCATGATTTTTCCTAAACCGTTTTCTTAGAACTTCAGGCCGGCTTCACGCGCGGCTTCAGCAAGAGCTTTAATACGACCGTGATAACGATGACCTGCTCGATCAAAGGCAACACTCTCAATTCCTGCCTTCTTAGCGCGCTCAGCAATGAGCTTGCCAACTTCTTGAGCCGCTTGGCTATTTCCACCATTCTTAACAGATGTGCGCAGATCTTTTTCCATAGTGGACGCTGCTGCAATCACTTTGTTTCCACACGGGCTATAGACCTGAGCAGAAATATGGCAATTACTACGAATCACGGTTAAGCGATGAGCCAATAACTCAGCAATCTTGATGCGAGTCTGGCGAGCACGTCTTTGTCTTGTTTTATTTTTATTCATATCGAATCTCGGCTTTACTTAATTACTTCTTCTTGGTTTCTTTAAGGTGGACCACTTCGTCAACATAACGAACACCTTTGCCCTTATAGGGCTCTGGTGAACGATATGCACGCACTTCCGCGGCAACCTGGCCAACTTGTTGCTTATTGGCTCCCTTAATAATGATTTCAGTTTGCGATGGGGTTTCTGCTTTTACACCGGCAGGCAAAGCATGATTAATTTCGTGTGAGAACCCTAGTTGCAATTTCAAGGTATCGCCTTGAGCTTGAGCGCGATATCCCACGCCCACTAAACTTAATTTACGCTCAAATCCCTTGGTTACACCAACGACCATGTTATTTACTAGGGCACGTGTTGTTCCAGAAAGAGCATCGGATTCTGGTGTGATCTCTTTGATAGCAACTGTAATTACGCCGTCTTTATGTTCAAGGCCAATGCTAGGATGTAGGTTATGAGTCAAGGTGCCCAAAGGCCCTTTGACCGTTAATAATGCGTTCACAATGCTGATCTCAGCACCTTTTGGAACAGCAATCGGAGACTTACCAACTCGTGACATCGCTCTCTCCTTAAGCTACGTAGCAGATAACTTCACCGCCCACGCCAGAAGCGCGTGCTTTGCGATCAGTCATCAAACCTTGTGGTGTAGAAATAATGGCAACGCCCAAGCCATTCATCACTTCTGGAATGTCATGACGCCCCTTGTAAATACGCAAGCTAGGTGTTGAAACTCGCTCAATGCGCTCAATCACAGGGCGACCAGCATAGTATTTTAGATCAATCTTTAATACTGGCTTAGCTGCTTCACCGGTAATTTCAAAACCATCGATATAGCCTTCTTCTTTCAAGACTTTGGCGATGGCTACTTTTAATTTGGATGACGGCATGTTGACCAAGGTTTTCTGCACCGCTTGCGCATTGCGAATTCTGGTCAACATGTCGGCGATTGGATCGCTAATACTCATGGATTCTCCTAAATACTTTCGCCGCTTACCAGCTGGCCTTGGTTAAA
>RFQL01000002.1 GCA_009924985.1 Burkholderiaceae bacterium | reverse complement strand
ATGCCCGAAACCCCAACTTCTGAGAGAGCTTCGCGCACCTCGTCAAGCTTGAAAGGCTTGATGATTGCGGTAATCAATTTCATGCATATCTCCTGGAGAGTGAGGGGAATTAGAAGGTTTTGGTAAGAGAGACAAGGGCGCCGGCTTTGCCCATAGAGGATGTCTGAGATGCAGCATTGTTTGGGACGTACCATAAATAAGAACTGCCGACTTTAGGCTGAGATGTCCCAGCATACGCAATCGCCCCAGATAAGCCACCTCCAAAATCTTTTGTTATGCCAATCTTATAGTCGGTGTAACTAAAATCATATTTAACATTCGAAACAGTTTTGGTTCCGGCTACATACTGATAACCTACATGAGCATTTAAAGTAATGCCCGCAAAGCCCGTATCGTAGTTCAGGGTTAGATCTGGATAATAAGAGCCTGTACTCTCATTGATACCAAAGATATTTGACAACGAATATGAAACCTTCACAAAGCCAGTTAAGGGGCCAAATGTAAAATTTTGAGCCGCATAAAGTTCTGTTGTATTAGGATTTGCACCACAGGCATTTCTAGCTAATGCTGATGCGGCAGTGGTTGGAGAAGCTACGCAAGTATTTCTCGGAGCTTGTGACATAGGGTAGTAATACTGCAAAATACCAATATCAGAAGCGAATCCTGAACCAATTAATTCCTTCTTAAATCCCGCATAAAAATCCATTTCCACTGGTGCAGAGGATGGGGCTCCCAAACCATTACCTGTGGGATAACCATCACTAATCCAACTAATACTCGAGTTCCAGTTACCAATATAAAAGCCGCTCTCATGAGAGTAATCAAATCCACCCTGAATAGCTGGTTTGAAATTGGATTGGGTCATGCCGCGATAACGATAGTCATTGACCACAGTAACGTTTGCGGTAATTGGGCTAGTAGCTGGTGCCGGGGCGGGCGCTGGTGCAGACTGTGCCAATGCTCCGCCTGCTAATGCTGCAATGGCTAGTGCCAATGTGGTTTTCTTAAACATGCTCATAAAAACTCCTATCTTTCTGGTTGAATAAAAAATCACTACACGTTTACTATGCAATAAGTATGCCAGCAATATTAATATTTAATTAAATCAATTACTTAATTACTTTATTGAGGATTGGGGTTGGTCTGTTAATGGTTCAATTAAGGGAAAAAGCAGTGTTTTATTGGGCTTTTGCACCAAATTAATGCACTGTATTTAAGAGTTTTTTGCACAAAATCAGTGCAATCGACGTTTATTCCCCATTGCCCCTACAATTTATGGATGCAAAAATCTAGTCATCTATTCGAGCAAATGCAGACCATCGCGGTCGACATGCAAAACAAAATAGGTGAAGCCATTCGTAATTCACCAGCCAAAGATATTGAGAAAAATGTGCGGGCGATGATGAATCAAGGGTTCCAGAAAATGGACTTGGTCACTCGTGAGGAGTTTGATCTACAGTCACGGGTCTTGGCTAAAACCCGTGAGAAATTAGAGGTTCTTGAAGAAAAAGTTACCGCCTTAGAGAAGAAGTCTTAATTAGTTGGCTTAATGCTTATCTCGTCGTGTTTTTCATCATCATGAAAAACAGCCATTGGAAAATAGCGTGGCGCAATCAAAAACCATATAAATCCTAAGATCTGAATTACCAGAAAAACTGCAAGAGCCAAATCGTAGGCACTTGTTTTATTCCAGCCTAAAGCAATTCCTAAATCAAGCATGTGCCCAATTCCCCACTGAACAATAAATGCCCCAATAAATAGAGTAAGGTTATAGGTTGTGCTTACTCGACCTGAGTAATGCTTCGGGAAGTACAAAACAATGATGCTTTGTGCCAGCACAAATGAAGCGCAGGTAATCGCAAATAAATACCACCAAACCCAAACAAGCGATGTCTGCCAAAAATAAGCGCCCGCCTGCATGATCATCGACATTCCTACCATCCAGGTCATATAGCGCATCGTATCAATGCCTCGTCTTGCTAACTTCGGTAGGACCCACGCATTAAAAAGATAGGCGAGCAGTAGAACAACATTGAACCCAAATACGATTTGTGCCGCTGTTGCAGCAGGATAATCCATTACTTCAATTAACCAAGGCCCAAACCAAAGTGTCTGCACAGCAATAAAACCGCCATAGCAAAATGTTCCTAATGGCAGAATGCGCCAAAAAAATGAATTGGTCAAAATTGGTCTATAACTTTGCCACGATAACGTTGCGGATGTTGACTGTATTGGCTTATCTGTTGGCGCAGACTTTTTGACCGGCAAACCAAAATACAAAATCAGAATGGCCAAAAATGATAAGGCTGCCATCACTAAAAATACACCTCGCCAACCGATGTAAGGGGTCACTAAATGAACAGGCCAAGTACTTGCTAGCGCGCCACTTGTTCCACACACCAACATTGCAGACGCTAGCTGTCCCTGTTGTGAGGGCGCATACCAAGCCCGAAAGCCAGAAAATGCAGCCATTAAGCAGGCTGATACGCCCATGCCAATCAGCACTCTGGCCATCACCAGTGTTATGAAATCCTCAGCAATTGCAAAAATGAATGCACCTATGACTGCTAGGGTCATGACCCAAGCCTCTGTAATACGTGGGCCAAAACGGTCCAATGCCAATCCCAATGGGATTTGTGTGGCACCAAAACCAATAAAGTAGGCAGAGGAAAGAAGGCCTAAGTCTGCGTTGTTTAATCCTAGGTCATTGACGAGATCAGGGGCAATGACCACATTAATTGTTCTAAATGCGTAGGACATAAAGTAGGCAAAGGCAAAACACAGAAAGACCCGCAAGGCAAACGTGCCCTGCAATGGTAGAGCTAAATGTTGATCTGGCTGTCGATACCAGTGCGAGTAATGCGCTTTACTCATTCGTATTAATTTGGTCGAAACTCATCAAAAAAAATATTGATGCTCTCTTGCTCCAATGCAGACTCTAAGCTTAATTTAGGATTCGTGGTCGATTGCGCCCGCACCACACTAACTTGGTAAAGATAAAGTCCCCCGTCAGAGATAGGTCGCACAATCCAACGAATCCGCATGACCCGTTTAGCTTGAGGTAGATCTAAAAAAAAATCTTGACTTGCTTGTTTCTGTTGACTGGTCGGGCCGGCCTTAGCGCTACTTTCTCTCACCCGATTAAATGCAGGTGGCGTACTTTGATTGGGTAATATCGACTGCTGCAAAATAGCATTTTTTAATAAAGTCTCGATCGCCACAACCTCATTTGTAAGAGCTACTGGTATCTCAGTGGTCAGCACAGCAAAGATATCATCATCCACTTTGACAAATTGAAGAGACTGTTTGAGCTGACTATTTTGATAGCTCAGAGTGCGGTCGATTAACTGTGGCTTACCGGGAAAGAGAGCTGCGTAATTAAGAGAGTCATTTTTGATGGTCCGCCAATCTAGTTTAGGACTGCATGCTGGCAAAGCAAATACCAGGCAGATACAAAGGGCTAGGGTACGTAGCTGATGACTAGACCTAAACAACACCAGCCTCATGCGCTTGTTGATCGGCATGGTAACTAGAGCGCACCATTGCACCAACGGCGGCATGACTAAATCCCATTTGATACGCTTTTTCTTCAAACTCTTTAAAGACGTCTGGATGCACATAACGCAAGACAGGAAGATGGTGATTAGAGGGAGATAGATACTGACCAATCGTGAGCATGTCAATGTCATGCTCACGCATATCGCGCATTACCTCCAAAATCTCTGCATCGGTCTCACCCAACCCAACCATCAAGCCACTTTTTGTGGGTATGTTGGGAAAACGCTGCTTGAAGTCTTTGAGTAACTTTAATGAATGGGGGTAATCCGATCCGGGTCGAGCCTGCTTGTAGAGGCGGGGCACAGTCTCCAGATTATGGTTCATGACATCGGGTAAACCTAGTGGATGACTGGCAAAAACGTCTAGCGCTTTTTCTAGACGCCTCCTAAAATCAGGAACCAGTACTTCAACCCGGGTTGCGGGGGAGAGTTTCTTGGTCTGAGTAATACAATCCACAAAATGTTGCGCGCCGCCATCTCGTAAATCATCGCGGTCGACGCTTGTGATAACAACATACGAAAGTTTTAAAGCCGCAATTGTTTTGGCTAAATTGGCTGGCTCACTTTGATCCAAAGGATCCGGTCGACCATGCCCAACATCACAAAATGGGCAGCGCCTAGTGCACTTATCGCCCATGATCATAAAAGTGGCCGTACCTTTACCAAAGCATTCCCCAATATTTGGGCAACTGGCTTCTTCACAAACAGTCACGAGCTGGTTCTCACGCAAGATCTTTTTAATCTCTGTAAATCGAGAGCTACTAGACGCGGCCTTGACCCTAATCCAATCAGGCTTTTTAAGAATCTCCGCCAAAGGAACAATTTTGATTGGAATACGCGCGGTCTTGTCAGCTGACTTTTGTTTTTGGTGCGGGTCGTATTCTTTTTTGGGATCACTCATCATACGGGTACAAGATGCAATTGCCTTTTTAAATGGTCTACTAAACACGTAGCGACTAAGTCAATATTCTCGCTGATTCCAAGAGTTTTCATATCAATGGTCTGCAAACCCTCATATCCACAAGGGTGGATTGCGTCAAAAGGTCTCATATCCATCGCTACATTGAGAGCTAAGCCATGATAACTGCATTGCTTGGTAATCTTTAAACCAAGTGCTGCAATCTTGGCACCCTCGTAGGGGCTGGCCTGATTTTGCTTTGCAATATAAATTCCTGGGGCTCCTGGCTTACGTTCTGCCAGTACCCCATACTTAGTTAAGGTATCAATGACCGATTGTTCAATTGCACGAACTAATTCTTTGACAAAAAGCTTTTTACGCTTTAAATCTAAGAGTAAATAAATAATAATTTGGCCAGGTCCATGATAGGTAATTTCACCACCCCGATCAACCTCGATCAAGGGAATGTGCTTAACCGGCTGATGAAGATTGGCCGCATTTCCTGTAAGTCCAAGTGTGAACACAGGGGGGTGTTGAACAACCCAAAGCTCATCTGGGGTAGTAGGTAGTCGCTCTTTAGTAAATGACTGCATTGCAATATAAGCGTCTAGATAATCAATAAGGCCTAAATTTTTGATTAGCACTGAACTTGCTTGCATCGTCTTAGGAACTCTACTAGAGCACCACACTCACTAATGGGTGGGTCGAAAGGGTACGGTAGAGTTCATCTAATTGTTCACGACTATGAACATGCACTGAAATCGTAAGACCCAAATAATTACCGTCACGCGATGGGCGTTGTTCCATACTTTCTTCATTGAACCCCACATCAAACTGTTTTGCAATATGCACTACGGCGGGTAAAAACTCTGAGCTCGCCTTTCCCATCACCTTAATAGGAAAGTCGCAGGGATACTGAATTAAAGATTCTGTTTCTTTTGAGCTCATCGTTCAGTTAGTGTGGGGCTTGACCCAACCAATGTGACAGAATAATGTTGCGAATGCAATGTAATTTGCGATGAAAGAAATGGTCTGCGCCAGGGACAACATGCACTGTTAACTCTTGCGGTCTTGCCCAATCGAATACAGCTAATAGTGGAATCGTCTCATCGGTCTCACCATGAATCACAATCGTATCGGCAGGTACGGAGTCTGCTAGCTTCCATTTACCAGCAGCACTACCAACCATCACAAAACGCTCAACGGGTTTACCGAGCTCGCTCAGTTGATTGACTAGGTGACTACCAACATAACTTCCAAATGAGAAGCCGGCTACCACGAGCGGTAATTGATTGACTTTGTTGACCCACGCTTGCTCACTCGCATGATTGATGTGAGGTAGCCACGATTGTGGGGTACGCATCCAATCACTAATTAATAGAAGATCGCTCAGCTCTCCACGGCCCTCATCATGAACACCAGCTGATAGGCCTACTCCCCTAAAATTTGGGCGCACACTAATATAATTAAGCTGATTAAATGTTCGTGCCAAGGTTTGCACAACCTTATTATCCTTCGTACCGCCCAGCAATGGGTGGGGATGAGCAATGAGGGCCAAGCCATGTACCGCAAAATTTGGGTCTGCTTGAAGCGCATCGGGTAAATCAATCGATAACTCAATGAAGCCCACTGAGCCAGCAATAGTAATTTGGTGAGTACGACTGTTCATAGATGCATTAGAGCATTTTGCATGCTCACACTCTGCTTAAATCAATAGGCGTTCAACGGGCTTACCCTGCACCAAATGAGATTGAATAATTTCCTCAACATCCTCGTTATCAATCATGGAATACCACGTGCCTTGCGGGTAAATCACCATCACGGGTCCATTAGCACAATGGTCAAGACAGCCAGCCTTATTAACACGAACGCGACCGGCACCGTTTAGACCCAATTCTTTCACCCGTTTCTTAGCAAAGTCAAAAAGGGCTTGGGAGCTGTGTCGAGCACAGCAATCATCTCCATTGCTACGATCATTCAAACAAAAAAATAGGTGGTATTGGTAGCTCATGACAAAATTATATCGATGGAATGAGATTACGGTGACTTTCTAGCGTTTAGCACCTACAGCATGGTGAACTAGCCATACCAAGGCCACTGGTAGCCATATCCATGAAAGCCATTGCATTAAATCGTTAAAGTGCATTAAGCGACTTTGACCTAAGCGGGGCAAGCTCATCGCAAAGTATGGATTATCTGGAAAATAGTTAACGAGTGCCATCAAGCCTATAAAGGCAGCAATACAGGCAATCAAGCGAGCGCGAGCGGGAAATTCTAAGGCGATGAATAAAATAGAGCTGGCGAGTACCATCCCCCAAATCGCACCCGTACTCAGCCAAATAAAGCCATCCTCAGCCCCAAACTGCAATGCAGTAAATAAGGATTTAATCAGGATGGTTATTGCTAAGAGAGTCATAAGAATTGTGTACTTGGGCACCTTGGGTCGTAAAGCCAATGAGAAGAAAAGACCAACCCCTAACCAACTTAATCCTGTAATAAGACCTTCCTGAATCGTGTGATTGATCACCTGCGCGCCCCAGTTCGGCGAACGATTGGGATCTAAACTTAAAAACCCCATTCCTAACCATGCACTTTGTGGATAAATCTGTGCAAATGGAAACAAAATAAACAAAGTCACGCTTAACCAACGCGTTCCAAACCAATAATCAAATTGTTTTCGCATTACACTACCCGATAACCAACTTGGCCCTAAAGGCACTGCGATTAGAACCCCTATAAAAGCTCCCAACATATTGGCAAACCAATCCATTTGAGTAGGAACACGCGTGGGCAACCAAGTTTGTGCGCTCTCAATAGAGGCCGATACTAAACCGCTATAGATCAGGGCAATCGCTACGGCTTTAAAGCCCTGCCATCGTGGGAAAACTGCGAACACTAAAACAAAACCTAATGGCACGTATCCAAGTATATTAGCGGTCATATCAAACAATGTGATGTACTTTGGTAAGGGGCCATACCACCATGCCAATGGATCTAAACCGAAATTAAGATCAAAATTAAATGGGTTTAAGCAGCCATAAAAAATGAATAGGGTATAGACAAGCGCGATCGCTCTCGCAAGCGGCATTGCCTGCAATGGCCACGTAAGACGTTGCGGCTCTCGCACTTAATCGGCATCCTTTTTTGCAGGGTCATTGAAGAAATTACTGAACATATATACCCATTCTATCGAGACCTTTCTACAATAGGCTAATGAACTGGAATTGCATCCTTGAGCGCGTTAACCAAACGGAGTCTACGAACGATGACCTGATGGCCCGCTGGCGAGCTGGGGAACTCATTGATCCCGTCTCCCGTCTGGCGCGTCACCAAACGAAGGGCAAAGGCAGAGCGGGCAGGGCTTGGTTTGCCAACCCGCAAAGCTCTTTATGCTTTTCTCTAGCCTACCCCTTTACGAAAAATAGTCAAGCTCTACATGGTCTAAGCCTAGCATGCGGCTTAGCCGTGCTCCAGGGAATTGCGACTAGTCTTCGGGTACCCAAAGAACAATTACATGATCTAGGTATTGGCCTCAAATGGCCCAATGACCTATTGATTCATGGAAAAAAATTAGGGGGGATATTAATTGAGGGGGGCAAACTTGCCTCGCCATCACCCACACAAAAAACATGGATGATTATTGGGGTTGGTCTCAATCTGGAGCACTCTGCGGAGCTTGAGGAGTCTAGTCAAATTGCTATTGCAGCCCTAGCGCAATGTAATTATCAACAAATCGCTTTGGAGGCTGATGTAGTATGGCTCAACATCTTGGATGCACTAGGAGACTATCTGGTGGCATTTAGTAATGAGGGCTTTGCCCCCTTGAAGGCAGAATGGAATCGTTGGGATGCTTATCAAAATCAATTCGTTGAGATTACCGAAGGTGGGAAGACACAGCTCTCTGGAATTGAACGTGGCGTCAACCCAGAGGGTGCACTGCTCATAGAGGAACATCCTGGAAGTGATCCAAAAGTGATTTATGCTGGCGATCTATCTCTACATAAACGTCCATGAGCAATCTTCTTCTCTTTGATATTGGAAACTCTCGACTCAAATGGTCTTGCGTGGAAAGTGATCGCAATCCTAACGATCGCCAAAAAAAATTATGGTCCTACTCAGGAGCCATTGATACCAAATTGCTCGATTCAGAAGAACACCGGACTGAACTTGCGCACTATATAAAAAGTACTATCCCACAGCCCGAGCGAATTGGTATTTGCTGTGTGGCTGCAGAATCCTATTACGAGTCACTCCAAAATCTGCTGACTGAGTGGGAAGGGATCCCGATAGATCGCCTGTTAGGCAACTCCGAATATCCTCAATTACGCACCCAATATCAACAGGCCCACACACTTGGTGCAGACCGATGGGCGGCAATCATAGCAGCCCGTCAACTGGCGAGCGATAACACTTTAATTGTGAGTGCAGGAACCGCGACTACGATTGATTTTTTAGGGAGCAATGGGATGCACTATGGCGGCTGGATCTTGCCCGGCATTTCTTTAATGCGAGATAGTTTGCTTGCAAATACTGCCAGACTGGATATCCCCAACGATGGAAGAGCAGGGTCTGGAATTGGTCTAAGCACTCCGAGCGCAATTGAGGAGGGCTGTTTACTTGCACAAACTGGCGCATTAATCCGGGCTCTAGAGTTTGCTAAGCAAAAGAATCAGCCAATAGCCCGTATTTGGATAGACGGCGGACATGCGGATACTCTCATAGAGCGTCTCCATAAAAACAAGATTAATACTGAAAAAATTCCAGGTTTAGTACTGCGGGGTCTTTGGGCTTGGGTTAAAACTAGAATGTCATAACAACCATTTAAGATCGTATTTTTCCAAGCAAGCTAGTCGTGGAACGATCGTAAATAAATGGGATAGCGTAGGCTTGTCCACCCCACGCCTTGATAACTTCTGTTTCCTCTAAGGTTTCAATCGCATAATCACCACCCTTGACATACACATCGGGTCGAACTCGCTTTATTAACTCAACGGGGGTCTTATTTTCAAACAAAATGACCAAATCAACGCTCTCTAAAGCAGCTAGCAAAGCCATCCGATCCTCTTGTGAATTAATTGGTCGATCAACTCCTTTGCCGAGCAATTTGACCGATACATCAGAGTTCACGCCAACTACTAAGCTAGCACCAAAGTCGCGTGCTTGCGCCAAGTAACTGGCATGGCCTCGATGAAGAATATCAAATACTCCATTTGTGAAGACCATGGGGCGATTTAATGCTAATAATCTCTGGTTGAGAGTACTGCTATCCATGGAGCAGACTTTTGACTCAAAGGCGGGCGGCTTCAAACTTGGCTGTGACATTCTCAGATTCTAGATGATCTATTGTCGACCTAGTGAACTAGGTGTTTAAAGGCTTAAAACCCTCAATAAACATAAGATTCTAGAAGGCGTTAGACTTTAACTTTCCTTACTTTTGAAGACTGTATACCGTATGAAATGGCTCTATTTTCTTCCCCTGATGGTACTTACTCTGATGATCAATCCCAGTGACGCAAGTGCAAATCCGACCAACACAGCTTGTGCTTCCGCACTTTCACACACCTTTTTGAGGTTACAAGACGAGGTTCCTCAAAACCTTTGTCAATACCAAGGAAAAGTCATTATGGTTGTTAATACAGCTAGTTTTTGTGGTTTTACAAGCCAATATGAAGGTTTAGAGAAAATTTATGCGCGCTACAAAGATAAAGGCTTTGTCATCTTAGGGTTTCCGTCCAATGATTTTGGCCAACAGGAGCCCGGTAGCAACAAAGAGATCGCGGAATTTTGCAAGAATACCTATGATGTGAAGTTTCCAATGTTTGCCAAAAGCTCAGTAAGCGGCAAAGATGCTAACCCATTGTTCAAAATGTTAATTAGCAAAACAGGCACTACCCCAAAGTGGAACTTCTATAAATATCTAATTGATCGTAATGGCAATATTATTGAGTCATACAACAGCTTAACCAAGCCCGATAGCAAGTCGATGACATCTGAAATTGAAAAGTTACTAAAAGGCAAGTCCTAGTGAGTCGTTTGAATCAAAACCATTCATCGATAAAAAAAGTTGCTGTTATTGGTGCCGGAATTTCTGGACTAGGTTGCGCACACTCTTTACAAAAAGATATAGGTATACATGTCACCCTCTTTGAGGGTGGTCAGCATATTGGTGGGCATAGCAATACGATTGATATTGCAGTAGACACAAAGCGTGGTGCCATTCCATGTAGTGTTGATACAGGATTTTTAGTTTTTAATCGTAAAACCTATCCTCGCCTTACTCGCTTATTTGAAGAGCTGAACGTTCCTCTAGCGCTTTCTGAGATGTCATTTTCAGTGTCGATTGATCAGTCTTTGGAATGGTCTGGGGATAGCCTTAATACCCTATTTGGACAGCGTCTTAATCTTGCCCGTCCCGCTTTTTGGGGAATGATTAAAGATATTGTTCGGTTTAATCAATTAGCCACTCAGTTAGCACTTCAGCAACAAAACTCGAATCACGGTGGGGATCCTAAAAAACTACAATCGATTGCCTCTTTTTTAGATCAGCACGGTTTTAAGAGGGCCTTTCGGGAGTGGTATTTCTTGCCCATGATTGGAGCAATTTGGTCCTGCCCAACTTCACAAATGCTTGAATTTCCAATCGATACGATGATTCGGTTTTGTCACAATCATGGTCTTCTTCAAGTTCAAAATAGGCCTCAGTGGTTAACCGTTAAGGGTGGCTCGAAACAATATGTAAAACGAATTGTCGAGGCCATGCATCCTGAACGATTTAAATTACTTCGTGAAGCAGTTCTTAAAATTAATGTGCCTCAACCAAAAGATACCGATCGTCGTATTGAGCTGATCAGTGCCAAAGGGGTTCATTATTTTGATGAAATCATAATGGCATGCCATAGTGATCAGAGCCTAGATCTTTTGCATGGTATTGACGATTTTGATCGGTCTTTATTGGCGGCGATTCCCTATCAAGAAAATAGGGCCATCTTGCATCACGATGCCTCTGTTCTGCCCAAGACCAGACGTTGCTGGGCCGCCTGGAATTACAAAACATTAGGGGCTCAACATAGCGATCATGAGGTAAGTGTAGATTACCTCATTAACAAATTACAACCACTACCGTTTAACCTTGATGAACATGCAATCATTGTTAGCCTTAATCCTCTAGTTGAGCCCAAACCAGAAACAATCTTTAGCGAGATCTCGTATGCGCATCCTCTTTTTAATGATGCTGCTATAAAAGCCCAGAAGAACCTGCCCTTAATTCAGGGGAAGTCAGGTATTTGGTATTGCGGGGCGTGGACTGGTTATGGCTTTCATGAGGATGGCCTACGTTCTGGAGAACTGGTGGCTGCCGATCTACTTGCTTCAATCCACTCTCCCTTGGCCAGGCCGCCGTTTCAATCGGCCAACTAATGGATAAACCCTACATCAACTTTGGCCAGGTAAAGCATACTCGTTTACGTCCTGCTCAGAATCGTTTTAGTTACGATGTCTTTACGCTCAAGATTCCGATGCGTGAACGTAAGCATAATCGTATGCTTTTAGAACAATTTGGTATTGGGGATAATCGCTGGGCCTTCTACTCGTTTCATGACAAAGATTATGGCAACGGAGAGAGCGACAGTTTGGAGTGGGTCGAAAATATCTTTCGCAAAGAGGGTATCTATGTGCCTGATGGAGAAATTTGGTTACAAACTTTTCCGCGGGTCTTAGGCTATGTCTTTAACCCTGTAAGTTTTTGGATCTACACACGTGTAGACCATTCTGTTTGTGCAGTTTTAGCTGAAGTTAATAATACCTTTGGCGAACGTCATTGCTATTTGTTGCGAAAAGAAAATGGTGAATCGCTATCTTCTGGTGAAACGCTCATTAGCAAAAAAGTATTTCATGTTTCTCCCTTTTGCGATCTTTCTGGGGAATATCGGTTTCGGTTTCTCTTTTCAAGAGATAGTGAAAGTAAAGTCAACTCAGTCTGTCGCATTGAGTTATTTATAGACCAACAACCCCTTATTTACACCAGTATTAGTGGGCGAGACCACATACTCTCAAAAGCAATGCTGAGACGGGCTAAGTTCCATTACCCTATGATGACGTTTGGGGTTATTGCTCGCATTCATTGGCAAGCCCTCAAGCTTTGGCTAAAAGGGGTACCATTTCATTCCAAACCCGAAGCTCCCAAGATGGAAATTAGCTCATGATGCGCCCCGGTCAGTCACTACTAGCAAAGCTAAACTTCTCACGCTCAAGCGAGCCTGAGGTAAGTGGTGCAATCCCGTTGTCTGCAAGAACCATAGAGCGCCTTTTAAAAGAGCTATCTGCGGGCTACTTAACCTTGTATTTTCCAAATGGTGAAAAACGGGTATTTGGAAAACCCCAAGATCCTCTTCAGGCTGAAATCCGCTTTCATCGCTGGAGCGCCTTTAAAGATATTCTCAGGCATGGTGATATTGGTTTCGCCGAGGGATACATCCGTGGTGATTGGGACAGTCCTAACCTCGAACAACTTTTAGATCTAGCGGTTCGAAACCGCAATGTCTTAGAGCAAGCCATCTATGGCAATTGGTTTGGATCCCTAGTCTATCGGGTGCGCCATTACTTAAATCGTAATAGTAAAGTGGGCAGTCGTAAAAATATTCATGCGCACTATGATTTGGGCAATGCCTTCTATACCCTTTGGTTAGATCCCACGATGACTTATTCGAGCGCTTGGTTTCAGGGGCAAGCGAAGTGTGTGCTAGAAAATGCGCAGACTGCTAAATATCAAGCAATCCTCAACTCTCTAGCCTTAGCGCCCACTAGCGAACTACTAGAGATTGGCTGTGGTTGGGGCGGTTTTATGGAAACCGCTGCCCATGCCGGTCACCGGGTTACAGGCTTGACTCTGTCGACTGAGCAGCAGGCCTACGCCACAAAACGGCTTGCTAAGCATTGGCCGAACTATCATCAAGTACGCATGCAGGACTATCGCGACTGTAAGGATCAGTTTGATGGGATTGCTTCGATTGAAATGTTTGAGGCTGTCGGAGAACAATATTGGCCGAGCTACTTTGAGACCCTAGCACGCTGCTTAAAAGAGGATGGTAAAGCGTGTATTCAGACAATTGTCATTAATGAGAGTTTATTTGATCGCTATCGTAAAAGTACTGACTTTATCCAACAATATATTTTTCCAGGGGGAATGCTGCCCTCCCGTGAAGCATTCCAACGGCATGCAAATAATGCCGGTCTTCGTATTGAGGTCGAATTTGCATTTGGTCTAGACTATGCCAAAACACTGTGTATATGGTTTGATAACTTCAATCAGAAAATCTCTGAAATCAAAGATCTAGGCTTTGATGATGCTTTTATCCGTTTGTGGAATTTTTATCTTCTCTACTGTGCCGCAGGATTTAAAGAAAAAAATATTGATGTTGTCCAGTTCACTCTCAGTCATAAAAAGGTAAACCATTGAAACAAGCAGCTATTCCAAACTTTATGCATCAGCGCGTTTGGGTCATTGGTGCCTCAAGCGGGATCGGTGAAGCTTGCGCACGAGAATTATTAAAACGTGGGGCAAAACTGGTCTTGTCGAGTCGACGCATTGAACGCCTGGAAGATATAGCTCGCTCCGCCGATACAGCACAATCCCTTGTAATACCGGTCGACGTTATGGATCAATCGTCAATTACTCGGGCCTACCAAACGATTCATACGCAGTGGGGTGGTGTCGATCTCTTGCTATTTGTATCGGGTATTTATATTCCCTTGCGAGCAGATGACTTTAATATGGAAGACGCTCAAAAAACAGTGGACTCCAATATTTTGGGGCCAATGCGAGCAGTTGCTACCGTCCTTCCAGATATGCTGCGAGCTGGACATGGTCATCTTGCGATTGTCGGCAGTGTTGCAGGCTATAGCGGCCTACCTAAAGCCTTAGCTTATGGTCCGACCAAAGCAGCCATGATTAATTTCTGCGAAACACTTTTTTATGATTTACAGCCCAAAGGGATCGGGGTACATATGATCTCTCCAGGATTTGTTGCTACCGAGGCTACCGCTAATAATGATTTTGAAATGCCTGCTCTAATTTCAGCACAAGAAGCTGCTAATGAGATTTTGCAAGGTATCGAGCGTGGTGAATTTGATATTCATTTCCCAAAACGCTTCTCAAGGTTTCTTAAATTCCTTCGAATCCTGCCATATCCTATTTATTTTTGGATCGTTCGTAAGTTCGTCAAAATTTAAGTTATCCAAGCTTACTTATAGCCATCCTTACGAACTTTATTCACCAAAAAATCCATTATATTCACAGCCTTTGCACGGCTACCCGCGATAGAAGGCGAGGTTATGTACTTGCCTTGAACGGCTACCGTTGGCACCCCATCAATTCGATACGCATTACCAAGCTGATTGGCTGCCCTCGCTTTTGATAAGACAGCAAATGAGCGATAAGCGGCTAAAAATACGTTTCGATCCACTCCTTGGGCCGCCACCCAATCAGCGATTTCATTTTCATTGAGCAAGCGTTTATTTTCACGATGCATCGCAAACATAACTTTGTCATTTAGGGTGTCGCCTTTACCCAAAGCCTCCAGGGCATAGAAGAGCTGGCTATGAGGCATTAACTCCTCACGAAAAGCGATAGGTACTTTTTTAAACACAACATCTTTATTTTGGCGCTTGATCCAGCCTTTTAACTCCGGCTCAAACTCATAGCAATGCGGGCATCCGTACCAAAAGAACTCAATCACCTCAACCTTACCCTTCGCATCAATGGGCTGTGTAATCGGTAGCACGCGGTAATCAAATCCCTCTTCAACCTTAATCGGTGTCTGGGCCAAGACCAATTGATTAGCGCTAAAGATAAGCAAAAAAATGGAGAAAAGTTTAAGGATATGGATCATGATTTATTCACTCGGATAACGGTGGGTTTAATACCGATAATGGTTAACTTACTTCTAGTCGAAGCTGTATCTTCAATACTGGTAAAAGGGCCAATTCGAACTCTCCAAACAGTAGGTCCGTCAACAGAACTCTCACTAAGCTGTGTTTGTATACCCTGCATGGCTAATGTAGCCTTTTGAGCATCCGCATCAGCGCGTTGATTAAAGACGCCCGTTTGCACATAAAACTGGGTATCGGGCTTTATCTCTGGTTTAGGCTCGGAGATCTTACCAGTAGCGATCTCAGCAATTGGGTCGGGTGCTCCAGAGCCAACTCCTTTTCCTTGTAAGGGCCTATTAAGATCTACCTTGGGAGGGGCGACTGAAGTTTCCTCTTCCTCCTCCTTATCCGCTTTTTGAGGGACCGGCTTCATAAATGAGGGGGCGCTGGGAGCGCGAATACCAGGCTTTTCTTGCGGCTGGGACCGTGTTAAATACCAAGCGACCAAAAGCGCCAGGCCTACTCCAACTAAAAGGCCAATCACCACTCCCATGATGATCCCTCCCGACTGAGAAGAACTCAATGCAGAAGATTGCCTAGTCTGTGAGACTGTATTTTGATATCTGGATGACTTCATAACGCTATCTTACCCGCTTCAAGTTAGAAGCACTAAACCCCATTTACTCAATAGTTCACATCTTGCTTGGCGCAGAAACCCCTAAAACTTTTAAGCCATTTTCTAAGACCTGGCGACAGGCCAACAACAAAGCAAGGCGAGCCAATTTAAGATCAGATTCATCGACCAAAACACGATCTGCATTATAGAAAGTATGAAGATCACCTGCTAAATCACGAAGATAAAATGCGACCGCATGAGGGGCCAAGTCTTCGGCAGCGGATGCGAGGACCTCTGGATACTCTGCTAAGCGACGTAGTAAGTGATCTGCTGCCTTACTATCAAGCAAGGCTAAATTGGCTTTGTGTAGCGTATTTGAGTCACCGCCCCATTGTTGCAAAATTGAACAAATACGTGCGTGCGCATACTGAACATAAAAAACAGGATTTTCATCATTTTGCTGTAGTGCTAAGTTCACATCAAAAATAAACTCTGTATCTGCCTTTCGGGAGATTAAGAAAAATCGAACTGCATCGCGCCCTCGTTGTAATGCACGCTCTCGTTCCACGGTTGACATTTGTGTATGAACACCACCAGACCATTCAATCAAATCTCTGAGAGTGACATAAGAACCAGCTCGCTTAGAAAGTTTTACCTCTGCGCCATCCTTAATGACTGTCACCATCTTATGTAATACATAATCAGGAAAAGTGGTTGGAATTGCCCAATGACGTTTCTGAGCGACGCCTTGAATACCTGAGCGAACACGTGCAATCGTGCCATGATGATCGCTCCCCTGTACATTAATTACTTTCTCAAAACCTCGACTCCATTTACTAATGTGATATGCCACATCGGGTACAAAGTAGGTATAGTTGCCATCTGATTTACGCATGACACGATCTTTATCATCACCATCTAAGGTGGTCTTTAACCAGAGTGCACCATCAGCCTCATAGGTTTTATCAACACTCGTGAGATCTTCAATGACCTTCTGAACACTTCCATCCGAATACAAAGAGGATTCAAGATAAAACTCATCAAAGCGAACACCGAAAATCTTAAGATCAATATCTTGCTCTTTACGTAAATAGGCCACTGCAAATTTTCGGATTACCTCTAAATCATTTTCATCGCCTCGCTCTGACTGATACGACTGAGCAATCTCATTAATATATTCACCGTTGTAGGCATCTTTTGGCCAATCAGCACTAATTGGGGCTAAACCTCTCAGACGAGCCTGAACAGAAATTGCAAGATTCTGTATCTGCACCCCAGCATCGTTGTAATAAAACTCCCGATGCACTTTAATTTCTTGGCTATCTAATAGATTAGCTAGGGCATCTCCCAACATGTAAAGGTCCTGTGGGGTTGGCAGAAACAAACTCAATCATGGCACGAGCCGGTATCGATGCATCTTGTAAACCACTGCGATCATGCCGCCCAAAGCGATCTTGATCATTCAAAATAATTTGTATGACTCCTGATTTGGCGTGCTGACTTAAGCGAAAATTAATAAAACCGGGTCCTGCAATGTCAGAGCTTGCGATTAAATCTTGATACTCTAGATTTAATCGCAATCGTGCCACAATCAACCCCGCGAGTTCACGGGGATTTGCTTTCCATGCTTTAGCAATTTGTAATGCAATATTACATGCCACATCACCATGATCAATGACTTTTGGTCTCTCAAGGTGAGGAATCGGAAACTCACCTGCAGCAAGACCCCGCTCTTGCGCAATGGAATTTAAGGCATTGGCAATCAGATGTATGAGCTGGGTTTTTTGAGCTAACAACATAGAGCTAGGAGTTTATCAGTGATGGTATGCTTTGTGAATGATTCATCGTTTTCAATCAAAAAATTGCGCTCCTGTCATCATGCTTGATGATCTTTCAGAACGGATTTTTGCATTGATGCAACGTCCCTTTGAGTCCACTGGAATTTTACTTCCCGAGCAAATTCCAAACTATCTTCATCTACTTGATGAAGCAATTCAGTTAGAGCGAAATACCACAAGCAAAACACTTGATGCATCGGAGCAATCTACTGTTTCTAGAAAAGATCCATTGGGTCGTCGTGCTTTTCCATTTATGGAGCTTCTAAAACAGGCTCAAAGGAACCATGAACCCGTGGTTTGGGGAGTTCCTTAATCCAGTAGGCTTGCTAGAGAACGTCTTACCTCTTCGGGGGACTTCCCAGTTCGCCTTGCAAAGTCGCCTACTTGATCAGAGGAAACCTTTCCTACATTGAAATACATGGCATTGGGATTGGCAAGATAAAAGCCACTCACGCTTGACGCTGGATTCATCGCGAGAGATTCTGTGAGGGTCATCCCAATCTCATCCGCTTTCATTGCATGAAACATAGCAAACTTAACCTGATGATCTGGGCAAGCGGGATATCCAGGCGCAGGACGTATTCCTTGGTATTTCTCATCAATCAGCTCTTCAGTGCTTAGTTGCTCACCTGCTGCGTACCCCCATAAATCAGTACGAACACGCCAATGCATTAACTCTGCAAAGGCTTCTGCTAAACGGTCTGCCAATGCCTTTAACATAATGGCACTGTAATCGTCGTGCTTAGCTAAAAACTGAGCTGCTTTTTCTTCGACTCCATGACCGGTTGTCACAGCAAAGCAGCCCACATAATCATCGATCCCACTGACGTGATTGGCTACGTAATCGGCTAAACAGCGATTGGGTCGCTTTACTCCATCAACTACAGGGCGCTCAGATTGTTGACGTAGATTGTGCCAAATTAAAAAAGGCTTGCTTCGGCTCTCATCGGGATACAGCAAAATATCATCACCCTGACTATTCGCAGGAAATAGACCAACGATTGCGTCTGCTTGTAACCACTGTCCTTTAATTAATTTCTCCAACATTGCCTGAGCGTCGGCGTACACCTTACGCGCCTCCTCGCCCACAATTTCATCATCAAGAATCGCTGGGAACTTACCAGCTAAATCCCAAGTTTGAAAGAAGGGGGTCCAATCAATGAACTTTGCAATTTCAGCTAGAGAAAAGTTTTTAAATACGCGCCTACCAATAAACTTAGGCTTGCTGGGCTTATAGGTGTTCCAGTCTAATTGCTCATAATTATCTCTAGCAGCCTGTAAGCTAACGAGCGGAACACTTTTACGGTTCGCGTGTTGATGTCGAATCCGCTCATAATCAGCAAGCATCTCATCAATAAATTTCTTAGCGCCTTCGTCTGATAATAAGCTGGAGGCCACCGATACCGAGCGAGAGGCATCAGGTACGTAAACCACCGGGCCATCGTAGTGTGGAGCAATCTTTACTGCGGTATGAACTCTTGAGGTAGTAGCACCGCCAATTAACAAAGGGATTTTTTTCTGTCGAAAATAATCATCACGCTGCATTTCTTGGGCAACATACGTCATCTCTTCGAGCGACGGAGTGATTAAACCAGAGAGGCCAACAATATCTGCCTTCTCCTCTTTCGCTTTTTTCAATATTTGATCACAGGGAACCATCACACCCATATTGACTACTTCAAAATTATTACATTGCAAAACTACAGTAACAATGTTCTTACCAATATCATGCACATCCCCTTTTACGGTCGCAATTACGATCTTGCCTTTAGCTTTACTTTCTCCGCCAGCAGCAACTAATTGCTTCTTCTCTTCCTCAATATAAGGAATTAAATGGGCCACTGCTTGCTTCATCACGCGCGCGCTTTTAACAACTTGAGGCAAAAACATTTTTCCAGCACCAAACAAGTCGCCAACGACATTCATGCCATCCATCAGCGGGCCTTCAATCACTTCGATGGGACGACCGCCCATCCCCATAATCTCAGCGCGCAACTCTTCTGTATCGTCCACAATAAAGTTTGTCAGGCCATGGACTAGGGCGTGGGTCAATCGCTCTCGCACAGGCGCTTCGCGCCATACTAAATTCTCTTCTTGCTTAATACCGCCGCCCTTATATTGATCGGCAATGGCTAACAAGCGCTCAGTTGGGGTTTGCCCATCCTTTTCTTTAAAACGATTTAGAACTACATCTTCCACCCGCTCACGCAACTCAGGATCTAAATCAGCATAGACACCTAGTTGACCTGCATTAACAATCCCCATATCCATGCCAGCTGAAATGGCGTGATACAAAAACACCGTATGGATTGCTTCACGTACACGATCATTTCCTCTAAACGAAAAGCTTACATTTGAAACGCCCCCGCTTATCTTAGCGCCAGGTAAATTTTCTTTAATCCAACGGGTTGCGTTAATGAAGTCTACTGCGTAGTTATCATGCTCTTCAATACCGGTAGCAATTGCAAAGATATTTGGATCAAAAATAATATCTTCCGGAGAAAAATCTAATTCGTTTACTAAAATGTTGTACGAGCGTTGACAAATTTCTGTCTTACGCTGATACGTATCGGCCTGACCCTTCTCGTCAAACGCCATAACAACCGTTGCAGCACCATAGCGCTTAATTAATTTAGCTTGGTGTTTAAATTGCTCCTCACCCTCTTTTAAAGAAATAGAGTTAACAATTGGTTTGCCTTGAATACACTTTAATCCTGCTTCGATTACCGTCCACTTTGAAGAGTCCACCATAATGGGAACACGAGCAATATCGGGCTCTGAGGCGATCAAGTTTAAAAAACGTACCATCGCCGCCTCTGAATCCAACATGGCCTCATCCATATTGATATCAATCATCTGAGCACCACTCTCAACCTGTTGCCTTGCAACGGCTAGCGCATCATCAAACTGATTATTCAGAATCATGCGTGAAAATACTTTTGAGCCCGTAACATTGGTGCGCTCCCCAATATTAACAAAGCCAATTAGTGGAGAGATATTGCACGGCTCTAGGCCGGAAAGTCGCATTGGAATGACCGGTAGCTGACTCATGTCTCTTCCTTTAATTCTGTATAAAAGGGGCGTGGCTTGCGCTTTGTCATTGCTTGTGCAATCGCTCGAATATGCTCAGGAGTAGTACCACAGCAACCACCAACCAGATTAACCAAGTGATCCCGAGCAAATTCATCGATCAGACTAGAAGTAACCTCAGGGGTTTCATCAAAACCAGTATCACTCATGGGGTTGGGTAAACCTGCATTGGGATAACACGAGATAGCAACATCACAAACTCGGACCAATTCCGCAATATAAGGTCGCATTAAAGCAGCGCCGAGTGCACAGTTCAGGCCAAAGGTAAGTGGCTTAATATGTCGCAAGCTATTCCAAAATGCTTCAACCGTTTGTCCAGAAAGAATTCTCCCCGACGCATCTGTAACCGTACCAGAGATCATTACCGGCAAGCGCTCTCCCGACTCCTCAAAAAACTCATCGAGCGCAAAAAGGGCTGCTTTTGCATTGAGGGTATCAAAAATAGTTTCGACTAAAAATAGGTCGGAGCCCCCCTCAAACAAAGCTTCTGCCTGCTCACGGTAGGCTTTACGTAAAGCATCAAAATGCACATTGCGGGCGCCTGGATCATTCACATCCGGAGAAATGCTTGCCGTCTTGGGTGTTGGTCCAATCGCACCGGCTACAAAACGAGGTTTGTCCGGGGTACTATATTGATCGCATGCTGCACGGGCTAATTGAGCCGCCGTGACATTCATTTCACGGGCCAACTCTGGCATTTTGTAATCTTCCTGAGCAATCGAGGTAGCGCCAAAGGTATTGGTCTCAATAATGTCCGCTCCCGCTGCTAAGTACTCATCATGGATTTGACGAATCGCGGCGGGTTGAGTTAAGACCAGAAGCTCATTATTTCCCTTTAAATCCCCGGGATGATTAGCAAAACGTTGGCTATGTTGTAAGCCTCGATAGTCCGCTTCACTAAACTTTTTTTGCTGAATCATGGTCCCCATCGCGCCATCCAATATTAGGATACGCTCCCTTAAAAGTAATGGGAGGCTAGCTCCCCGGGTATAGGGCTTAGCCGACTTGGGTGGACTAATTTGGGTTTGCATTGCTGCAGAAGTGAGATTAATCTTCATCAACCCATTATTTTATCGATAATGTGACTATTTAGCCTGTTAGGAGAGTTTATGTTTGGCACCATACCGGATTTCAATCAAAGCCTAGAGATGTTTAAAGCCATGTGGGATCAAAATAACGCCGCTCATGCGGGCTCGTCTTTTATGCCTGGCATGGCTCCGGGTATGGCTGGCTTAAACAATGCAATGCCCTCTTTTGATATTGAAGAACTGGATAAGCGCATTAAAGACCTTAAGAGCGTGGAGTCTTGGCTTGCCCTCAATCTGAATGTCCTAAAGTCCACCATCCAAACCCTAGAAGTACAAAGAGCCACTCTCTTGGCAATCAAATCCTTTGGGGATGCCATGGCAAACTCCCAAAGCTCAAATAATGACCCTAAAGAGCGTTCTGCGAAGACGAAACCACGCAAAAGCGCCAAATCCCGTCCTCGCAAAGCAAGCGATGCAGCCTCCTCTGATGCCACAAATGATTCAGATGGGCAATAGCTTCTCCCATGGCAAAACTAAGCTGATGATTGTCGAGCTTACGCCGAAATAGCACCGGAATAATCTCAAAGGCATGCTTTGGGCTTTGGCAAGCATCCAGAGTTTCGGATAAGCGGTCACGATGATGCTCATGGAGTTGTTTAATACGGGTATGTAAACCTTTAAAGGGCTTACCATGTGATGGCAACACAAAAGCATCTAAGGGCAAAGATAGCCATTGGTCTAGCGAGCGCAAATACAAACCTAAGGGATCGGCATCCGGATCGACATCATACACACTAACGTTCGTGGAGATGCGAGGCAAGACCATATCCCCAGAGATAAAAATATTCAGGGCTGAACAATAGAGTGTGGCGTGTTCAGGCGCATGACCATAGCCCATGGATACCCTCCATCGATGGTCTCCAATTTGAACCTCATCGCCCTCCATAATGCGACGATAGCGACGTGGCACCTGCGGCACTAGGCGACTGTAATAATCAGAGCGGCTTCGAATACGCTCCAAATCTTCAGAACCTAGCAAACCGTGGCGCGCATAATGATCTGCTGCTCCACCACTTCCGCTACTAGCACCAATAGCAACTCCGCCCTCCTTGCTACTTAACCACTGTGCCATTAGAAAATCACTCATCGAAACCCATAGGGGAGCCTGCCAGCGCTCACATAAAAAATGTGCAAGGCCAATATGGTCTGGATGCATATGGGTAACCAAGACACGCAAAATGGGGAGTCCTTGGAGATGGTTTACAAAAATAGACTCCCAAAGTATTTTGGTCTCATCGTTTGTAATTCCGCAATCGATGATGGTCCAACCCTCTTGATCGGCAACTCGGTCTTTTAACAACCATAAATTGATGTGATTAAGAGCAAAAGGCAAAGGCATCCGAATCCAATAGATCCCTGGCGCAATCTCCATGGTCTGACCTGCCTCGGCTAGGGTCTCCCCATATGGATAAATCAACTGACTTTCAGGATGATGAGGTAGCGGGTCGACTTGGGTCATTTTGAGTCCAATTTAAATGCTAGATACACTCTTATTATGAACAATCACTTTCCAAAGCTATTATCCTCGCAGGTCGCCTTTGATATGGCCCAGACCCTGTTAATGGGTTTTCAGCGACATTACAGTATTTTTAGGGAAGCCGGTCGCTCAGCAAAAGATGCCTTTGAGAAACAAGATTGGCATGGGATTCGTCAACTCTTACGCGACCGCATCACCTTTTATGATCAACGCGTTATTGAAACAGCACTAGCACTTGAAGATGAATTTGATGCCCATGCAATCTCCGATGAAATCTGGCAACAAGTAAAGCTTCATTACATTGGCCTATTGTCAAACTTACATCAACCTGAACTTGCCGAAACTTTCTTTAATTCAGTGACTACCCGGATTCTAGCGAGCCGTTACTTTAATAATAAATTTATCTTTGTACGACCAACTATTTCTACTGAATACTTAGAGAATGACGAGGCTCCGAGTAAGCCATCCTATCGGGCTTACTACCCTGGAGATATTAGTGGACTTAGGGTGGTACTACATAATTTATTAGCAAGTTTTGAACTACATAATCCCTTTGAAGATTTGGAGCGTGATCTCAATCTCACAACAGAGTTAATTCAGAATTCATTAGCTGACACTAGCAGCTCAACTGATTTCCAGATTCATGCTCTCAGTACCTTATTTTTCAGAAATAAAACTGCTTACATTATGGGTCGCATCATTAATGGCGAAAAAATATTCCCACTAGTCATTGCCTTGATGCACAATTCCAAAGGCCAACTGGTCATTGATGGGGTCCTGCTTTCCGAAGTCCATTTGCGCCTGATCTTTAGTTTTACACACAGCTACTTTCTAGTAGACATGGAAGTACCGTCAGCCTATGTCACATTCATGCGCAGTCTATTACCCCATAAACCACGTGCAGAGATTTACAACATGGTGGGCTTACAAAAGCATGGCAAAAACTTGTTTTATAGAGACTTTCAACATCACTTAATGCACTCCACCGATCGCTTTCGGATTGCTCCGGGTATTCGCGGATTGGTCATGCTGGTATTTGACTTACCGAGCTACCCTTACGTATTTAAGCTCATTAAAGATTATTTCCCGCCGCCCAAGGAAACGAGCCGTGAGCAAATTATGGCGAAGTACCAATTAGTTAAACAACATGACCGCGTTGGGCGCATGGCAGACTCTTTAGAATTTTCTAATGTGGCCTTTCCACTAGAACGCTTCACTCCAGCACTCATTTCCGAAATACAAGAGCAGTGCTCTTCTTTGTTGGAATTTAGTACCAACCCCAGCGGAGAGAGCGAACTGATCATCAAACATCTCTATATTGAAAGACGAATGACACCACTAAATATTCGTCTTCAAGAAGGATCGCCAAGCGAAGTGGAGGACGGAGTCATTCAGTATGGGGAAGCAATCAAGAATTTAATTGCTGCTAATATTTTTCCAGGGGACCTGCTCTATAAAAATTTCGGCGTAACTCGCTACGGTCGTGTTGCTTTTTATGACTATGATGAAATTGAATACTTAACTGATTGCGAGATACGTCAGGTACCCCTTCCTCGTAATGAAGATGATGAAATGGCGAGCGAGCCCTGGTATCGCGTCGGCCCCAAAGATATCTTTCCTGAAACCTTTAAAACCTTTTTGCTAGGAAATGATCGTATCAAACAACTACTGCTAAAGCACCATGCTGATTTATTTGATCCAGCGATGTGGCAAAGCTATAAAGATCGCTTGCTGTCAGGAGAAATTCCGGACTTTATTGAGTATGATCACATTCTACGTTTGAAAAATATCTTTCCCCAAAAATTTTCTTAAACTTTGTGATCAGTGGGCTCACTAATGGCATAAGCGAATTTAGCGATTTACATTCACAATTACCCGGCCACGGATCTTGCCCTCAATTAAATCGCTAGCAGCCTGAATAGCTTCCTCTAAGGAAATCTCTTTGGCAATCTCCATCAATTGCTCTGGTTTACATAGCTTTGCTAATTGGTTCCATGCCGCCACTCGCACGGCCTTTGCTTGTGTGACGCTGTTAATGCCATACAGGGTGATACCGCGCAATATAAATGGGGCAACGCTTGCCGGGAAATCCATCCCTTGAGCTAGACCACACGCTGCCACCGCGCCATTCGCTTTGGTTGCCGCACAGGCATTAGCCAATGTATGGCTACCAACTGAATCCACCACGGCAGCCCAGCGTTCTTTAGCCAAGGGTTTGCCAGGCTGAGAAAGAGTGGCGCGCTCGATGACTTCGCTAGCACCTAGAGTTTTTAAATACGCCCCTTCTTCTGGGCGACCACTGCTTGCTACTACGGTATAGCCCAACTGATATAAAAGACTGACTGCAAAACTACCGACTCCTCCTGCCGCTCCTGTTACCAAGATCTCGCCATCGCCCGCTTGAACACCATGTTTTTGGAGAGCCATAATGCATAGCATTGCAGTGTATCCGGCAGTGCCAATAGCCAACGATTGTTTAGCTGTAAATGCTTTAGGTAACGGTATCAGCCATTCAGACTTTAGTCGTGCCTGCTGTGCTAAGCCACCCCAATGGGATTCACCTACTCCCCACCCATTTAATAAAACTAAATCGCCTGACTTAAATTCGGGGCTAGTACTTTCAATGACTTCTCCCGTGAGATCAATTCCTGGAATCATCGGAAAACTTCGCACAATCGGACTCTTACCTGTTATCGCCAAACCATCTTTATAATTGAGGGTAGAGTAATGCACCTTAACGTGAACATCTCCCTCAGGTAAGGTACTTTCTTCTAGATTACTCACTTGAGCACGGTAGCCCTGCTCATCTTTATTAATTAAAATAGCTCTAAACATATCTTCAATCCGTGAACGTGTGAACTCAAGCAACTTTTATAAAAGCGTTTATCCTACTGCAATAGATCTCATTATGAGGCTTTTCATGAAACGTATTATATTGATCCTAGCAGTTGTACCACTCTTCCTAAGTGCTTGCGCTTCGACTGAGCTAACAATGTCACTGGGTAATATGCGCCTCATCAACTCTAGTGGAGACCCGCAACAAGTCATGGATTTTGCTAACAAAATTTGTAAGTCTGATTTTTATATAGGTGCTAGTTTCATATCAAAAGCAGGCAAAGACTACCGCTTTAAGTGCGTGAAAGCCGATGAAAATGAGGTGCTTATTCCTATTCCCGGCCTAAAGCCTTCCAACACCAAATAAAGTAGAAGTCTTTGCAAACTCCATTTTCTGCTCAGGAACTGCGCCGCGCTTTTTCTTGCTTCGCTACCGGCGTCACTGTTATTACGGGCATCGATCAGAATGGCAAACCTGTTGGCATAACAATCAGCTCCTTTAATACTGTCTCACTCAATCCTCCATTGGTGCTTTGGAGCATTGGCATTCAATCGGACTTATGCAATTCTTTCCGTATTGGGCAGAAACAACTCATTCATGTCCTAGATGTTAGTCAGAAAGATTTGGCTCTTGTCTTTGCAAAACAACTTAATAAAAATAGTATTCAAATGGAACACCAGATTGAGCCAAGCGGTTTAATGCGTCTTGCTAATTGTTTAGCTTATTTTGAATGTGAGACTGTTGCTGTTCATGAAGGCGGCGATCATCATATTATCGTGGCACGTGTTTTGAGTATCGAGCAAGATTCAGATCGCTATCCACTTTTATTTGCACAAAGTCAATTTAATCAACTTGCTCTTGATCCAGAAGGTAGTATCAAATGATGACACTATGGGGTAGAAAATCATCCATTAATGTTCAAAAAGTGCTTTGGGTTTGCGGAGCTTGGTTTACAAGAGGGTTCTGATTTTAAACAAATCGACGCCGGGCTTCATTTTGGGATCAATAAAACCCCCGAATATTTAAAACTAAATCCCAATGGTTTGGTGCCGACCTTAGAGGACGGCTCCCTTGTACTGTGGGAATCGAACACCATCATGCGCTACCTTGCTAAAAAGTTTTCTTCTACAGGAGTCTTCCCAGATGACCTTGCTGGTCAAGCCTCTTCTGATAAATGGATGGATTGGCAAATTAGTACTCTATGGCCATCATTACGTATCCCATTTCTTGGCCTTACCCGCGTTCCCGAGGAAGAACGTGATTACCTTGTCATCAAAAATGCTTTCCAAGAATCCAATCGACTTTTGGGTATTTTTGACAAAGTCCTTACCAATCAAGCTTTTTGCTCGGGCTCTAAATTTAATCTGGGTGACATTACTATTGCACTATGCGTTAAGCGCTGGATCATGTTGGCAGATCAGTACCCTGATAAAACAGGTCCGCGGACAGAGCTGATGCACATCAAGCGCTGGTATGAAATGATTTGCGCTAAAACCCTATTTACACAAGTAATTGAATAATGCTTAAGTTTGTTTAAATTTCTTTTGTTGGTGATCGGCGCCGATATACAGATACATAGCTGGCACCACAAATAAAGTAAACAAAGTGCCAATCGCCAATCCTGTAAAAATTACGATTCCCATCGACTGACGCCCTGCTGCACCTGCTCCCGAAGCAATCACGAGGGGCACCACGCCTAGGACCATGGCTGCAGTTGTCATCAAAATAGGGCGAAGGCGCACGCTACTTGCTTCAATAATTGCCTCAAGCTTTGTTCGTCCTGCTTGTTGAAGCTCATTCGCGAACTCAACCATCAAAATACCATGCTTACTGATTAAGCCCATCAATGTTACTAAACCTACTTGGGTATATACATTTAAGGTCGTAAAGCCTAAATTGATAAAAATTAGGGCGCCAAACAGTGCAAGTGGCACAGAGACCAAAATGACCAATGGGTCCCTAAAGCTCTCGAACTGCGCTGCTAGAACTAAAAACACAATTAATATAGCAAAGAGCATGGTGACCAAAAAACCACCAGACTCTGCTTTAAATTGCCGTGACGGCCCTGCATAGTCAACCGAGTAACCGGATGGAGCCGCTTCTTTGATGGTTTTTTCTAAAAAACCCAATACCTCCTCTTGCGAGACAAACGGTGTGCTAACACCGCTAATGGTTGCAGAGTTGAGCTGCTGAAATCGATTAATGGATTGTGGCACTACTCGACTTTGGATACTTGCGATTGTTCTCGCTTGAACCATTGCACCACTTGGGGTCTTAATGTAGTAATCCAATATCTGATCCGGATTTAATCGATCCATTTGTTTAACCTGCGGGATCACACGATACGATCGGCCTGCCACAGAGAAATAGTTAACAAATCCACCACCCAATGCGGCTGATAAGGCGTTACCCACATCTCTTTGGGTCATTCCTAGTGCGGCAACTTTCTCACGATCAATTTGCAAGACATCTTGAGGTTTATCAATTTTAAGATCAGAGTCTACAAAGAAAAACATACCGCTTTGCCTTGCTTTATCTAAAACCTGTTGGGACACCTCATTTAAATTGGTGTAGGGTTCTGTGGTGTTAATAACCACCTGCACTGGAAATCCTTGTGCGCCTGGTAAAGCAGGAAACTGAAAGGCCGCAACCCGCGTACCAGCAACACTCCCCCACTTATTTTGTAGATCTTCTTGAAACTTGGTGGCACTCCGACTACGCTCACCCCAGTCTTTCATGATCACCCCACCAAAGCTAGTTGTCGGACTAGTAATCTGGAACATCTGTTTATATTCTGGTTCTTTGCTAGCAATCTGAAAAATTTGGTCGGCATAGCCTTGCATTTGGTTGACTGTTGAATTAGGTGGTCCAGTCGCTGACATCAAAACAATGCCCTGATCTTCTGTTGGAGCTAATTCTGAACGGGCAGTAGCATAGAGATAAACAACGCCACCAAGTAATAAAGCGCCCATCACGATAATGACTTGCCAAGTTGATAAAAGATCACGCAGCGTTTCTTGATAAGAGTGGCGCACTCGCTCGAATACGGCATCAATCTTTTTGACAAAAGGTGATATTTCTTCTTCCTGCGAGAAAATTTGTGAACACATCATTGGCGATAGAGTCAAAGCTACTACGCCCGATACGGCCACCGCTCCCGCTAGCGTAAAAGCAAATTCTGTAAAGAGGGCGCCTGTTAAACCTCCCTGAAAGCCAATGGGGATATAAACCGCAATCAAGACAACGGTCATTGCCAAAATAGGATTGCCCAGCTCTCGAGCTGCGATTAAAGAAGCATCCAGAGGAGATTCACCCTCTTTCATATGACGATCAACGTTTTCAACCACAATAATTGCATCATCTACGACCAAGCCAATCGCTAATACCAATGCCAGCAAGGTCAACAAATTAATGGAGTAGCCAAGGGCTTGCATCATGAAGAAAGTGCCAATTAAGGAAAGTGGCATAGCTAGCACTGGAACGGCCACAGCTCGATAGCTACCTAAAAATAGATAGATCACAATCGTCACAATAATTAATGCCTCTAGAAGAGTTTTCACAACCTCCTCAATGGATGTATTAATAAAATCCGTAGAGTCAAATACGATTTTTGCATCTAAACCAGTGGGTAACTGCTTTTGAATATCTGGAAATGTATTGCGAATGCGTTTTGCTACATCCAATAAATTGGCATCGGGTGCAACCTTAATGCCTATAAACACCGATTGTTTACCATTGAAGGCAACATTATTGTTGTAATCTTCTGAGCCTAAAGTTACGGTTGCAACCTGCTCAAGGTAAACAATATCAGCACCATTTCGTTTAATGACTAATTTCCGAAATTCATCGAGAGAATGTAAATCAGTGCCGGCGACCAAGTCTACCGAAACCATTTGTCCTTTTGTGCTTCCGACTGGAGATAAATAATTATTGGCAGCTAACGCTGCATATACTTCGTCGGGAGAAACGCCTAAGCCTGCCATTCGATCGCGATCTAGCCATGCTCGTAAAGCAAATTTACGTCCCCCTAGGATCTCAGCATTTTGTACGCCATTGATCGAGTCCAGCTTTGGCTTCACTACGCGTAACAAATAATCCGTAATACTGTTATTGGCAATCTCATCGCTATAAAACCCCATATACATAGCAGCTGTTGATTGCCCAACTTGTACCGTCAATATCGGCTGTTGTGCTTGGGGCGGCAGTTGATTGCGGACTGAACTAATTTGCGTATTAATTTGCGTCAATGCCTTATTCGCATCATAGTTAAGCCGCAAGGTTGCTGTAATAGTTGAAACTCCACTGATACTTATTGACGATAAGTAATCAATGCCCTGTGCTTGGGCAATAGCCCCTTCTAAGGGTTGAGTAATAAAACCGGCGATGGTTTCTGGGTCAGCACCAAAGTATGCGGTTGTAATGGTTACAACCGCATTTTGGGATTGGGGATATTGATTAACCGGTAAAGAGCCAACGGCTTTTAGGCCTAGTAATAGAATTAATAAACTAACAACGATTGACAAAACTGGGCGACGAATAAAAATATCCGTCCATTGGTGCCGCGTAAAGTCCTGACTCATTGCTCTTGTGGTTTAGGATTTGGTGAGTTAGCCGGCAAGACACTATTATTAATAATAAGTGGCGTACCGTTCTTTAGCTTGAGTTGACCACTAGTAATGACAGTCATCCCTGGCTCTAAGCCTTTGATAATAGCGACCTGATCCCCCCGCGTAAGTCCTGGTGTCACAAAAATCTGTTGCGCTTCCATGATCGGCTCACCTTTTTTATTGATCCGATCTGTCTTTTTAGCAATAAACACAGTGCTGCCGTATGGGTTATAGGTCACAGCGGTTTGTGGAAGGGTTAGAAGCTGAAGTTTTTCGCCCAGATTAATGTTCACATTAGCAAACATCCCCGGTAATAACTTTTTATCTGGATTGCTAATCTGCGCTTCAATCTGAATATTACGTGTATTAAGTTCTACCTTTGGGCTAACTGCAGTAATCTTTCCTTTAAATATTGCATCCTTAAATGCGTCTGTCTGTAACTCAATTGTTTGTCCAGCCTGAATAGTTCCAGCTGAGCTTTGTGGCAAGGTGAAATCTACAAAAATTGGATCAATTGTTTGTAAGGTAAGCAGCTTATCTCCAGGATTAACATAATGACCAGGATTAATCGTCACAATGCCAACGCGCCCACTAAATGGAGCCTTCAAATTCTTTTTAGCCACTAATGCGATTTGCTGCTCCACTTGTGCACGCTTTGCTTTCATATCTGCAGTGCTGGTGTCATACACATTTTTACTAATCGCCTGAATTGCAAGCTGAGCCTTGTCTCGCTCATTAATGACTTTGGCAAGATCTGCCATCGCCTTCATTGCCTCTAGCTGCGCAAGGTCGGCTGTATCATTTAATTTGATGAGAAGATCGCCCTCTTTCACATCTAGGCCGGATTTGATTGGTACATTTAATACCAAACCACCGATTTCTGTACTTAAGTCAACCCCCCGAAATGCGCGCACATTACCAACACTTGTCATTTTCGGTTGCCACTCTTGTTTTTCAATAACCATAGTACTTACTGTTGCCGGGGGTAAACCCATACCGGCCATAAAGTGATTAAACAGAAGAGTTTTTAATTGATTAAAGGCCACGATCAGGCCAAGGAGCACAAACACCGTTATCAGCATCACAATCATGCGGCGCTTTAAGAGTGGCATCTGCATGAGAGCAGCGTATGCTTTAGTTTTTCTAAAACGGTCTCGTGGCCTCAAAGCATTGGCTAGCCATCGAAATGGCGACAATACCAAATCAAGTGTTTTTACACTCAAGAGTGTATTTTGTATCCAGGCGATGATGGTATGTATTACATTCATTGGCGCGTCTCTTGCTGGCTAATGCCTTGGTGAGGGGAAGTTTGTGTTTTCTGAGCTTGATAAGCAGGGCCAGTCCGATTCCACCAACCGCCGCCTAGGACAGCAAACAAAGCCGCGGTATTGGCAAAGCGATTGGCTTGGGCATCAATCAAACGAAACTTGGTTTGCTGATACTGTCTTTGAGCGATTAATACGGCCAAATAACTTCCTGTTCCCAATTTATATTGTTGCTCTAGTAAATTCAGATACTCTAAGGCATTCCGCTCTGCTTCCGATGCCGCTCTTAAAGCGAGAGCATCGCTTTCTAAAGCCTTTAGTGCATTAGCTACTTCCTGAAAGGCATTTAGCACAGTTGCCTGATACTGAAAGACAGCAGCCTCATTGGTTGCGATAGCGCCTCGACGCTGAGCAAGTATGGCGCCTCCCTGAAACAATGGTTGAAAGACACCTCCGGCAACCGACCAAATTGCCGCATTGGGTCCAAACAATGCGCCGGTGGTTAAAGCCTGTGATCCGATAGCCCCGCTGAGGTTAATTTGCGGCAGTAAATTAGCAGTTGCAACACCCACTAAGGCATTAGTCGATTTAATATAAGACTCTGCAGCCCTTATATCTGGACGCTGGCGAACTAACTCTGATGGTATCGATAGAGGAATTTTCTCGGGAAGATTTAATGTATTCAAATCAAATTTAGCCAGTAAGGCATTCCCTGGGAACTCGCCTACAAATACGGATAGTTGATTGCGAGTAAATGAGAGGTTCTTGTCAAGGTTGAGTAAGTCAATCTGTGAACTTGCTGCTAATGAAATTTGCGAGGTGAGATCAACCCGTGACGCAGTTCCAATTTCTAGTTGCTTTGCAATAATGTCGGCAAGATTTTTTTGAGCTTCATAGATCTCTAAATTGGATGTGTACTGAGCACGAAGTGCTGCTTCACGAATAGCAGTGGTGACGATATTAGCTGTCAGATTTAAATATGCGCCCTCAAGCTGAAATCCCGAGATCTCTGCCTGAGCTTGTGCACTTTGCACAGCGCGGCGAGCACCGCCAAAGACATCGAGGTTGTAGTTCACAGAAACAGAGGTGCTATAGACGTTATAAATACTGGGGCTACCGACCGCTTGCCCAAAGGAAGATGGATTAATTTGCTGACGGGTAGCACTTCCTCCTAAACCAAAACTGGGAAATAAAAGGGATCCAAATGCTGCATTGGCATTTTCTTGAGCAGCGCGTAATGTAGCATCTGCAGCTGCTAAATTTGGGTTACGTTTTAAAGCTTGCTTAATCAAAGCATCAAGTTCGGGCGAACGGTACAAGGCCCACCACTCGGCAGGTATATCTCCTGCGGGTTCGATACTCTGCACCGTTCCGCCCACGCTTGGCGCAGTTACTAATTGATTGCTAATAGGCTTTTCTGTAAACGAAGTGACCTTTGGTGCGTCTGGCTTCTTAAAATCAGGTCCTATTGCACATGCCCCAAGGCAAAGAGAAATAATCAATGCCAAGCCATTTTTACTAGGATATGGCATCTGGGGTTTTCAAGAAAAATATGGGGTTGCTAAACGACTTTTCACACCTAATATTTGACCACAAGGATGCTATTTAATGCGGATTTATTCCACCGTAACGCTTTTGGCCAAATTACGTGGCTTATCCACATCTGTTCCTAAGGCACAGGCAGTGTGGTAGGCCAACAGCTGCAGCGGAATGACATGCAAGATAGGAGATAAATCTCCATAGTGTTCGGGTAAGCGAATAACTCGAATACCTTCTTCAGTTTTAATTTGCGTGCCCTGATCTGCAAAAACAAATAGCTGTCCACCACGCGCTTTAACCTCTTGCATATTTGACTTAAGCTTTTCGAGTAGGGTGTCGTTAGGTGCCACCGTTACAACTGGCATTTTGTCAGTTACTAGGGCTAATGGGCCGTGTTTCAATTCACCAGCCGGATAGGCTTCTGCGTGGATATAGGAAATTTCTTTTAACTTAAGCGCTCCCTCTAGCGCGATTGGGAAATGAACCCCTCGCCCCAGAAATAGTGCGTTTTCACATTTTGTGAATAACCGACTCCAAGAAATAATCTGCGGCTCCAGTGCCAAGACCGCATGAATCGCTTGTGGTAAGTGTCGTAAATTATCGAGTGCCTTTTTCTCGGCATCTTGGAATAAGAATCCGTTTCGCTTTGCAATTGAGCAGGTCAATAAGTACAAGGCGAGTAATTGGGTAGTAAAGGCTTTGGTAGAAGCCACGCCCACTTCTGTACCAGCATGTGTTAAAAAGTGCCACCGAGTCTCCCGAACCATAGCGCTTGAGGCAACATTGCAAATTGATAAGGTCATAGAGTGACCAAGCTGCTTTGCATGTCGTAAGGCCGCCAATGTATCAGCAGTTTCTCCCGATTGTGAAACAACAATCACTAAGGTATTCGGCCTAGGAATCGATTGGCGATAGCGATACTCGCTCGCAATTTCCACTTGAGTAGGAATCCGTGCAATTTCCTCAAACCAATATTTAGCAACGCAGGCTGAGTAATAACTGGTGCCACACGCTAGGAGTAAAACCTGATCAAATGCTTCCCACTCTCTAGTATCGGCGGCAAAAAGGCTTGGTCCAAACTCAGAAATATGTGCAATTGTGTCTGAGGCTGCACGCGCTTGCTCAAAAATCTCTTTTTGCATGAAATGCTGATAGGGGCCTAATTCAACTGCTTCTGCTTGCATTGGCATTGACTTAACTTCACGATCTACTTTTTTACCATTGCAATCCCAAATGTCGTAATCACGCTCATCAAGCGCCACCAAATCTCCCTCCTCGAGGTAGATCATGGTCTGCGCTTTTCCAGCTAATGCCAATGCGTCAGATGATAGGTAATGACCATCATTGCCAAGCGCCACAATCAGGGGAGATCCTGCACGCGCACCAATTAAGCGCTTTGGCTCTGTTTGAGAAATGACTGCAATCGCATAGGCTCCCTTTAACTGCAAAATACTCGCAGCTACAGCCTCTCTTAAATCAGGCTTAGCCAATTTCACATACTCGCAATGGACTAAGTGCGCGATGACCTCGGTATCAGTCTCCGAACTAAACTGATACCCAGCAGTAATCAGTTGTTCACGCAACGGCTCATAGTTCTCAATAATTCCGTTATGTACCAGCGCAATTAAATTATTCGAGATATGGGGGTGTGCGTTCTGCGTATCAGGTTTACCATGAGTCGCCCAACGAGTATGTGCAATACCAATATGCCCATTGAATTCACTGGCCTGTTTTGCTAAATCAGCCACACGCGCTGTTGTTCTCGCTCTTTGCAGAGGATGACTGGGTTTGCTTGTATCAATTACTGCAAAACCGCATGAGTCATAGCCTCGATACTCTAGGCGTCGTAGACCCTCAATTAAGGTATCAACTACATTACTTTTAGAAACTGCGCCAACAATTCCGCACATAGATTATTTCTTTGCTTTGCTAGATTTAGGCTTGATCTTAATGGGCCGTTGCCAGTCTAAGGAGACTTGCTTAGCACGCGATACCGTTAATTTTCCAGCAGGAGCGTCTTTGGTTAAGGTGGTCCCCGCTCCTAAGGTGGCTCCCTTGCCTACTTTCACAGGTGCTACTAGCTGTGTATCAGACCCAATGAATGCATCATCCTCAATAATCGTTTGGTGCTTATTGACACCATCGTAGTTACAGGTAATGGTGCCAGCACCAATATTGACGCGCGCCCCGACGATCGAGTCGCCCACATAGGCGAGATGATTCGCTTTACTCTGTGCTGCAATCCTTGTATTTTTAACTTCGACAAAATTACCAATATGAACTTCGTTCGCCAATATCGTACCCGGTCGAATACGCGCATAGGGCCCCACTCGGGCATCAACACCAATTTGTGCTCCATCGATATGCGTAAAAGCTCCAACTTCGGTATTGGCCCCAATTTGACTATCTTTGATGACGCAATACGGGCCTATATGAACTCCATTTGCTAATTGAACGCGACCTTCAAATACACATCCGATATCGATCCATACATCTTGTCCACAAACAAGTTCACCCCGAATATCGATACGCTCAGGATCAAATAAAGTAACGCCTAATTCTAATAAGGCGGCTGCTTGTTGTTTTTGTAATTGCCGCTCTAACGAAGCTAACTGATCACGACTATTGACCCCTAAAATCTCATACTCATTCTTTGCTTGCGAGGTTCGTATGGGAATACCATCACGCACAGCCATGGCAATCACATCAGTTAAGTAATACTCCCCTTGGACATTTTTAGTCCTTAAGCTCTTCAGCCATTTTGGTAACGAGTCGGTGGGCAGAACCATAATGCCCGTATTAATTTCGGCGATTCCCTTAATACTTGAACTGGCATCTTTTTCTTCAACGATTGCACTTACCAATCCATCTTGATCGCGCACAATTCGTCCATATCCTATTGGATTTGCCATATTTTGGGTTAATAAGCCAAGAGCTGACCGCTTAGAGCGAACTCCATCAGCTAAGCGTATGAGGAGTTGAAGCGTATCTTTAGTGATTAATGGCACATCACCGTATAACACTAGAGTTGGTAATTCTTTATTTAATCTAGACAGAGTCTGCAAGAGTGCGTGACCGGTCCCCTTTTGCTCTTTTTGTAACACTGTTTTAACCACTTTAAAGCGTGGGTCACGAACTGCTAAATCATCTAGAAATGAACTGACATGCTCTGCCCCATGTCCAATAACCACTATCGGCTCTGCCCCTCTTATTAAAGAAATTGCAGTTTCTAAAACATGTTCCAACAGGGGTTTACCTGCCAAAGGTTGTAAAACCTTGGGCAAAGCCGATTTCATGCGCTTGCCTTGGCCTGCTGCTAGTATCACAATATTCATAGCCATAAGTATAGGGCTTGAGACAGGTTAATAAGAATGCTCTTGAGCTGTTAAGTTAAGACTTCTCAACAAATGAAACAGGAAATTGAGTTTGCTCGGTCAAGGCACATATATCTTCACCCTCGTCAATAGCCAAATCTCCCTCGAGGTTCATTCCCAGTTCACTAAGGTCTTGATGAATCTCTAAATCTTGAAAGTTAAAAGCATTTGGATCCATTAGATGCGAGGGAACGATGTGATGCATTGCCCGAAAAATATTTTCAACGCGACCCGGAAATTGTTTCTCCCAATCCCGCAAAAGCTTCTTCATCGTTGCTCTTTGTAAATTAGGTTGACTGCCACATAGATCACATGGAATGATGGGGAAGTTCATCATGGTGGCATAGCGCTCTATTAATTTCTCTGGAACATATGCCAGCGGACGAATCACGATGTGCCGTCCATCGTCAGAACGCATTTTTGGTGGCATCCCTTTGAGCTTCCCTGCAAAAAACATATTTAGTAATAGAGTCTCTAAAATATCACCTCGGTGATGTCCTAAGGCTATCTTGGTAGCCCCAAGTTCATCTGCAACGCGATACAAAATACCGCGTCGCAAACGCGAACATAAACCACAGGTTGTTTTTCCTTCTGGGATTACTCGCTTGACAATACTGTACGTGTCTTGCTCTTCAATATGAAATGTAATATTGAGTTGTTTTAAGTAATTAGGAAGTATTTCTGCAGGAAAGTTAGGCTGCTTTTGATCTAAGTTCACTACCACGATCTCAAAAGAGATTGGCGCACGTTCGCGTAACTTTATCAAAATATCCAATAGAGTGTAGCTGTCCTTGCCGCCTGATAAACACACCATTACCTTATCGTCATTTGCGATCATGCCAAAGTCAGCAATAGCCTGTCCCACTAAACGAGATAATTTTTTATCTAATTTATTTTCTTCAAATACTTGCTTACGTGTATCAACCATGACGAATGTTAGTAATATAGTCTATCTAATTCGACTTTTTAATCTTAAATACCTCTACACCCACTTCCTCGCAATCGGGATAGACATCAGGTTTTGCTGTACTGACTCTGGCGGCCATCACACTGGGGTGCTCTAAAACTGCCTGCACAATATCGTCACATAAGGTCTCTTGCAGATGAATATGGCCTCTTTGGACTCGCTGAGTAATTGTTTTACGAATAAAGTCATAATCTAATACCTCATCTAGACGATCGTACTTTGGCGTATTTTGTTCAAGAGGAACATAGAGATCCACATTAAAAATCACACGCTGTTCAGCTTTTTTTTCATAATCATGTACTCCGATATTGATATAAGTCTCATAATTTTTTAAAAAAAGACGGCGACAATGTATTAGGCTTGGGTGAGATAAAAGGGAGTGCATGCTGACCTTATTGAATATTAAACATGACATCGCGCTGCGACGGAATTAAATGTTGACCGCCATCGACATAAATAGTTGTACCTGTAATTGCCTTTGCATTCGCAATAAAGAGTGCGGCCTGTGCAATATCATCTGGGCTTGATGAATATCCCATGGGAGTCATTTGATGCGCTTGCAAAAACTCTGCTTCTGTTTGTTTGCCAGATGGTAATGTAATCCCTGGGGCTAAACCAACCGAGCGTAAAGTAGGGGCAAAATCGAGTGCCATCATTTCGGTGGCTGTTAATAGTGCGCTCTTTGACAAGGTATACGAAAAATAATCTGGATTTAAATTAATTAACTTTTGATCCAATAATTGAATGGTGACAGGAACCAGTTCATCGTTTCGTGGAGGCTGCCTTTGAAGATGGTGAAACATTTCCTGTGCCAACAAGACGGGAGCTGCCAGATTAACTTGCATATTGCGCACGAGGCCGGCCTGGGAAAGAATATGCGCTTCCTGGCTAGGTCGGTCGTATTCAAAAACAGATGCGCTATTAATTAAGCAATCAATTCTACCAAATTGATCAACGCCCGCTTGGAACAAAGCCTTCATTGAGTCTGGCTCAGCCAAATTAGCCTGAACTGCAATTGCCTGAACCCCTAAAGCCTTTATCTGCGACAGTGTTTCTAGGGCGGCCTGCTTCGAGCTGCCATAGTGCAACACCACATTCCAGCCCGCTTTAGCAAAGTGCAAAGTAATTACTTTACCCAAGCGCTTAGCCGCTCCAGTAAGCAAAACGGTACGATTCGAGGATGTCTTTAAACCTTCCACCTAAACTCTCTTAGACTAACGAGCTATGGATATTAACCTGACCCAGCCCGAAGAGGAGCGTTTAGCCTCCATGATGGCTAAAATTTGCCAGGAAATTAAGCAAAATGGGGGGTATATGCCTTTTTCTAGGTATATGAATATGGCTCTTTACGACCCTAAATTAGGCTATTACTCGGCTGGACTAGAAAAGTTTGGGTTAGCAGGTGATTTCATCACCGCTCCTGAAATTAGTCCTTTTTTTGGTCAAACTATCGTTAATACTGTCTTGCCTATCCTCGAAAAGTTTAAGCAGCAAGGCCTGCCTACCCGTATTCTCGAGTTCGGTGCGGGCACAGGTAGCCTTGCAAAATCAATTTTGATCGAGTTACATCGACGTGGGTTTGATCTCGATGAATACCAAATGATCGAGCTCTCGCCAGATCTCACTAAACGTCAACAATCTCTCTTGCAGGATGTCTGCCATCAAAATAAAATTCATACGCAGTGCAACTGGTTAAGCTCATTCCCGGATCACATTGAGGGGGTGATCTTGGCCAACGAGGTACTCGATGCTATTCCATGTGAGCGGATTTGTCTGCATAACGATACTTGGCATCATCTTGGTATTGCAGTCACACCTCATGCTTCACCATTTTTACTAAAAGATTCTGTAGGGCCAGCCTTGAGTACCACCGAGCTTAATGACCTGTCTCCAGTATTACGAAATACACAGGCATTTTCTGATGGCTACACCACAGAATTTCATCCTCAAGTACAAGCTTGGCTCAGAGCGTTGACTGACAGACTAGAATGCGGCATATTATTAATCATTGACTATGGCTTTCCTGAGCAAGAATACTATCATCCCCAACGTCAAGACGGGACCTTAATGGCTCATTATCAACATCAGGCTTTAAGTAATGTATTACAACTTCCGGGCATTTGCGACATCACATGCCATATTGAATGCTCTAGACTATTGCGACTATTAGAAAAGAGTATCCACGGTGAGCTTTTTTACTCAAGCCAAGCGTCTTATCTGCTTGACGCAGGAATTACTGAACTGGTTCTAGAAAAATCAGACCCGCAAGATGTTGAACACTTTATCCCGATTTCGAATGCGCTACAGAAGTTATTATCGGAAGCAGAGATGGGCGAACTTTTCAAGGTAATTGCTTTTGGAAAAAATCTTACGCAACTAAAACTTCGATTAACCCAGTTGCCTGGCTTATCTGGTCGTAATCGTGTTTACTGATCTAAAGCCTGTGAAATAGCCATTAATCGTGCATGCACTACCGCTTGATGGATTTGCTCACCAAGATTACTGCTCGAACCTTGCTGACTAATCTTTGCTGCAATTTGACCACCATCAACCTGTAGCGCAGCATTTAATAATTTTGGCCAATTGGCAATTCCGACTCCTATACTTTCAAATAACTTCATTACCTCAGTAAAGCGAGCTGGCTTGCGCCACACATCGGTACGATTAAATAAATCGAGCACAATTTGAGGACTCAAAATGAACTCACGGCACTCTTCAAATTCAGCCATAGTAAAACAATACTCAGTAATATCATTTGGTATCCTTAACTCATCCCCCCAAGCGCCAATCTCTTCTGGCTTTAGTTTCTTTAAGAGAATTGCTAGACGTTTATCTAGCTCAGGGTGGATAGTAACAACCTGATTTAATTGGGTAAGCATTTCTTCTCTGCTGCTTATGTTCCGCCATTGAACGGTAAATGCAGTTGGCCAAATTTCCTCTAGTGCACCACATTCCTCAAGAACATCGATAAAGCGTTCGGGCGCCTGGGATCTAAGTGCTCTTGCAAGCTCTTGCCAAATTCTCTCTTTAGATAAAGTCGTTAGCTCACTCTTGCCCACCATGTACTTCATGATGGCAAGGGTCTCTGGCGCTATCATGAATGTTGGAAAACGCGCAGCAAATCGAGCGACTCGCAATACTCGTAGAGGGTCTTCTGAAAAAGCATCGGAGAGATGTCGAAATATACCTTGCTCTAAATCTACTTTGCCCTGATAGGGATCAATGAGATGGCCAACTAGTTCACCGCTGGCATTTACTTCTTGGGCCATCGCATTAATCGTCAAGTCACGTCGTTTAAGATCATCCTCAAGCTGAATGCTTGGATCTGCATGGAAAACAAAGCCTTGATGCCCTGGAGCAGTTTTACGCTCTGTTCTGGCAAGGGCATACTCATGCTGGGTTTGTGGGTGCAGAAAGACTGGGAAATGACTGCCAACTGGACGAAATCCGTTTGCAAGCATTTCCTCTACCGAAGATCCGACCACCACATAATCGATATCGTGAACTGGCAACCCAAGTAGGCGATCACGTACCGCTCCACCAACCTGATAAATCTTCAAGCAATTAGACTTTCTAAGCGTTGTTTAGCAATTCCAAAGTCTTCACTTAAGGCATCGCGGCCACCAAGGGGCAATATATTGGGAATACTCATTGAGGCAATATTATCTCGGGACATTAGCGTGGGTCCGGGACCAAACTCAAAGGCAACTGCCTGGAGGTATCCGACCCAATTTGGTAAAGAAATGACTGGATTCTTTTTACCCGCTTTGCGAATTGCAAATCGTACTAAGTCTTCCATGCTAAATACCTCGGGTCCAACCAACTCATAAATTCTATGAATAGTACGCGGATCCTCTATGGCCATTACAAACGCTTTGGCTACATCATTGACACTCACAGGTTGGAAAAGAGCTTTGGTATTGGCCAATGGAATTACTGGAAATAACTTGGCTAAACTCACAAAGGTGTTTATAAATTGATCCTGTGTTCCAAAAACAACCGATGGTCTAAAGATGGTCCAATCCAGACCGCTGTCCTCTACACACCGCTCACCATCGCCCTTGCTTCTCTGATACATCGATGGGCCTTGAGAATGCGCCCCTAAAGCACTCATATGCAAATAGCGTTTTAGACCAAATGCTTTCATCTCCTGAAGAAGCATTTGGGGAAGATCTACATGAGCCTTTTTAAAACCGGGGCCATATGGATCACCCGTTTTGTCATGCAGAATCCCAACTAAATTAATGACCGTAGCGCCTGGTTTTAACTCTGCGAGCAGCCCCTGAATCGCCTCGCGATGATTGATATCGGTCTCAACAAGAGTGGCACTTGGCAGTAAGCGCAGATCGCGCACGGCACTATAACGTCTAGATGGTATTAGGACCGAAAACCCTTTTTGCTGCAACTGCTGAGCAATGGTTTTTCCAATAAAACCACTTCCGCCAACGAGTAAAACATCGTGTTTCATGGTAACTCACTTAACACGGCTGTTTTAGGCTGAATAGTACCAAGGCGCTGTTTCATGGTGCTCGACTTTCCATCCATTAAAAGTGAATAATACGTTGCATTGGCCAGAACATTTTTTACATAAGTGCGAGTCTCATTAAATGGAATGGATTCGACAAAGATAGCACCTTCCGTTGATTGCGTTAATTTCTCACGCCAAGACTTTGGTCTAGACGGGCCTGCATTGTATGCAGCTGAGGCCAGTACCCAAGAACCATCGAGGTCTTGTAGCACCATATTAAGGTAGTGGCTACCCAAAGTTAAATTCGTCTGGGTATCTTTTAGTCGCTCATTGGTATACGAGTTCATCCCAATTTTTTTGGCAACATACTTAGCGGTATTGGGCATGACCTGCATGAGGCCCGAAGCACCTACCGAAGAGGAGGCGTTTGTAATAAAGCGTGACTCTTGCCGAATTAGACCGTATACCCATGCCAGGTTTAGATCAATATTTTTGGCGATCGGACTCAATTGCTCTTTAAATGGTGTGGGGTAACGCAATGAAAAGTCATGCTCCCCTTTTGTGCGATCTGCCGTATTAACAGTCCGATCATAAAGGTGAATCCGTTTGGCATATTCTGCCGCTGCCAATAACTGCTTATCGCCCATACTACGCAACTCCCAATTCCACTCGCGATTTCCTTCAAATCGCAAATTCATGGCATAAAAACGCTCGCCCCGAACAAACCCATTACGTACTGCCATTCCTTTGATTTCTGATTCGCTCACTTTGACTTTAGCAGGAATCAATATTGGCTTTCCAAGCTCTTCCCGGGCCAATTGTCCATAAAAGTTGTATTGGTCCTCTAACTCTTTAAACTGGAGATTGGCTAATTCTGAATTGCCTAGCTCTTTATAGGCTCTACCGTACCAATAGGTCCATGCGGGATCCCTTTGTCTTACTGCGGGATTCATTTTCTCAATCGTGTCTTTGGTTAATTGCCAATCGTGGGCACGTAAGGCAGTACGCACTTTCCACTCTTGGCTCTCAGTTGATAAGAAGGCATCAAAACCTAGCTGCTGTTGTCGACGGTAAGCATCGATCGCATTACGGTCCAAACGTTTTGCTAAAAATTGACCAATAACTGCCCAAGCCAATGCTTGATCCTCTTTGCTAAAGCGCGTGTTGGACTGTAAGAATTCGCGATAAGTCTTGCTGGCATCCGTACGTGCAGACCGCACTACCGCTGCAATTGGATCCTCGCCTCCGATCCGCTTTCCAATAGTCTCTAAATTCATTTCGGCAGCAGAGCGCCCTAACGCTTTTGCCTGACCTATTGTCAGCCCTTTAGCCTGCACAAGCATGGGAACTAACTCTTGACATGCTAAGCCGAAATTACGTGGATCGATCATGGTTTTTAAAGCATCTTCCCCGATGCGTTTTGGATCTTCTTGCTTTGCAAGTCGCGATTGCAATGCATAGCATTTCACATTAGTGTCGTCATCAAGCATAAAGAGTGGATACTCCTTATCAAATTGCTGCCAATCTTTTCGTTTACCAAGAACGAGTAACCAATCATTGCGTAATCGATCAGCAATAGCAGTACTGTCATAAGTCTTTAAAAAAGCATGCACCTCTTCATCCACAATCGTATCGGCACGCGCCTCATTGCCCTTATCAAACATTTGTGGCTTTATACGAAAATAGCGGATGTAGTCTGTATAGGGATAGTTCACCAATGTGGCTGCTAGCTGCCCACTCCGAACCACATCATTCTTTCTGGCCGCATCACGTAACTCAATAAATGATTTATCTGCTTCGCTAAGCTCATAAGACTCTGATAGATTATGTTGCGCTTTAACCTTATTGGGTGATTTGGCAAAGCCGGGCTGCCAGAGTCCGAGATTAAGAACTAGAACGCAAGCCAAAAAGGCAAAAGCGTGTTTTGCTGATTTTGGGGTAAATAAATTTTTGGACATCCTTCTATTTTCCCTCGATAATTGAATCCATGCACACCCCAATTGATCTAGTTCGCCGCAATTTATTATCTACTCGAGCTAAGTTTATAAAAAGTCCGAACTTTGAAGGAGATAACTTAGGTCTTTTAAGCAATGTTGAGGATTTCCTCTCCAATATTTGCTCAGACTATCATTCAATTGCCTTTTGTTGGCCGTATAAAGATGAGCCAAATTTAATCAAATTGCTTTTATGGTGGCGCAAATCAAACCTGAAGCGAATGCTACTGCTTCCCAAAATTGAAATTAATAAAACAATGCGCTTTTATAGTTGGTCAGAATCTGATCAACTAATTAATAATCGCTTTGGAATCCCTGAGCCTGACCCCAATTCAAAAAATTGTTTTTTGGTGAACCCTGATTGCATCCTAATTCCCTGTGTTGGATGGGGCTTTTATCAGAACCAATACTGGCGGCTAGGTTATGGCGGTGGTTATTTTGACCGAACTATATTTAATCTAAAAAATGAGGGTCATTTATTTAAAACAGTAGGAATTGCGTACGATTGGCAAAAGCTAAATCATGATCTTTGGAGGCCCCAAGATCATGATCAACCACTTGATTATATTTTGACAAATTCCTCTATTTATCCCAAAGTTTGAATTTAACTCAGGATTTGGTTAACTTAAGATTTTTTGTAATTCGGAGGGTGGGTTCAGCCTGATTTAATGAGTAAAAATGCAATCCGGGCACTCCGGAAGCAATCAATTTTTCACATAAATTGGTGACAACCTCTTCACCGAAGGCTTTTATTGAAAGAGTATCGTCACCAAATGACTGGAGCCTAAGTCTTACCCAACGAGGAACTTCGGCGCCACAGGCGTCAGAAAATCGCAACAATTGAGCGCTACTCGTTATGGGCATGATACCCGCAACAATTGGAACATCAACACCCCGACGACTCACCTCGTCTACAAATCGAAAATACGCGTCGCAATTAAAAAAATATTGTGTAATAGCAGAGTTTGCGCCTACGCGAACTTTCTGAACAAAAAAATCAATATCTTTTTCTGGCGACTTTGCTTGAGGGTGTGACTCTGGGTAGGCTGCCACTTCTATATGAAACCAGTCTTGCGTTTGGCTTCGAATATACTCAACCAATTCATTGGCATGATGAAACTCTCCATATTGCCCCATTCCCGATGGCAGATCCCCCCTTAAAGCAACCATTTTCTTTATGCCAAGCTCTTTATAGTGGCTTAAGAGCTCCGCTACCAAAGCACGGGTATTTCCAACGCAAGATAAATGCGGAGCAACCACATCACCAGCCCCATGAATCATGCGCACCGTCTGCAATGTGCCAGCTTGGGTCGAGCCTCCAGCGCCATAAGTAACAGAATAAAAAGCTGGATTGAGCTGCGCGTTATATTGCTGCCTAATTTTCTCTAATCGATCTAAGCCGTCTGTTGTTTTTGGTGGAAAAAACTCAATACTAATTTCCATGATTATTTGTCCGCATTAATAACGATAGGTTTCTGGCTTAAATGGACCCTCTTTTTTCACACCAATATAAGAGGCTTGTTGATCATTTAGTTCTGTTAGTTGTGCATTAAGCTTCTTAAGCTGTAAACGCGCCACCTTTTCGTCTAAATGCTTTGGTAGGGTGTATACGCCCACTGGATACTTAGTGGTACCTGCTGCCCCCCACAGCTCAATCTGCGCAATCACTTGATTTGCAAATGATGAGCTCATCACATAAGACGGATGGCCTGTACCACAACCCAAATTCACTAAACGGCCTTTTGCCAAAATAATCAGGCGTTTTTCAGGGGCACCGTTGGCTGCTGGGAATATGACATGATCCACTTGAGGCTTAATTTCTTCCCAAGTATATTTTTCAATCCCCGCAATATCGATTTCATTATCAAAGTGACCGATATTACAAACAATTGCCTGATCTTTCATCTTCTTCATATGATCGTGCGTAATCACGTGATAATTACCCGTAGCAGTCACAAATATATCCGCTTTATCAGCTGCATAGTCCATCGTTACCACACGATATCCTTCCATCGCAGCTTGTAATGCACAGATGGGGTCTACCTCTGTAACCCATACTTGAGCAGAGAGGGCACGCAAGGCTTGAGCAGAGCCCTTACCGACATCACCATAGCCCGCGACCACCGCGACCTTGCCGGCAATCATCACATCCGTAGCGCGCTTAATCGCGTCTACTAAAGACTCGCGGCAACCATATAAGTTATCAAACTTACTCTTGGTCACAGAGTCATTCACATTAATCGCCGGAAAGCGAAGTTCGCCCTTAGCATGCATTTGATAGAGGCGATGTACGCCCGTGGTTGTCTCTTCAGTGACTCCATTTACCTTGGCTAATCGGGTAGAGTACCAAGTAGGATCGACTGCTATCTTGCCCTTTATGGCCGCAAACAAAATGCGCTCTTCCTCGCTCGTGGGATGATTAAGAACAGCCTGATCTTTTTCTGCTTTGGTCCCAAGATGCAACAGTAAGGTAGCGTCGCCGCCATCATCTAAGATCATGTTGGTGAAACCACCATCAGCCCATTCAAAAATCTTATGGGTGTAATCCCAGTACTGCTCTAGGGTCTCACCTTTGATTGCAAATACGGGTGTGCCATTGGCCGCAATTGCTGCTGCTGCATGGTCTTGGGTCGAGAAAATATTACAAGAAGCCCAGCGTACTTCGGCTCCCAAGGCTTCAAGGGTTTCAACCAACACAGCGGTTTGAATGGTCATATGCAAGGAGCCGGTAATACGAGCACCCCGAAGCGGTTGTTTTGCTGCAAACTCTTCACGAATGGCCATGAGGCCTGGCATTTCGGTTTCGGCGATCTTAATTTCTTTTCGACCAAAGTCAGCTAAATTAATATCGGCAATGGCGTAATCGCTACCGAGTTTGATATCTGTAATGGTGTTCATACAAGCTCCAGCTAAAGATCGTCAAGCGGAGCAAGTTCAAGAAACTCGCTAACCAATTGACAATAGGGTTAGCGAGCGCGGTTGCAATGAAGTTACCAAGTAACTCCCCTCCAAGCCTGGGAGGCGCATATAAATCACGGCCCCTTGCAACGCTCCTTGAAGGAATACTTAAATTGTAAACAAGTTTTCGGCTAGATGCCTGCTGCCGCCTTAAGTGCCGCAGCCTTATCTTTGCGTTCCCACGTAAATTCAGGCTCCTCACGCCCAAAATGGCCATAAGCAGCTGTTTTTTTATAGATTGGTCGCAACAAATCTAGCATCTTGACAATACCCTTAGGCCGAAGGTCAAAGTGCTCTGATACCAATTTCGCAATTTGCTCATCGGGGATCTTGCCAGTTCCAAAGGTGCTTACCATCACCGAAGTGGGGCGCGCCACACCAATTGCATACGAGATCTGGATTAGGCACTTACTGGCAAGGCCTGCGGCTACCACATTCTTAGCAACATAACGGCCTGCATAGGCTGCTGAACGGTCCACCTTAGAAGGGTCCTTGCCCGAGAAAGCGCCGCCCCCATGCGGTGCAGCACCGCCATAGGTATCTACAATAATTTTGCGCCCTGTTAAGCCGCAATCGCCCTGTGGACCACCAATGACAAAGCGACCCGTGGGATTTACCAAGTATTTGATATCACCCTTAATCAAGTTCTTTGGCAATACTGGCTTAATGATTTCTTCAATCACAGACTCGCGTAATTTCTCTAAAGGAATATCAGCAGAGTGCTGAGTGGAGAGAACCACGGTATCAATCGAATCGGGCTTGCCATTGACATAGCGCAATGTAACTTGGGACTTTGCGTCAGGGCGTAGCCAATTTAAACGACCATCACGCCGTAATTGCGATTGCCGCTCTACCAAACGATGCGATAGAAAAATAGGAAGAGGCATTAATTCGGGGGTCTCATCGCAAGCGTAACCAAACATTAAACCTTGATCGCCTGCCCCTTGATCTAAGCCATCGTCGTGGGCTTTATCCACACCCTGAGCAATATCAGGGCTTTGCTTATCATAAGCCACCAACACGGCGCAGCCTTTGTAGTCAATGCCGTAATCAGTATTGTCATAGCCAATTTCTCGCAAGGTATTACGTGCTACCTGGATGTAATCAACATTTGCATGGGTCGTAATTTCGCCAGCCAAGACTACTAATCCGGTGTTGCAAAGTGTTTCTGCCGCAACACGCGCTTTAGGGTCTTGAGTCAAGATCGCATCAAGAATTGCATCAGAAATTTGGTCTGATACTTTATCAGGGTGACCTTCAGAAACCGACTCTGAGGTAAAGAAATAATCGTTTGCCATTCTATTCTCCATTTCTAGGGCACTGACAACTTCACGTGCCGGGGAATACAACGGCGACGATTTAGCAGATTTTTTTAATTCGCCCCGCAAGTTGTCTTTAACTCGGCGAATTTTCATATCTTAGCAGAATCTACTAAAAAAGTTAATTTCCTGATTTAATTGAATATCATTAGAGAATGTTTAAGTTCATATTGCACCTAATGCTTATGGGGATTGGTTCCCTTCCTCTTTGGTTGGCGCAACTGCTAGGTGGCTGTGGGGGAATTATTGCCCTCCTCTTCTCCAAACAATTTCGAGAGCTCTTTAACAA
>RFQL01000001.1 GCA_009924985.1 Burkholderiaceae bacterium | reverse complement strand
CTTCTAGAGCTTGAGTCCAAAGTACTCGAGGCAACTCCGACAATAGAGCGCTGGTTTAGGCTGGAGTGGCAGGAACATACCCCGCCCTTTTATTGCTCGGTTGATTTGCGTAACTCTGGCTTTAAATTATCCCCCATTGATACCAATCTCTTCCCGGGCGGCTTTAATAACCTCTCACCAGAGATGTTGCCATTAGCCGTTCAGGCTGCGATGGCTGCGATTGAGAAGATCTGCCCCGAAGCTAAAAACCTATTACTAATCCCTGAACGTCATACCCGCAATACTTTCTATTTGCAAAACATCGCTTGTATGTCATCGATTCTGCGACAAGCTGGTCTTAATGTTCGCTTGGGCACTTTATCGGATGAAATTAAGAAACCGACTGCGATCGATTTACCAGAGGGAGGGCGTTTAGTTCTGGAGCCCCTAACCCGCTTGGGGTTGCGCAAGACGCGTTTGGGTTTAAAAGATTTTGATCCTTGTTCAATCTTGCTCAATAACGATTTATCAGCAGGCATTCCTCCCATTTTGGAGAATGTTCATGAGCAGTATTTATTACCCGGCTTGCACGCTGGCTGGCCGATACGACGCAAGTCGAATCATTTCTTAGCCTATGAAGAGCTTGCCAAGAAATTTGCCAAACTAATTAATGTTGATCTGTGGATGATTAACCCCTATTTTGCGCGCTGCTCAGGCATGAACTTTCATGAGCAAAAGGGTGAAGAAGAATTAATGGCAGCCGTTGATCAGGTACTTAAGAAAACAGCTAAAAAGTATCGTGAGTACGGTATTAAAGATAAACCCTATGTTGTGGTCAAACCCGATGCTGGAACCTATGGCATGGGGGTCATGATTGCCCATGATGCGAGTGACCTAAAGAACTTAAATCGGCGCGATCGCAACAAAATGAGTGTGGTGAAAGAGGGTCTAGAGGTAAATGATGTGATTGTGCAAGAAGGTGTTTATACCTTTGAGAAGGTTAACGAGGCAGTAGCCGAGCCGGTGGTGTACATGATTGATCGCTATGTGGTGGGAGGCTTCTATCGTGTTCATACCGATCGCGGGCCTGATGAGAATTTGAATGCCCCTGGTATGCATTTTGTACCGCTGGCATTTGAACAAAATGCAATGCCAGATATGCGAGCAAAGCCTGGTAGTGCCGCTCCCAATCGTTTTTATCTGTATGGCGTGGTGGCGCGCTTAGCCTTACTGGCTGCCTCGCTTGAGCTGGAGCGAACCGACCCCGATGCAGAGGCTGCCTAATATTAGCCATTGCCATGAAGCTCCTTTTTATTGCCGACCCACTTGATTCTTTTAAGGTAGAAAAAGATACCACCTTAGCGATGATGCGGGCCGCACAAAGTGCGGGGCACACCATTTGGTACGCACAAAGTCATGATTTGCTATGGGGGGAAGGCAAAGCCAGGGCGCGGGCTCAGCTCCTAACAATAACGAACGATCTGATTTGGTATCGATTAGGCGATGTTGAAGAGCACTCTTTGGATTACTTTACTGCGGTCTTAATGCGCCAAGACCCTCCCTTTACAGTCGAATATTTGACGAGCACGTGGATATTATCAGCAGCAGTATTACAAGGTGCACGGGTATTCAATAACCCAGATGCAGTTCGTAATCATTCAGAAAAATTATCGATTACCGAGTTCCCACAATTTATTCCTCCAACATTGGTCACGCGTGATATTCATGCGATTCGGAATTTCCATACGTTGCTTCAGGATATTGTGATTAAGCCATTAGATGGCATGGGCGGTATGGGAGTATTTCGGGTGGGGCCAGATGGCTTAAACCTTGGCAGTATTGTTGAGACCTTGGGTGAGAATGGCGCTAGAACCTTAATGGCCCAACGCTATCTCCCAGAAATTACCGCAGGAGATAAGCGCGTTCTCTTAATTGGCGGCGAGGTAATGCCTTATGCATTAGCCAGAATTCCGCAAGGATCTGAGATTCGTGGCAATCTTGCGGTAGGCGGTAAAGGTTTGGCGATGGCATTGACAGCGCGTGAACAAGAAATTGCTAATCACCTTGCCCCGATTCTAGCGAATCGTGGATTATTTTTGGTGGGCCTAGACATGATTGGTGGATATCTAACCGAAATTAATGTAACCAGCCCTACCTGTTTTGTAGAGATTACTCAACAAACGAATTTGGATATTGCCAAAAAATGGCTGACATTACTTGAGAAGGAGCTAGCGTAGTCATGCCCAGTATATTAATTGTGGCGCATACGCCCATTGCAGGTGCAATGTTGGGATTTATTGAGCATACTTATGGAGAGCTTCCGGTGCGAGTCGCAGCGGTCGATATTCCGCCACATGAAGATGTGCGCACGAGTGAAGAGCGAGTAATGGCCGCTGCTGTGCAAATAAAGAGCGAGGCTGGCATACTAGTGTTAACCGACTTGATGGGGGCTACCCCCGCTAATGTGGCATCTCGCTTAACAAAACCAGGCATAGTGGACTGCAAGGTTTTGGTTTTAGCCGGCATTAACTTGCCGATGTTAATGCGTGCTATTTCCTATCGTGCTGACGGCCTAGAATCCTTGGCACTCAAGGCCTTACAGGGTGGCCAAAATGGCATTATTCGTTTAGGCGCACCGCTAATTAATGTAGAGCTAGTCATGAACGAGAAGGCGGGAGACTCATAATGCCTAAGCTTGATATAGAGATCATCAATAAATTAGGCTTACATGCACGAGCCTCTGCCAAGCTGTCGCAATTAGCCAGTGAGTATCCTTGCGAAGTTTTTCTGAGTAAGAATGGGCGCCGCATTAATGCAAAAAGTATTATGGGTGTAATGATGTTGGCCGCCGGAATGGGTAGTATCGTCACATTAGAGACGGTTGGAGAGCAAGAAGATAAAGCCCTCACCGCGATAGGTGCCCTTATTAATGACCGCTTTGGCGAGGGTGATTAGGCATGAGTTTTGCGCTCCACGGCGTATCGGTCTCCAAAGGAATTGCTATTGGCAAGGCGGTACTAATATCACGCGCAGCACTCGAGGTTAGTCATTATTTAGTACAGCCAGGTACGGAAGAGCTTGAAGCTAACAGGTTGCTACAGGCTTTTGAGCAAGTTCGCAATGAGCTATCTACCCTTAAAGCCGTCTTACCAAAAGATGCTCCACAAGAGATGGCAGCATTCTTAGATGTTCATCAAATGATTTTGTCAGATCCAACCTTGGCGCAAAAGCCACTCGAGTTAATTCGTCAAAAACGTTTAAATGCTGCTTGGGCCCTCACTACAGAGCTTAATGATTTACTTGAGCAATTTTCTGAGATCGATGATCCGTATCTCAAGGAACGGGGTAATGATATTCGGCAGGTTGCTGAACGCGTTATTAAGGCAATCCATTCGCAAAATCGTCAAACAGTGATTGGGGGTGAGGGATTAATTTCTGGTGATTTTGAAGGTGGTTCTATTGTGGTGACCCATGATATTGCCCCGCATGACATGTTGCGCTTTAAAGAGAATGCCTTAAGTGGATTTGTAACGGATTTAGGTGGCAAGACCTCACACACAGCAATTGTTGCGCGTAGTTTAGAGATTCCGGCCTTAGTCGGAATTCGTCACGCAAGTGACATCATCGAGCATGGTGATTGGTTAATTATTGATGCTGATGCTGGGATTGTGATTGTGGCTCCCGATGAGGCGCTATTGAGCCAATATCGCACCTTGCAAGCCGAACAGGATCGCGATACGCAAAAGTTACAGGAGATTAAATATAGCCCAACTAAAACAAGGGATGGTGTTGAGATTGAACTCTTTGCCAATATTGAACTACCCGAGGATGCTAGACATGCGATTGAATTAGGTGCAGTAGGGATTGGTTTATTTCGTTCTGAATTTCTATTTATGAACCAAGAACATAGTTTGCCTGATGAAGAAAATCAATATCAAGAATATACCCGTGCAGTCGAGGCTATGTTTGGCTTACCCGTGAATATTCGAACGATTGATATTGGCTCTGATAAATCAGTATCGGGGGCGGAGACTGGAAGTACTGGTACATCACCACTCGGCTTACGAGCAATTCGGTGGTCCCTATCCGAGCCAGAGATTTTTTTAACCCAGTTGCGCGCTATTTTGCGAGCATCCGCACATGGGCAGGTACGGCTTTTACTACCGATGGTTGCACATGCTCAGGAAATCTATGAAAGTTTGCGCTTAATTGATAAAGCAAAACAACAACTTTATGAGCGGGGCCAAGCGTTTAATACCAATATACAGGTAGGGGCCATGATTGAGGTTCCAGCAGCAGCCCTAATGATGCCTCTCTTTGTAAAACATTTTGATTATTTATCGATTGGTACCAATGATTTAATTCAGTACACCTTAGCAATCGATCGCGCTGATCACGCTGTTGCCCATTTGTATGATCCATTAAATCCAGCAGTATTAAATTTGATTGCTTCCATTATTCGGCAGGCTCAAAAGGCTAAGGTACCGATTGCAGTGTGCGGCGAGATGGCAGGAGACCCTGCATTGACAAAGCTATTATTAGCGATGGGCTTAACTGATTTCTCAATGCACTTTAGTCAATTACTATTGGTTAAACGTGAAATTTTGCAAGCCGACACACGCAAGCTGAAAACACATATTGATGAACTCTTAGCTACTTTTGATCCTGTGGAGCAAAGTGTGTTGTTCAATCGTCTAAATTCAGTACATTAAAGCTAAACTTAACGCGCCCCACATACAGGGCAGTCTAAATTACGTTGTATCTTAATTTCATCGATTTGTGAATTGCGGGCATTCCAAATCAACAATCGCCCCAGCAAAGGTTCTCCAAAGCCAATCAAGATCTGTAAAGCCTGCGCTGCTTGGAGAGACCCAATGATTCCAACGAGTGGTGAGAAGACGCCCATACTCGCACAACTTGTTTCCACAAAATGGGGGTCTGGTGGAAAAATGCAGGCATAACAGGGTGAGCTCGCTTGCCTAAAATCAAATACGCTGATTTGTGCATCAAATCCGATTGCCGCACCCGAGACCAGCGTTTTTTTGTGCTTAAGGCTGATTCGATTGATGAGGTGACGGGTTACAAAATTATCGGTGCAATCGATCACTACCGATACCTTCATTACAAGCTCTTCGAGTAATGCCTCATCCGCTTTTTGTTCGATCGCATGAATAGTGATTCCAGGATTGAGGCTATTTAGAAATCGTTTTCCAGACCCAACCTTGCTCATTCCGACACTATTATGTTGATGCATGATCTGACGCTGTAAGTTGGTAAGTTCAACCCGATCATGATCCACGAGGGTAATTTGCCCCACTCCTGCCGCAGCTAGGTAGGGTGCACAAGCAGAGCCTAAGCCGCCCGCACCAATAACTAATACATGACTATTGAGCAGCTGTTCCTGACCAGCAATATCAATCTCTTCGAGTAGAAGATGCCTGGAGTAACGCAGTAGTTGCTCGTCATTCATGAGCAAAGGCGCTCACTCAAGCTTGGATGCTGAGCGCTTCACGGTTTGACCGTTTAGAAAAGCAACGGCCTGTTGCAACATGAAATCCTCATTGCTACCAAATTCAGGGGGACGTTTACCCTTTTCTTTTTCGCGCTCTTCAGGCGTCTTCTTTGCATTACGCTCTTCAATTAACTGTAGCTCTTGCAAGCGGCGCTTCTCACGATCTTTAATTAAGGCTTCTTCAGAGGATTGTTTATTACGTAAATGTTTTTCACTATCGATCTCCCGCGTGATCAGAACATCATCGGGATCACCATCTTTACTCTGATCAACCGGAATATCCGGTTTAATCCCAAAGGCTTGAATTGAGCGACCATTCGGTGTGTAGTAGTAGGCGGTTGTAATTTTGAGGGCAGAATCACTGCTCAGCGGCCTGACGGTTTGTACAGAACCTTTGCCAAAAGTTGTTTTGCCAATGATGGTTGCTCGTTTGAAATCTTGTAAAGCGCCGGCAACGATTTCCGAAGCAGAGGCGGAGTACGCATTGACTAAAACAACCATCGGGATTTTCTTAAAGAGTGGGGGCACATCATCTAAGGGATCGCCAGACTCGTTCAGTTTATACATTGCAGGTATCGCATTAAATACCTGCCTAGAGTCTGGGGCCTGACCCTTAGTAGAGACAATAACTGCTCCTGGAGGTAGGAAGGCCGCCGCTACACCAACAGCACCTTGGAGGAGACCGCCACCATTATTGCGCAGATCGAGAACCAAACCTTTTAATTTTGGATCTTTATTCGCAAGCTCGGCTAACTTTTTAGCAAGATCGGGAATAGTGCGCTCTTGAAAACTGGTAATGCGAACCCATGCAATATTGTTATCTACAATTTTTGCTTTGATCGATTGCACTTTAATTTCTGCGCGTGTAATGGTTACCGGAAAGGTGCGCTCTTCACTTTTACGGAAAATAGTGAGGGTAATCTTGGTGCCAGGAGTACCGCGCATAGTGCGTACTGCTTTATCCAAGGACATACCGCGCACAGGCTTATCGTCTAGGCGCGTAATCAGATCGCCTGCTTGTAACCCAGCTTTTGCTGCCGGTGATCCTTCAATCGGATTGAGTACTTTAACCAAGCCATCTTCAGAGGTAATCTCAATACCAAGACCAGCAAATTTACCAGCTGTTTGCTCTTGCATCTCAGCAAAATCTTTTTTATCTAAATAGGCGGAGTGAGGGTCAAGGCTGCTAACCATGCCCTTGACGGCATCTGTTAGTAATTGCTTATCCTCGATGGGCTCAACGTATTCACGTTTAATCTGCCCAAAAACATTGGAAAGCGTCCGCAACTCATCCAGTGGAAGGGTATTGGCTCCCTGCTGAGCAGTTGCAGAAAGTTGAATAGTCGCAGCAATTCCGGCGACTAAGCCGATTCCAATCAGGGCAATATTTCTTAATAGTTGGCGCATTCCCCTATTTTGCCTCTAAATAGAAATGTTGTTGTGGTTTCAGTTCATTGTCTAGCTCATAAATTAAGGGATTACCATTGGGGACATTAACGCCCATGATGGCCTCATCCGAGATTTGGTCTAGATGCTTGATAAGGGCACGAATGCTATTGCCGTGAGCCACTAAAATGACCCGTTTACCGAGTTTTAGGGCTGGGGCAATCGATTCATTCCACAGGGGTAGAACTCGTTGCACCGTATCTTTTAGACACTCCCCATGGGGAATATCCTGCTCGTGTAATTTGGCATAGCGGGGGTCTTTGGCAATTTCTGCACGCTGTGCCGCATGAAGGGGCGGCGGCGGAATTGAATATGAGCGGCGCCAGATATAGACCTGCTCATCCCCGAATTGAGCTGCTGTCTCGGCCTTACTAAGACCTGTTAGACCACCATAATGGCGTTCATTCAACCGCCAGCTATGTACCACCGGCACCCACATCAGGTCCATTGCGTCCTGTATATGCCAAAGGGTCCGAATGGCTCTTTTGAGAACTGAGGTGTAGGCGATATCAAACTCATAACCCTTCTCCCTCAAAAGTCTGCCAGCAGTCAAGGACTGCTCAACACCAGTGGGGGTTAGATCAATATCGGCCCAACCTGTAAAGCGATTTTCAAGGTTCCATGCAGATTGGCCATGGCGGACAAGGATGAGTTGTTTCATAGATGCATTCTATAATCTACCAATGGACTTCTTAGCTCAAACAGACAACTTAGTACTTGCCGCCTTAATGATTATTTCAGGGATGGCCTTATTCATGCCTACATTATCAACCCTAATTACTGGGAAAGGCCTTAGCCCTACCGATGCAACGATTTGGATAAACCGTCGCAAAGCAACGGTGATTGATTTACGTTCGGAAGAAGATTTTAAGGCAGGGCATCTACCCAATGCCAAAAATCTGGTGTTGGAGAGTCTTGAATCTGGCTTAAAAACCATGAAACTGGATCAAAAGCTTCCTGTGGTTCTCATTGGTCGAGGACCAACGCATTCCCAAAAGGCTGCTAAAGAATTGCGCAAACTAGGCTTTGCCGAAGTGGGTGTATTAGATGGTGGGATTGGCGCTTGGCAGACCTCTGGTTTGCCATTGATCAAATAACGAGGTTCTTATGCCAGATGTGTTGATGTATAGCACCCGTGTTTGCCCATACTGTGTGATGGCAGAAAAACTCTTACAAAAAAAGGGTGTACAAAACTTGCAGAAGGTCTTGATTGATCTAGATCCGAGCAAGCGTGAAGAAATGATGACTCGAACTGGTCGCAGAACAGTCCCACAAATTTATATTGGCGAGCGTCATATTGGTGGTTATGACGATCTAGCTGCCTTAGATCGTGCAGGTGGACTAGATCCCTTGCTCGGATAATTTTTAGTTCTTACTCCCATCTTACTTAGTGAAAGAGATTTAATATGAGTGATGCTGCAACTAATTCTGCAACGGGTCCAAGTGATCCCTCTTTTGTAATTCAACGTGTTTACTTAAAAGATTTATCCCTCGAGCAGCCAAATGTCCCAGGTATTTTGTTAGTTGCAAGCGAGCCACAGATTGAGGTAGAACTCGATATTGCTGTTGATCGTTTAACCGAAGAACTTTTTGAAGTTGCCTTACTTAGTACGGTTACAGCAATGGTCGATGGTAAGGTTATGTTTTTGGTAGAGGTAAAACAAGCAGGCATTTTTGAGTTCAAAAATATTCCACCAGAGCAGATTGATCCGATGCTTGGTATAACCTGCCCAACGATCATCTTCCCTTACTTGCGTTCAAATGTTGCCGATATTATTAGTCGCGCAGGCTTTCAGCCCATTCATTTATCGGACATTAATTTTCATGGCATGTATGAGCACCGCTTGGCACAAGCCCAGGAATCCCAGGGCGCGGAAGCGGGTTCTCGCGATGCAGAAAGTAAGATCATCCTGCCCAACTAATGAATATTACGGTTCTTGGTGGTGGAGCTTGGGGTACGGCAATCGCCATATCAGCAGCTCGCCATCATGCCCCTCAGTCTGTCTGTTTATGGGCACGCAACGCAAAACAGATAGAGGCATTAAATATCGATGCAGAGAATAAACAGTACCTTCCTGCGATCCCTCTCCCGGATGGCCTTTTACTAGAGTCTGATTTCCAAAAGGCACTTGGTTGCCTGGGTTCGGATGATGTATTAGTAATTGCCACACCAATGTCAGGCTTGTCCCAAATCTTAGAGCATGTACTTACGCAGGCAAAACACCCATTTAATATTTTGTATTTATGTAAAGGGTTAGAACCTCATACAGCCTTATTGCCTCACCAAGTGTTACAACGCGAGTTAGCAATGCACCCAACTCATCGACATGCCTTTGGTGTACTGTCTGGCCCCAGCTTTGCTCGAGAGGTGGGGGAAGGTCTGCCATGTGCCTTAACAGTTGCTAGTCATCAACACGAGTTCTGTGCACTGGTCCAGAGAGCCTTTCATCATGGAAATATCCGTGTTTATGCCAGTGATGATTTGATTGGAGTTGAGCTAGGCGGCGCGGTGAAGAACGTTCTGGCGATCGCTGCTGGTATTGGAGATGGTCTGGGTTTGGGATTGAATGCCCGCGCTGCCTTGCTAACACGCGGCTTGGCAGAAATGATGCGTTTAGTAAAGGCTGTGGGTGGTAAGAGTGAGACCTGTATGGGTTTGACGGGGCTAGGCGATTTAATTTTGACCGCAACGGGTGATTTATCCCGAAATCGACGGGTCGGATTATCCCTAGCAGCAGGCCAAGACTTGAATCAGGTGTTAAGCGCCTTGGGCCACGTGGCAGAAGGTGTCCTGTGCGCTAACGCAGTGACTGATTTAGCAAAGCGCCATCATATTGAAATGCCAATTTGCACTACCGTTGTAGAAGTCTTAAATGGCAAACTAACAGTCGAACAAGGTGTGCAGGTTTTAATGGGACGTGAACCGAAGACAGAGTCTTAGAGGCCGCCTGTAAATTGATTTTGCCGCCATGCTTCGTAAACCACTATTGCTACTGAGTTTGCAAGATTAAGGCTACGACTATTAGGTAGCATCGGGAGGCGCAAATGATTATCTTTTGGAATAGCAGTCCTTACTTCCGTACTAATACCCTTGGTTTCTGAGCCAAAGACAAAATAATCACTCGCAAGAAATTTACTACTTAGGGATGTTGTTTGCCCTTTTGTTGTTAAAGCAAATACACGCGATAGATTTGGTTTAGTCTGCTCTAAAAAATCTTGCCAACTTTGATAAACCCTAATATTGGCAAACTCATGATAGTCAAGCCCTGCCCTTTTTAGCTTGGCGTGCTCCAGTGGAAAGCCAAGGGGCTCAATCAAATGCAGACGTGCGCCCGTATTGGCGCAGAGGCGAATAATATTCCCCGTATTTGGCGGAATCTCAGGCTCAAACAAGACAACATTAAACATGGTGGGATCATATTGCAGATTCTTAAGGTTTGGGTAGTGTCCGTAAAACAACCCAAGCACTAACATGCTTAGCACCTTCCCTTTTTAGCAACGCTGCTATGGCATTCATTGTCGCCCCCGAGGTCATCACGTCGTCAAATACGATAATAGTGCGATCCTTAAAGCGCCCACACCAATTTGTATTTAGATAAAACATGCCCTCCATTTTTTCTTTGCGCATCGCTCGATTAAGAGTTGCCTGTGGCGCCTCATCACCCCTTCGACCTATGGCGTCGGGTATCTTGCGAACCGTTATGGGCAGTTGAATGTTTTTTGCAATCTCCCAGCTTTGATTAAAACCGCGCATATTTAATTTACTAACTCCAAGTGGAACGGGTAGAAGATAGTCGGCAAAGATTTGCGGTGAGAGCATATCGGCACACTGGTTCCACAGATAAGAAAAGCCTGCTGCACAAGCAAGTCGACTTTGATACTTATAGGCGTGCAGGGCATACTGTAACTCGCTGGTATATGAGTTTATATATAAGGATGCATCATAGACTGGCGGATTTTTTACACAATTAAGGCAGCGTGATTCGGGCGTGGTGATAGGAATACCGCAAACAGTGCAAGATGAAGCCCTTTGCAGAATAGCCCTTCTGTTATTGAGTAAGCAGTTAGAGCAAACTATATGACTTTGCACCCGCTCGCAGACCATACATAAAGTTGGCAATAGAAAGTCGATTAGAGGGGCCAATAAATGCATGGGACGCTGAGTATACTGATCCTATGTCCACGCCCCTCTCATGGCTACAGTCTGAAATTTATCAGCGCATGCTCGAAAAATTAGAGCCCATCAAGGTCCAGCCCAATGAAATTTTGTTGCAACCTGATTTTCCGGGTTTGGGTCTTCAACAATTGGCAAAACGGTTTCCAAGGGCTCAAATAGATACCGTGGCAGATTCTCACTTAAGTCTTCATCAGCAAATGCGTCTGCGAATGCAGCGTCTCTTCAGAGGCCTATTGAATCGTGGGACGCTTCTTCATCAAAATCCCAGCTCTCGAGAAAATCACTATGGATTAATGATCAGCTGCTTAGAGCTTCAGCACTACGAACGACCTCAGGATTGGATAGAGATAGCGCATCGGCAAATACGAGAAGATGGCTTGTTGTGCTTTAGCTATTTGGGGCCAGACACCGGAAAAGAACTGCGCATCTCCCCTCAAGCTAGCCCCTATTTAAAGAATTTACCGGGAGCATTGGATATGCACGATATTGGCGATGCTCTGGTGCAAAAAGGCTTCTCTGATCCGGTCATGGATATGGAGTATTTGTATTTGGAATATGAATCTGTAACTACTCATTTGAGAGATGCTCTTGCTATCGGGCTTGTTCAATCAAACACCCCCGTTGACGCCCTAAGCAACGCACTTCAGGGAAAAAAGATGACCTTGGAAATTGTTTATGGGCACGCCTGGGTTCTGGGTAAAAATTTGAGTAAATCAGATGGGAAAACAGCATATATTCGTCCAGACGCAATTAAACGTAAATAGTTGCATATCTGCTTTATAAGTAAGTACTCACATTTAATTATCTATAGATAGGGTTTATCCTCAGACCTTTTGCCAAAAGTGAGCCTGTCAAGCAAATCATCCTATAATCAAGTGTCTAAATTGTGATTAATGGCAATTCGGCGCCTTGCAGTTGTTCAGGGTACTTGAGAAAATTTTGAGAAAAAAATGAACATTAGTAAATTCTTTGCAAAAACGTGGCTATTTCTTGGATTCAGTATTTGGAGTTTTGGTGTTGCAGCGCAAGATATGCCTGGAGGCCCAAAGGTCAACCAATTAAACTTCACAGCGCCAGCGACCAAAATAATGGAAGAGATCCATTGGCTGCACTGGTTCATGATGATCATTTGCTTAATCATTTTTGTTGGTGTTTTTGGGGTGATGTTTTATTCCATCATCAAGCACCGCAAATCAAAGGGTGCTCAGCCAGCCTCCTTTCATGAGAGCACCTCGGTTGAAATTGTTTGGACAGTCATTCCTTTGCTAATTGTTATTGGTATGGCCTTGCCAGCTACCAAAACAGTAGTGGCCATGAAAGATACAACGAATGCTGACATAACTATTAAAACAACGGGATATCAGTGGAAGTGGGGCTATGACTATTTAAAGGGTGAGGGCGAAGGAATTAGTTTTTTATCCACCTTGTCCACCTCACGCGAATCTATTAATAACTTAGCACCAAAAAATGTTACGTACTTGATGGAAGTTGACAATGAAATGGTTGTGCCCGTTAACAAAAAGATCCGAATAATCACAACCGCAAATGATGTAATACATGCATGGGCGGTTCCGGCTTTTGGGGTTAAGCAAGATGCAATCCCAGGGTTTGTGAGAGACACATGGTTTAAGGCAGACAAGGTTGGCACCTACCGCGGTCAATGTTCTGAACTCTGTGGAGCGCAACATGCGTTCATGCCAATCGTTGTGAAGGTTGTTACGGATCAGGAATATACACAATGGGTCACGCAGAAGAAAAAAGAAATGGCTGCCACAGCGGATGATCCAAGTAAGGTCTACACCCTTGCAGAGCAGATGGATCGAGGTGCAAAGGTATACACCAGTAATTGCGCAGCTTGCCATCAGGCAAATGGTAAGGGCGCAGGCGCCTTCCCGGCATTGGATGGTAGCAAATTAGTGATGGGTCCAAAGGCAGCGAATTACAACATCTTGATCAATGGTAAGGGCGCCATGCCTAAATGGGGCGGAGTGATTTCAGATGGCGATTTAGCAGCAGTTATGACCTACACCCGTAATGCATGGAGCAATAAATCTGGCGACGTGATTCAGACCCAAGAATTTGCCAGCGCTCGCGCCGCGAAATAACGGCATGAAGAATCGAACAAATTAATCTAATACATCAATATTGAACTGGAGCAAAGTATGAGCACCATATCTACAACCCACGATCACGCTCACGATCACGCGCATGACCATCCTCACGGATGGAGGCGCTGGTTATTTGCAACGAATCACAAAGACATTGGAACGATGTATTTAATCTTTTCTTTTGTGAGTTTGTTAGCAGGTGGTGTAATGGCTCTGGGTATTCGCTTAGAGCTGTTTCAGCCAGGTCTTCAGTACCTTCGTCCAGAGTTCTTTAATCAGCTAACCACGATGCATGGCCTGGTCATGGTTTTTGGTGCCATCATGCCGGCATTCGTTGGCTTTGCAAATTGGATGGTTCCTTTGCAAATTGGTGCTTCTGATATGGCTTTTGCCCGCATGAATAACTTTAGTTTCTGGATATTACCAGTGGCTGCTTTATTGCTTTTTGGATCTTTCCTGGCTCCAGGCGGAGCTCCATCGGGCGGTTGGACACTCTATGCGCCACTGACCTTACAAATGGGTCCCGGAATGGACATGGCAATTTTTGCGCTCCATTTGTTAGGCGCCTCTTCCATCATGGGTTCGATTAACATCATCGTGACCATTTTGAACATGCGTGCACCTGGTATGACCCTCATGAAGATGCCAATGTTCTGCTGGACTTGGTTGATTACTGCTTATCTCTTAATCGCCGTAATGCCTGTTTTGGCGGGTGCGATTACGATGGTTCTAACGGATCGTCATTTTGGTACTAGCTTCTTTTCCGCAGCCGGCGGTGGCGATCCTGTGATGTACCAGCATATTTTTTGGTTCTTTGGCCACCCCGAGGTATACATCATGATCCTGCCAGCCTTTGGCATCATTAGTGAGGTAGTGCCTGTCTTTGCGCGTAAGAGATTATTTGGTTATGCATCCATGGTGTACGCGACATCCTCAATTGCAATTCTGTCCTTCATTGTTTGGGCACACCATATGTTTGCTACCGGTATGCCTGTCACCGGCCAACTGTTCTTTATGTACGCAACTATGCTGATCGCTGTGCCAACAGGGGTCAAGATATTTAATTGGGTCGCGACCATGTGGAAGGGCTCCATGACCTTTGAGACTCCCATGTTATGGGCAATTGGATTTATTTTTGTGTTCACGATTGGCGGATTTACCGGCTTAGTGCTTGCGATGGCCCCGATTGATATTGGTTTGCAAGATACGTATTACGTGGTTGCTCACTTCCACTATGTGTTAGTAGCTGGATCCTTGTTTGCGATGTTTGCTGGTTTCTATTACTGGTGTCCAAAATGGACTGGTCGCATGGCCGATGAGTTTCGTGGCAAGGTACATTTCTGGGGCTCCATGTTCTTCTTTAATTTGACATTCTTCCCCATGCACTTTTTGGGATTAGCTGGTATGCCGCGTCGTTATGCTGACTACCCAACTCAGTTTGCGGATTTCAATTTAATCGCATCAATTGGCGGCTTGGGCTTTGGCTTGATGCAGGTCTACTTTCTTTTGTATGTAGTATTGCCCGCATATCGTGGTCACGGCAAGATGGCTTCAGACAGCCCTTGGGAAACAGCAAATACCTTAGAGTGGTCGATCCCATCACCTGCGCCATTCCACACCTTTGAACAACCACCTAAAGTTGTTTAAGTGGAGTTGTTCGTGACCCAGCGTTCCAATCCCTTGATGAGTAACCGTCGCCTCGCGGTGGTATTACTTTCAATTGCATTGGCATTCTTTATGGGAATTGTGATGAAGTACTGGATATTTGGTTAAGTTAAATGGCTAATAATCTTGGGACTATCAACAAGCAAATTTTGCTCAAGCTCCTTTTGTTAGCTGTCCTCATGTTTGGGTTTGGATATGCCTTGGTACCTTTATATAAAGCGCTGTGTGAGGTCACTGGCATTAATGTGATCACGAGTAAGAATAATTATGGTGTACGCGCGCATGGTGCAAGTAAACCAGGTAACACTCAAATTGATTACTCGCGTACCGTTACCATTGAGTTTGATTCGAACAGTCGCGGACCATTCGCATTTAAGCCTGTCAAGAATTTCCTTGAAGTGCATCCTGGCGAGTTACACGAAATCGTGTATGAGGTCGTTAATACGAAGGACCGTGCTATTGCAGCACAAGCAATCCCCAGCTATGCCCCAAAAGCCGCAACAGAATTCTTTACAAAAATTGAGTGCTTCTGTTTTCAAGAGCAGGCATTGAATCCCCATCAAATACGCCAAATGCCGGTAGTATTTATTGTCGATCCTAATTTACCAAAAGACGTGAAAACAATTACGCTTTCTTATACCTTTTTTGAAACTGGCATTCCAAAACCAGTTGCCTTAACAAGGCCAGCGAAGGCAAGCGGCTCATGAAAAAGAAACTAAATTTTTTTCAATCCATACGCGCAGTGCTGTGGGCATTCCTTGGAGTTCGCAAAGACTCTGGATTACAAAGCGATGTTGCAAGTCTTAGTTTTATTCATATCATTATTGCGGGTTTATTAGGCGCCATTCTATTTATGGCCATTCTTTTGTTGATTGTTAAATTAGTCGTATCAAGTTAATTCTTAAGTTAGAAAGAGCACGATGTCATCGAACTCCACTCCTTATTATTTTGTTCCAAGTCCCTCAAAGTATCCAGTTTTAGCGAGCGTTGGCTTGCTGGGTTTTGGTGGCGGCATGACCGCATGGGTTAATAATGTATCGTGGGGCGGCCCCTTGGTCATAGCCTCCGTCATTTATGTCTTGGTTGTGTTGTATGGCTGGTTTGGAGACGCAATTTCCGAGGGTAATACTGGCAAGAACGGGGTAAACGTTGACATCTCTTACCGCTGGTCGATGAGTTGGTTCATATTCTCAGAGATTATGTTCTTTGCGGCCTTCTTCTCGGCCCTGTTCTATGCGCGTAGCATTACAGTTCCTTGGCTGGGTGACGTCGATAGCAAAATATTGTGGCCCGACTTTGTAGCAGCATGGCCCACCCTTGGCCCAACAGGACTGGTCGAGAAATTTAGTACGATCGGCCCTTGGCCGATCCCCACAATTAATACCTTGTTGCTATTGAGCTCTGGGGTGACCGTGACCTATGCACATCACGCATTACGTGAAGGGCATCGTCAGAAGGCAATCTATGGCCTGTTTGCTACAGTGGTATTGGGCGTCATCTTCTTGGGCTTTCAGGCTTATGAATATATTCATGCTTATTCCGATTTAAATCTGAAGCTAACTTCTGGCATCTATGGCTCAACCTTTTTCATGTTGACTGGTTTTCATGGATTCCATGTGTTTTTGGGCGGCCTTATGCTGGCTATTATTTTGCGTCGCCTCATCCGCGGAGATTTTTCACCTGATAATCACTTTGGTTTTGAGGGTGCGGCCTGGTATTGGCACTTTGTTGACGTTGTTTGGCTTGGTCTTTACATCGTTATTTACTGGATGTAAGTGATGAACGGTAGCTTTGGCTACCGTTTTTATTGACCAACCTTTAGCCCGGTTGATTGTATGAGACCAAAGTAGTAGGCAATCCAAATGCCAATAAATAAGGCGATAGATAAGCCGATTCGTAGCATTAACGAGTGAACCATTCTGGAGCTATTGCCCTTATCTTTCATCATGAAGTACAACGCCGATCCTAAGCTGCCAATAATGATTAGCAGGATCAAAACAATCATCCATTTCATTGCGGTACCAAGCCCTTGAGTTTATTTTCTACTCTTATTGTAGAGCGTCGTGTAGCAACCGCTGCCGCAATCATCGTCATTGCGATTGGTCTCCTTGCTGGACGTTGGCAATTGGGCCGGGCTGAGCAAAAAATAGGGCTAGCCAATCAAATAACGACCATGGCCGCTAAAGAACAGGTTGATCTAAATGGTAAGGCGTGGACTTTGGCTGAAGTTGAGTTTCGGCCGGTCCGGGCGCGCGGTCAGTTTTTACCAAATGAGATCGTGTGGTTAGACAATCGACCCAAACCAAATCAAGGTAGTCAAAGTCAGGCCCACTCAGGATTCTATGTATTAATGCCTTTTCTTTTAGACGGTACAGTTTCACAGATCATTTGGGTAAATCGCGGTTGGGCCCCTAGAAACAGCCAGGATCGACTGGTATTACCAAGCATCCTTACACCTGCCGGCAGTCTTACTATAGAAGGGGTGGCATTTTCTGGTCCCGGAAGGGTCCTAGAGCTGGGTGATCAACCAAACTCCAAGGATCGCCCACGAATACAACAAAATCTTGATCTTACGTACGAAGCAAAGCAGTTGAAGCACTCGCAACTTGGATTTGTGCTTCGACAGAATGACCCAGATCGTAATGATGGTTTATTACGAAAATGGCCGCCACCAACGGTTGGGGTTGATCGCCATTATGCTTATGCTTTTCAATGGTTTGCTTTAGCAGCTGCGGCTCTAGCATTTTGGTTTACGACCGGAGTGATACGTTACCGAAATAAAGATAAATCGAATTAATGGGATAACACGCCAGTGAGTGATCAAGATTTACTAATACCTGCAAGCCAAGTGGATCAGCAGGCTGTGGATGCAAGAACACGGCGGGGCCGTATTCAAATGATCTTGCTTTTATTAGCATGCGCTACCCCGGTGATTGCATCTTACCTGGCTTATTACGTGTTTAAGCCTGAGGGTGGAAAAACAAACTATGGGACTTTAATACAGCCTCCACAAGCAATTAATCCCATTTGGTTTGATGCTTCCTTCAAGGGAAAGTGGACTCTTTTAATCGCCCGTCCAGCCAATGAGTGTCGAAAGGGAAATGATGCTTGCGTTGAGCTTTTATATTTGATGCGGCAAGTGCGGCTAGCGCTTGGAAAACAAAAGAACCGCGTACAGTTAATTTGGGTAGTGAGCGATCGTTTGCCAGTAGATCCAGAGATTAATAGGGCTTACGACGAAGAAACAGCTGGGTTTTTAATAATTCCAGCCCCCGACTCAAAAAACAATGATGCTTGGCTAGCTTGGTTAAATCAGCAGAATCTAGGGGGCGGCATTCAGTTGATAGACCCCAGTGGTGAAAAGATGATGGTGTTTCCAGATAAAGCAGAGTCAAACGATTTTGTCAGAATGCGTAAGGACTTAGAGCGTTTGCTGAAGTTAAATCGTAAAGGTGAAAAAATATGATTTCAGAATCGGCTCTATTGATTCTGGAGCTTGCTGGGATTGCATTTATTTTTGCTGGCCTACCGCTGCTTTACCTGCTTCGAAAAAAAGGCATGGATGTTTTTCAGAAACTGAATTGGGCGGTTGTCTTTTTGACCTTTGATCTGATTTTATTTGGCGCATTTACACGATTGAGTGACTCGGGCCTGGGATGCCCAGATTGGCCGGGCTGCTATGGCACCTCAAACCCATTGAGAGCGATGGAAGAGATTCGTGCTGCTGAGGCTGCGATGCCCACCGGACCAGTTACCGTTTTTAAAGCATGGGTTGAAATGATTCATCGTTATTTGGCGATGAGCGTAGGCGTATTGATCATCATCCAAGTGGTTTTAGCGTTTAAGCAAATAGGGGCGCAACGTCAATTAGCCATTCAAGGCAGTCTATTTCTGTTGGGCTTGGTGTGCTTACAGGGCGTATTTGGCGCTTGGACGGTAACCTTGAAGTTGCAACCCATTATTGTGAGTATGCATTTGATCTTGGCTCTAATTTTATTTTCCAGCATGGTATGGTTTGCGCAGCGCAACGATAGCAAAACAATATCTTCAAAGGCTCAAGATAAATCATTACCGATTGCATGGATTGCATTCGCTACGATTGCTTTACTTATTCAAATATTTTTGGGGGCGTGGGTTAGCACAAACTACGCAGTATTGGCTTGCCCTGATTTTCCAACCTGTATGGGCGCATGGTATCCCGCCATGGATTGGCAAAATGCATTTTATTTATGGCGTGATCTTGGCATGGCAAAGTCAGGTGAAGCGATTCCGATGACAGCTTTGGTAACTATCCACTGGACACATCGTGTTGGTGCTATTTTTGCATCCACTATATTGCTCTTGCTTGCAATCAAAGCGGTGCGACACAGTCAAGCAAGTATCTCTATTTGGGGCAAGGCTATTCTTGCTTTGCTTGCCTTGCAAATTATTACGGGTATCTCCAACGTTGTATTCCAGTGGCCTTTAGTAGCCGCCCTTCTCCATACCGGTGGAGCTGCGGCCATCCTATTTTGTTTAGTGCGATTGAGTGCATGGAGTGACTGTTCTTTCTTTTCGGGTCGTGATGTTGCGAGTCAGAGGCTATCTTGAGTACTTCGTCGTTTGAACGTCCGCCGATGCCACGTTGGCGTCAATATTGGGTGCTTACAAAGCCGCGCGTTACACAACTAGCCGTCTTTTGTGCAATTATCGGCATGTTTTTGGCAACCCCAGGGATGGTGCCATGGCCCATTCTTATTGGCGGCTCTATTGGTATCTGGTTATTGGCAGGTGCCGCATTTGCTGTGAATTGCCTAATTGAGCAAGCTGTCGATGCCAAAATGCGACGCACGGCGTGGCGGCCTTCTGCAACTGGAGAAATTACGCCCATTCAAATCATTATTTTTTCTTGCGTGCTGGGTGCTGCTGGTATGGCAACTTTGTGGTTGTATACCAATCCTCTAACTATGTGGCTTACCTTTGCTACGTTCGTAGGTTACGCCGTCATTTATACCTGGCTTTTAAAGCCCGCAACCCCACAAAACATTGTGATCGGAGGCTTATCAGGAGCGATGCCCCCTGCCTTGGGCTGGGTTGCTGTGACCAATCAGCTTTCCGCAGAAGCTTGGTTACTGGTTCTGATTATTTTTGTGTGGACCCCGCCGCATTTTTGGGCACTAGCTTTATATCGCCGCGAGGATTATGTACAAGCAGGGCTACCAATGTTACCAGTAACACACGGCGAGAAATTTACGCTATTAAATATTTTGCTTTACACCTTAATTTTGTTAGCCGCCTCTATCCTCCCGTATATCTATGGTATGAGCGGTATTTTTTATCTGGTATCGGCAATTGTCTTGAGTAGTATTTTTGTGTACTATGCAATTTGTCTTTATAGAAGCTACAGTGATCAGCTAGCGCGCAAGACATTTAAGTACTCCATTAGCTATTTAGCGCTCTTGTTCGCTGCAATCTTGGTTGACCACTACCTCTAACCATTATGAAAAAATTCTTCATATTGGCAATGCTGACCTTATTGGGGGCTTGCTCACAACCCACTTTTAAAAATGTGGACATTACTGGCAGTAAATCATTTGGTAATAATTTCATATTGTTAGATCCTCAAGGTAAAGAAAAAACACTGAATGACTATAAGGGCAAAGCCGTTGTTTTATTCTTTGGATATACGCACTGCCCTGATGTCTGTCCTTCAACCTTAATTGAGATGCAGGGAGTTATGAAGGATTTGGGACCATTAGCCGACCGCGTACAAGTTATTTTTATTACAGTCGATCCAGAACGAGATACTGCTGAGTTAATGGCACAGTATCCGCCTGCATTTGACCCCCGTTTTTTGGGTTTGCGCCCTGCGGATGAGGCTAACTTGGTAAAGGTTACAAAAGACTTTAAGGCCTATTACAGCAAAGTACCTGGTAGTAATCCAAAAAATTACACGATTGACCATACTGCAGGAAGTTATGTATTTGATCCTGCTGGCAACCTGCGACTTTATATTAAACATGGGCAAGGCGCAGAACCTATTGCCCATGACTTGAAAATACTTCTCAAGTAATTAGTGTAATAAAGACTCTTCGTCTTTAAGTACTAGCCGTAATTTTTTAAATGCGGCTACTTCAATTTGACGAACACGTTCAGCAGAGATGCCATATTCTTGTGCAAGATCCTGCAATGTTTTGCAACCATGACCATCTGCATCCATATTCAGCCAACGCGATTGCACAATCTCTCGACTGCGTTTATCTAAGGTATTTAGGGCTTGCAATAGCTTAGGCCCTTGTAAAGCAAATTGATCGTTTTGCACTAGTTGAGCGCTAGGCTCATGGCGTTCATCAGAAAGCCAGTGAATTGGTGCAAATTGGTCATCATCTCGGTCGTCGCCATCAATAGAAACATCGCCACCGGCAAGTCGTATTTCCATTTCTTTGACATCAGCACCGCGAACATCAAGTGCCTTGGCAAGGGACTCAATTTCTTCATCCGTAAGGGCATTTGCAGAAAGCTTATTACTTCTGAGATTAAAGAAGAGTTTGCGTTGTGCTTTTGTGGTGGCAACCTTCACTAAGCGCCAGTTTTTTAGGATGTATTCATGAATCTCTGCTTTGATCCAATGAATCGCATAAGACACTAAGCGGACACCTTGATTTGGATCATAACGCTTAACGGCTTTCATTAAACCAATATTACCCTCTTGAATGAGGTCAGCATGAGGAATTCCGTAGCCAAGGTATTGACGCGCAATGGAGGCTACAAGTCGTAAATGAGAGAGGACAAGTTGGCGGGCCGAATCTAGATTTTCAGTACGTCGATACTCCTGCGCCAGTGTAAATTCTTGGGCAGCACTAAGCATTGGTAGGCGGTTAATATGCGCTAAGTAGGCATCAATAGTGCCAACACCCAGTGCAGGTAAAGGCATAGCTACAGTAAGACCTGCCGAAGCGTTCTGGCTAGTAAGTTTTAAGGGCGTATTCAAAGTCATCGATTTAAGAATTAAATTGATTGCAACAGCATAATTCTAGCACTCTTATGATGAGAGTGCTAAGCGCTTAATGAATCTATAACTCATTGATTAATATAGCTATTCTATAAGCTCTTTGGCATATGCATCGGCTTTAAATAGCTCAAGATCTTCGATACCTTCCCCTTTACCTAGGGCATAAACAAAGATTTTCGAACCAATAGGCTCAGATTCCATTGGAGCCTCCAGAGCTTTACTTAGCGCGCAAATGACACCACCTTTGGCAGTGCCATCTAATTTAGTAATAATAATCCCCTGAAGACCAATAGCAGACCTAAATGCTAGAACTTGGGCAATACCATTCTGGCCAGTATTACCATCTAAAACGAGAATAATCTGATGAGGGGCATCGGGGATTACCTTGGAGATCACACGCTTTACTTTTTTAAGCTCCGCCATCAAATTGCCTTGGGTGGCTAAGCGCCCAGCAGTATCAATAAATAGAACATCGACTTTGCGAGAAATTGCAGCATGTATTGCATCGTGCGCAACTGCTGCTGCATCACCACTTTCTTGGCTTAAGACTTGAACTTGGTTGCGCTCACCCCATTCTTTAAGTTGATTGCGCGCCGCTGCTCTGAAGGTGTCTCCTGCAGCCAATAAAACAGATTTACCTTGGGCATGAAAATGGTGACAAAGTTTACCAATAGAGGTCGTTTTACCTGCCCCATTAACCCCGACGATTAACCAGATTTCGGGTTTGTGACCAGATTGGGGAGTTAAAAGTGGATTTTGAGGACTTTCAAGAGGGCTTAAAAGATGCGTAATTTCTTGAACCAAGACACCTTTTAACTGCTCAGCATTGCTGATAGATTGTGTTTTAGCTGTTTTACGAAGACTGGAAATGAGTGCATCAGTGGTTGCAATTCCAACATCAGCTTTTAATAGGGTTTCTTCGAGGTGACCAAACCAGGCCTCATCAATTTGATGAAGACCAAATAAGGCGCCAAGTGTTTTACGTAAACCAAACATTATCGATACAATCCTTAAAGTAGATCTTAACAAGTCCAAGACCATGTCAATAATGAGATGATAGTCACTCTTAACACCCCTAAGCATATTTGTAATATTGCCAAGAAAATACTCATTCTGTTGAGCATAGGTATCAGCGCATGCCTACCACTGAAGGCGTGGGGAAACAAAATAGATACGCATGAGTATCAATTTAAAAACGGACTACGCTTAATTGTGAAAGAGGATCATCGGGCACCAACAGTGGCTCATATGGTTTGGTATCGCGCCGGATCGATGGATGAGGTAAATGGCAAGACCGGGGTTGCTCATGTGCTAGAGCACATGATGTTTAAGGGAACAAAAAAGGTCAAGTCAGGAGATTTTTCCAGAATGGTCGCAGCGGTCGGTGGGCGAGAGAATGCATTTACTGCGAAAGATTTCACTGGTTATTTTCAGCAGATTGAAAAATCAAAACTTGCCGATGTTATGCGCCTTGAAGCCGATCGCATGGCTAACTTACAGTTTTCTGATGATGAGTTCCTTAAAGAAATCCAGGTCGTGATGGAAGAAAGACGACTACGGACTGACGATAACCCAAATAGTTTGCTGCGAGAGCTGATGATGGCAACTGCCTTCACAAGTTCTTCCTATCGTCACCCCATTATTGGGTGGATGAATGATTTACAAAATATGAAACCCAATGATGCAAGGCAGTGGTATCTCGATTGGTATGCCCCTAATAATGCAATTGTTGTAGTTGTTGGGGATGTGAAGCCACTTGAGATAAAGGCCCTAGTTGAAAAATACTATGGCCCAATTGCTGCAAAAAAGTTACCAGAGCGAAAACCACAAATTGAGCCAGAGCAAAAGGGAGTGAAGCGTGCCAACTTGAAAGCTCCGGCCGATAGTCCACAAATCATGATGGCATGGAAAGTACCAAAGCTAGATCCTAAGAAAATGGATGAAACCGACCCTTATGCGCTTGCAGTCTTGTCTGCGGCCCTAAGTGGGCACGATAACTCCCGCTTAAATCGGGAGCTAGTACGTAACAAACGACTAGCAAATAATGCAAGTGCTAGCTACGATCCAATTAGTCGTGGACCTGAGCTTTTTGCGATTGGTGCAACCACCGCTAAAGGCCAATCAGTTTCTGATCTAGAAAAAGGCATCTGGCAAACCATTCAAGAGATAGCTGTGAATGGGATTACTGAGGCTGAATTAAAACGGATTAAAACGCAACTTTTGGCTTCTCAAATTTATAAACGTGATTCTATTTTTGCTCAAGCAATGGAAATTGGAAGCGCTGAAATTGCTCATGTCTCGTGGAAGAATTTGGATCAAATCATTGAGCGTATTCAGCAAATTCAGTCGGAGCAAGTTAAAGCAGTTGCTAAACAGTATTTTATTGCGGATACCTTAACAGTTGTAACTTTAGATCCACAAGCTCGAACAGTAATAGCCAATCCAAAGCCCCCCCTTCCTTTTCCAAACAGTTTGAGGCATTAACTCAATATGATCAAAATTGTTCAGAGTGGCATTAAATTTTGTTTACCTATTTTTATTCTATTCATTTCTGGTTTATTAGGTAAGGCATATGCCGTATTACCGATACAAGAGATTGCATTAAGTAACGGCAGTAAAGCCTATTTAGTGCAGGCTACTACTATTCCAATGATTGATATTGAAATTAGTATTGATGCTGGTAGTCGTTACGACCCCAAAGAAAAAAGCGGTCTAGCCGGTTTGACAGCCGCTTTATTAACCCGAGGGATTCAATGGCAGGGGGGGATCCTCAATGAAGCCCAGCAAGCTGATGTAATTGCTGATTTGGGGGCAAGTATTAGCGCGTCCGCAAGTGGTGAACGTACCATCGTACGCGCTAGGTCGCTGAGTAAGCCTGATATATTAAATTCGGTTCTTGATTTATTAAGTGCCACCATCACTAGTCCAGTTTTTGATTCACAGATTATTGCACGTGAGAAACAACGGATTTCCTCAGCGATCACAGAGGGAGATACTAAGCCAGAGGTAGTTTTACAAAAACGCTTTCGTAAGGAGCTGTTCAGAAACTACCCACTCGCAGAGTCGCCGAGCCTGCAATCTATTACGTCGATTAGTGCAGATGATCTAAAAAGATTTCATCGTGATTTTTATCGTCAGGATCGTCTCATTATTAATATAGTAGGGGACCTAGATGTAAAAATGGCAAAACAAATTGCGGAAAAATTATTGACCCAATTACCAAAGCAGGGACCAGTGATTCCAACTTTGCCACCCTTTGTACGTTCACCGATTCTGCCCGAAACCGATCGTTTGATTCGAATCCCGTTTCAGACACAGCAAACTCATATTGCATTAGGTATGACTGCTATAGCGCGAAGCAGCCCTGACTATTTCCCATTATTAGTGGGTAATTACATATTAGGTGGCGGAGGTTTTTTTTCAAGATTGGTTGGTGAGGTGCGCGATAAACGAGGTTATGCCTACAGTGTCTTTAGTTACTTTCAACCTGGTCGCGATACTGGAAGTTTTGAGGCAGGTTTGCAGACGCGTAATGATCAAGCTAACCAGGCTTTAGTCGTGTTACAAGAAACCATTGCGCGCTTTATTAAAGAGGGGCCTAGTGATTCAGAATTGATAGCAGCCAAAGCAAATTTGGTGAATGGCTTTCCACTTCGATTGGATAGTAATCGTAAGTTATTGGATAACCTATCGGCTATTACTTGGAATCAATTACCCTTAAATACTCTCGATGTTTGGACTCAGCAAGTAGCTGCAGTGAAAAAAGAAGATATTCGTGCTGCATTTCAGCGCCACCTAGAGATGGGGCGCATGATTAGTATTTTGGTTGGCGGAGCGCAATAATTGTCGGCTCAGGCCAATCGTGTTCGTATTATTGGTGGAGTCTGGCGAAGTCGACAAATTTCTGTTTTATCTCACGAAGGTCTTCGTCCGAGTTCAGATCGCGTTCGCGAAACCCTTTTTAATTGGCTAGGTCAAGATCTAAGAGGCCTAAAAGTCCTTGATGTATTCGCCGGGTCAGGATCCTTGGGATTTGAGGCAGCGTCACGTGGTGCTAAAGAAGTCGTTTTGCTGGAAAAAGATAAAAAGATTGCTGCTCAGTTACAGTCGCAATATCAAGGTTTGTCATCATTCCCCTGCGTGGGTATCGTACAGATTATTCAGAGTGATGGGATTGTTTATATGAGTCAGGCACAGGCTGCCTCTTTCCATCTGATCTTCGTAGATCCGCCTTTTGGGCAGCCTGAACTGCTAAAAAGGGCAGCCCAAGATGCAGTCCGCGTTTGCGATGATCAGTTTGGGGGTGGGATATATATAGAATGTCCAATTACGCAAGATTTTTCCGAATTAGAGTTGTTAATGCCAAATTGGACCTGTTCAAGGCAAATGCAGACAGCTCAAACAAAAGCAGCCTTATTTAGACACACTTCGGGCTAAACTCCTGTTTATGATTCTGATTCTTTAGGGGTGTCTTATGACCATTGCCGTTTATCCAGGAACTTTTGATCCATTTACTCGTGGACACGAAGATCTTGTGCGTCGTGCCTCGAGTATTTTTACCAAACTTATTGTTGGGGTAGCTGACAGCAGAAGTAAAAAACCTATTTTTTCGCTAGATGAGCGAATTGAGATTGCTAAAGAGGTATTAGGGCACTATCCAAATGTCGAGATCGCAGGTTTCTCTGGCTTATTAAAGGACTTTGCAAGAGAGCATAGCGCTAGGGTAATTGTCCGAGGCCTAAGGGCTGTATCTGATTTTGAGTATGAGTTTCAGATGGCAGGGATGAACCGATACTTGTTGCCCGATGTTGAAACCTTGTTCTTAACCCCGTCAGACCAATATCAATTTATCTCAGGTACATTTGTGCGTGAGATTGCATTAATGGGTGGGGACGTTAGTAAGTTTGTGTTTCCCTCAGTCGAAAAATGGTTACAACAGAAGAACGCACAAACCAAGGCAAAGTAAGTCATACTAGTTTTATTCGAAATTAAGGGTTTAAAACTATGGCTTTAATGATTACAGATGAGTGCATTAATTGCGATGTCTGTGAGCCAGAGTGTCCGAATGATGCCATTTATATGGGTCTTGAAATCTATGAGATTGATCCAAATAAATGTACGGAGTGCGTTGGGCATTTTGATGCGCCCCAATGCCGCCAGGTCTGTCCGGTAGACTGTATTCCATTAAATCCAAATTACTCAGAGACCCAAGAACAGCTTATGAGTAAGTATCAAATGCTAACAAAGACTAAGAAAGCGGTAATTTAGTTATTCAGGACCATGAATCACTTGCATTGCATGTTGAATGTCACCCCTTATGAATACAGGTAGTGTCTTTAAGGCTTTATCGATCGCTTGATCAATTTTGCTTTGCTCCGCGCTCTTGGGTCTCATTAATACAAAGTCAGCCACATCTATTTTTGAGTGATCACCTGGAAGGTCTCGCGGATGACCAATCCCGAAGCGTAAACGCCAAAATTGCGAACTTGATAGATGGGCCTGTATATCTTTAAGCCCATTATGACCGCCATTGCCACCACCTTGTTTGAGGCGGACAGAGCCTGGTTTTAGATCAAGCTCATCGTGAACGACCAAGACCTCCCCAGGAGGAATTTTATGAAAACGACATAGAGACCCTACAGACTCGCCGCTTAAATTCATATAAGTATCGGGCGTTAATAAGTAGATATCTTGATCTTCCATCCGTATCTTTGCTACTTTTCCAAGAAAGCGTTTTTCAGGCTGGAGAAATTGTTTGTACTGGCTCGCTAAGCGGTCAATAAACCAAAATCCGGCATTGTGACGATCCGATTCGTGCTTCGCACCAGGGTTACCAAGACCAACGATTAAGCGAATCATATGAGAATACACATCAATATTTGTAGCAATCCTCAAACTATAAACGAGTCGGATTAATCGATAAAAAAACCCGCACAAGGCGGGCTCTTTAAGACATCAGAATAAGAGAGATTAACTCTTTGCTTCTTTATCTTTTGCATCCTTATCTCCAGCAGAAGCGGCGGCATCAGCCACAGGTGCTGTAGGTGCTGCGCTTGGCTCTGGCTCAGCCTTAACGGTTGGAATGCGGGCGTTGGCAATAACAGGATTTTCTTGTTCAACATGTAACACCAGGGCAACGCCTTTTGGCAATGAAACCTCTTTTGCATGGATAGATTGACCAACCGCAATCTTGCTTAAATCAACTTCTAAGAATTCAGGAAGATCCGCTGGTAAGCAGGTAATTTCCAATTCGTTGGCAATATGGCTAACCACAGCACCTCCAAACTTAACGGCTTCAGATTCTTCGGCGCCTTTAAAGTGCAATGGAACGCGCATGTGAATTTTTTCTGTCGCCGAAACACGTTGGAAATCGACGTGTAATACGAGAGGTTTGAATGGGTGCATCTGGTAGTCACGCAGTAAGGCTTTTTGTGCCTTACCGTTGAGTTCGATGTCTAAAATGGAGGAATGGAAGGCCTCTTTCCGCAAAGCGTGAAATAGGGCGTTGTGGTCCAACTCGATTGCGCAGGGAGATTCTTGCTTTCCGCCATAGATAATTCCGGGGGTTTTCCCAGAATTGCGCAGGCGGCGGCTCGCACCAGTGCCCTGTACGCTTCTTTCAAATGCAACTACTTTCATGATGACTCCTAAGAAGGTTAATTTCCGTTCGCGACCAAACGGAAAGCCTCAAATTATAGCCCGAAAGGGGTATAAAACCGCGCAAAGGGGTCAAATGAGGGTGCTTTAATCAGCAAAAAGGGACAAAACAGAGTCACCCTTAGTGATACGGGAGATCGTTTCTGCTAGCAGCGGGGCAATGCTTAACTGCCTGATTTTACGCACATTCAATGTATCTGAATCGAGCGGAATGGTGTCAGTAACCACTAACTCATCAATCTGAGAATTCTCTATTCTGTTGGCAGCACCCCCTGATAAGACGGGATGGGTACAGTAGGCGGTTACGCTTTTAGCACCCCGCTCTTTTAGAACCTCAGCCGCTTTACAGAGCGTGCCTCCAGTATCAATAATGTCATCCATGATGACGCAGTGACGGTTTTCAACCTCCCCGATGAGGTGCATGACCTCAGAGACATTAGGTTTTGGGCGCCGCTTATCAATAATCGCCAAATCACAACTTAATTGCTTGGCAAAGGCTCGGGCTCGTACAACCCCGCCAATATCGGGCGATACAACGGTTAAATCAGCCTGATTCTTGGCTCGGAGATCTCCTAGGAGCACTGGCGAGGCGTAAATATTGTCAACGGGAATGTCAAAAAACCCTTGAATTTGATCGGCATGAAGATCCATCGTTAGGACCCTTTCAACACCGGCAACCGATTGGAGCATATTAGCCACAATACGGGCTGATATGGCAACGCGTGCAGAGCGTGGGCGACGATCTTGCCGGGCATAGCCAAAATAGGGGATAACGGCAGTTATACGGTTTGCTGAAGCCCGTTTTAGGGCATCAATCATGATCATCAGCTCCATCAGATTGTCATTCGTAGGCACGCAAGTGGATTGAATCACCACAACGTTTTTACCCCGCACGTTTTCTTGAATTTCAACTTGAATCTCACCATCTGAAAAACGCCCCACAAAGGCTTTCCCAAGCTGCAATTTCATTTGTTTAGCTACGGCCTCGGCAAGGGCGGGATTGGCATTGCCAGTAAAAATAGTAAGCGCGTCAGAGGTCATGGTCTTGGCTATATGTTATTGATCAATCATAACGATGGCAGGGGAGGAAGGACTTGAACCCTCGCATGCCGGAATCAAAATCCGGTGCCTTAACCAACTTGGCGACTCCCCTATGGCGTCATACTGATTAAACCGAATTGTAAGCGGGATTTTGTTTTAATCCCTGAACAAGCCGACCCACCCACCCCGAAGGAAGTTTTTGTAGCATTCGATCGATCTCGCGGGCGCTACACGTTTTTGGGATTGCAGCAAACACACTGCTGCCCGAGCCCGTCATTCGTTTTACAGAACTCGGAGCCAGTTGCGCGATCCAATCTAATGCTCGGTTTACTTCAGGGCAGATCTTGCTTGCTACCCATTGAAGATCGTTCCCAAACGGAGGATCTTTCCAGGAGCTGGCAAGAAAGTTTGAGATTGTAATCGGAGCATGATCGCGGGTCAACGTTTCTGCTTGGAACACCTCTTTGGTGGCGATTGATTGGCCTGGGAAGATGACTAAAAATTGTTCTTCGGGTAGATCAATGTGGCTTAACTGTTCACCAATCCCCTCAACAAAAGCATTCTGACCAAACAGAAAAAATGGCACATCAGCACCAAGCTCTAAGCCGAGGCTCATTAACTCGGATTGATTAAGATTTAAATCCCAGAGTCGATTTAAGCCAATTAAAACACTTGCCGCATCCGATGATCCGCCCCCTAACCCAGCGCCCATAGGAATATTTTTCTCTAGATGAATCTTTACCCCATGTGGGTAAGATGTAAATTTTTTCAGTAGGCGTGCAGCGCGAACAACCAAATCGTTTTCTAGGCTTACACCATGGGCTCCAAGGGGTCGAGTAATTTCATCTGCTTCTACATACTCTAGCGAAACCATGTCATACCAGTCAATGAGCTGAAAGACCGATTGCAATTGATGGTAGCCATCGGTACGCTGGCCGGTGATATGAAGAAATAAATTAATTTTAGCGGGGGCGTAAAGCTCGATTTTTTTATTCATTCACTTGATCAAATATTAACCGTACGTCAATCGTGCCAGTATTTGTATTGCGGGACAACGTAAGACGCTCAATTTTTTTTGTAGCACTCCAGGTGTAGGCTAGATCCCAGCCATCTTGGGCAATCGATTTGACTTGGCCTTGTTCGTCTCGGACCAGTCGAGCTGCACTACCAGGACGAACTTGACCGTTGAGCCAATTGGATAAACCGCGCGCAGGTAATGGTAAGCCGAGTGTGTTTTGGATAAGGGTATCGGCATCGATCGCAACAACTTTTTTACCGTCGCGCTCCAAAACAGCCTCGCCAGGATTAATCACGATCTTTGCAATCGCTCCGCCAATGGGACTGCGGATTTCGAGAGTATCACTAAAACCTATTTTGCTTAAGGTAAAACTACCACTACCGCCTTGGGTGTTGTTCGCAGGGCGATCATTCATCTTGACAGCAAAGCGACCATCCCATTGATTTGCCAACTTATCTACCGATAAAATCCAATCAGGTTTAAGGCGCTTTAGGGTCTCTTTTAATGTTAGATTATTCGCATCAATCAGTTCTCCTTGGCGCCAGGCTGATTCGGCTTCAGCCGGTCGATTGAAAACCCACAATACTTCGCCAAGATGAGCGGCAATGTCTGCCTCAGGTTTCATTCGTAAGGCATCTTGAAGTTGCGTTAAGGCAAGCACTATATTACCTAAACGAAAGTTGACCCATCCTAAGCTATCCAGAATGAACGCATCATTAGGGGATAGTTTGTGAGCCTTTAATATGAGGTCATAGGCTTCAGTGAGTTTGATGTTTCGATCTGCTAAGGAGTAGCCAAGAGCATTTAAGGAATTCACATCATTAGGATCTTTTTTGAGAATGGATGTTTTTTCCATGACCTCAAACTCACCAGCTTTCTCAGCGGCTAATGCGAAGCTATACAAAATATCCGAGTTACTAGGAAGTGGTACCAAGGCTGAAATTATTTGGTAATACGCTAGCATGGCAGTACTCTCGTCCATAGCCCTACCAATTAAGCTTTGCCACTGCTTTAGCGTTTTCTCACGTTCACTCAAAGATTGTTGATTGAGAAGCGCTACTGCAGGTTTAACAGATTCTGACCAGCGTTGATTGAGCATCAATAGGGTAACCAAGATCTCTTTGGGCTTGGTTTGGGACGGACTAGATAGCTCATCCCAGGTTTGAGCGGCTACGAGAGCCAAATCTGGCGAATTGGCCGCAATTGCAATTTCCATCGCCCGTTGCGCCAGATCCGCTTGCCCAGTTTGCCGCGCAAGGCCTAAATAGGTTTGGTAGGCCAACCCAGCTTCACCCCGTTGTAAGGCAATTTCAGAAGCGAGGATTTCAAATACTTGCTCGCTCGTTGCACCTTTACCTATCTTTTGAGCATATGCTTGTTGGGGGGCTAAGAAAGCAAAGAGTAATAAACAAAGGCAGAGTACACCAAGCCTGTATGCTCGCTTTTGCTTGAAATTCATGTTCATAAGCACATTCTAATCCTCGAAACTACAATTCATTTATGCCAGAACTACCAGAGGTAGAAGTTACTCGTTTAGGAATTCAACCCTATATTGAAGGGCGGTCAGTTACTGGGGTCAAAATTGTCGATGGCCGCTTGCGCTGGCCAGTCCCCAAATCACTGCCAAAGGTATTAATTGGACAACGTTTAGAGACGATTGAGCGAAGGGGTAAATATTTATTGCTCAAGATGGACTCTGGCTTTTTATTAATCCATCTGGGAATGACTGGGGTATTGCGAGTCTTACCAATGACCGACCCTCTTAAGCCGCACGATCGCGTATTAATCCATTTTGGTGATATTGGTCTGCGTTTACATGATCCCCGTAAGTTTGGCGCTGTCCTGTGGCATCCTTTTTCAAAGGGGGCGCTAGACAATCATCCCTTAATTAAAAAATTGGGACCAGAACCCCTTGCTTCAGAGTTTGCGGGTGAATTGGGGGGTATGCGCCTGTATCAATTCTCGCGAAAACGGTCCATCGCAGTTAAATCTTTCTTATTAGCCGGTCAAGCAGTTGTGGGTGTTGGAAACATCTATTGCTCTGAATCATTATTTGAGGCAGGCATTCATCCAAGACTCCCGGCTGGAAAGTTAACGAAAATCCAATGTGCTCGCCTAGCTGACTCCGTTCGAAATGTTTTAAGTAAAGCGATTAAAGCAGGCGGTAGCAGCCTGCGTGATTTTGTAGATGCACACGGGGAACCAGGTTACTTTATGATGCAAACCAAAGTCTATGACCGAGCAGGTGAAGCCTGTCGTGTATGCAAAACACCGATACAACAAATAGTGCAGGGGCAACGCTCTACATATTTTTGCCCAGTCTGTCAAAAGCGCTAATCAATGGCATTTAATTTTGCGAACCAACTGATTACTTGGCATGCAGAGCATGGGCGAACTGGAATGCCTTGGCAGAACACACGGGATCCCTATGCAATCTGGGTTTCTGAGATTATGTTGCAGCAAACTCAAGTAAGCGCGGTCTCGGAACGCTACCAACGTTTTCTGAAGCGCTTTCCGACCCTGAAATCATTAGCAAAAGCACCCATTGATGATGTCATGGCTTTATGGAGCGGTTTGGGTTACTACTCACGCGCTCGAAACCTACATCGTTGTGCTCAAATCATTATGGTGGAGTACGGAGGAGAGTTTCCGCGAACACGCGAGGCACTTGAAAGTCTGCCGGGTATTGGGCGATCAACTGCTGGTGCAATAGCAGCATTTGCCTATGAGGAGCGTTCACCAATATTAGATGCTAACGTCAAGCGTGTTCTTAGCCGCTTTCATGGTATTGAGGGCGACTTGCAGGATCAGAAAACAATCAAAGAGTTGTGGTTGAAAGCAGAAGCACAATTACCAAGCGTGACAGCAAAAATGCCGACCTATACACAAGCGTTGATGGACTTTGGCGCCACCTGGTGCACCCCAAGGCAACCCAAGTGTTTGGAGGCGCATGCACAGTGCCCGATGACAAGGCACTGCACTGCATATAAAACAAAGCGTGTGAATGAAATTCCGGCAAAGAAAAAGAAGTCTGCTTCCCCAAGCTTTCAGACTTCTATCTTTCTAATACAGTGTGGAGAATTTATTTTACTGGAACGAAGAGCGCCAAAAGCGATTTGGGGCGGCTTGTATTCCTTAATCGAATTACCATGGGAAGCGCAAAGCAAAGATATCACCTTAATGACTGTGCGCAATGCTCGAAAAATATTGAGTAAAACCCTGCTGGGCGACAAAGCCCTTGAAATTGACTACAAGCAAATTATGTCGGTACAGACTGGTTCAGTAATACAGCATATTTTTAGCCATCGTCGTTTGCAGATGTATCCCTACCTTGTATCCTTAAATAAAAAATGGCACGTTAGCGATCCTAGTCTGATGTGGGTAAAGCGCAAGGACTTAGCAGAAATTGGTTTACCTCAGCCAATTCGAATATTTTTAGAATCAAGCTCACGATGACGCTCTAGATAATAAATATCTTGATAAGCTTGCTTTTCAGAAAAATACTTTTTGAGTTGCTGAACCAAATAAACGGATCGATGTTGGCCGCCGGTGCACCCAATTGCAACCGTTAAATAACTACGCCCATCCTGCAAATAGCGAGGTAACCATTTTTCTAAATACATCTTAATATCATCCATCATTTGAGCAACTTCTGGGAATTGACGGAGATATTCAATCACTGAAGAGTCCTTACCACTCAGATCACGCAGTTGAGGCTCATAGTGGGGATTGGGTAGGCAGCGAAGATCAAATACGATATCCGCTTCACTTGGCACACCTTTTTTAAAGGCAAACGATTCAAAAATGACCGCAAGACCTATAGGCTTCTCTTTGAGATTATCAGAGATCCAGCTACGTAAGGTATGTGCTGGAATATGGCCCGTATCAATTTGCTGTGCCTGATCCGCTAATGGCGCAAGCAATTTCCGCTCTTGCTCAATCACATCAATTAAGGTAGTTGATTCGTTTGGATTCGAGAGAGGGTGGCGACGGCGGGTTTCAGAAAAACGTTGTACCAATGTATTTGTATCGGCATTTAAGAAGAGAATATTAACTTCATGCTGTGCGCGTAGTTTTTGTAAAAGAGCTGGTAATTGCGAAATAGATATGCCGCGTCGTGCATCAATAGCAATCGCAATTTGTTTACATTGCTCTAATTCTAATGTTGCAACTAATTGCTCGATCAGGGAAACGGGAAGATTATCGATACAGTCATAACCTGCATCCTCGTAAGCCCTCAAGGCAACTGATTTACCTGAACCCGAAATTCCGGTAATGAGTTGGATTCGCATCTTAGAGTAGACGCCCCTGAGTCTTATTATTTTCGCTATCTAAGTTCATTTGATTGCGCTGGCGCTCAATAAAATCCTTGAGGGTATCAATGCCGCGTAACTGGAGGATGGTATTGCGAACTGCCGCTTCAACCAATACCGCAAGATTTCGTCCTGCTGCTACCTGGATTTTGACAGTACGAATAGGAATATCAAGTACCTCAATAAACTGAGACTCAATGGGCAACCTTTCAAACTCGCCATCATTGCGGCGGACTAGTTGAACAATGAGGCGCAATTTCAGTTTTCGTCGAACGGCAGTTTCTCCAAATATTGTCCGAATATCTAAAAGTCCTAAGCCGCGAACCTCTAAAAGGTCACGCAGTATTTCGGGGCAGCGACCCTCAATATAGTCCGGCCCAAGGCGAGTGAAATCAACCGCATCGTCAGCAACCAAACCATGGCCTCTAGAAATTAACTCAAGACCCAGTTCACTTTTACCCAAACCAGACTCACCTGTTATTAAAACGCCTAGGCCTAGGATGTCCATGAACACTCCATGCATTGTGCTGAAAGGAGCGCCAATCTTGGTTAGATAAAACCGTAGGTGGTCAATAACTTCCGCTGCGGAAATACTTGTTGAGAACAGTGGAGTCGACGACCGTTGGCAATAGAGCTGTAATTCTTGATCTGGTTTGCAGCCATCAGCAACAATGATGCATGGAGGATTACTGGTAATTAGTGAGCTAATTTGCGCTTGTCGCTCATCGCTTGAAAGGTTAGCATGGTACTCCACCTCCTGGAGCCCAAAGATTTGAATGCGGCTCGGGTGAATCATGTTTAAGTGACCCACTAGATCGGAAGAGGCCGCCGCCGCTTTTACAGCTTGCGTATCAAAGGTTCGGTCTGCACCTTCAAGCCCACTAATCCAAGACAGCTTTAGGTCGGCTATATTATCGTCAAAGATTTGTTGAGCTGTTATTCCTTCCAGTAAAAGCTGTTGGCTCAATGTTATGCCTCCCAATGGCAAATGAGTTGCTGCACTTTTTGTGGATCTGATTCTGTAAGTAATTGTTCGCGCACATAAACATCTGAAAGTAGCTGCGCAATTGCCGAGAGGATTTCAAGATGTTCTTGAGTTGCTTTTTCAGGGACTAATAAAAAGATCATTAAAGACACTGCTTGCCCGTCGGGAGCATTGAACTCAATAGGCTTACTAAGACGAAAGAATGCGGCAAGGGGTTGCTTTAGTCCCTTGATCCGACCATGTGGAATTGCCACACCGGCACCTAAACCGGTGCTTCCTAGGGCTTCACGAGCATCTAGAAAGCCTAAAACAGTTTCAGTGGGAATATCAAGTTTTTTGGAAAAAAGCCGACTAGCGATCTCAAAGGCTTCGGCTTTAGACTTAGCCAAACCGTTGAGATCAATGCCATCAATCGTAAAAAGGTCAGTGAGAACACTCATGACCTCCTATTATAGGTCTCTATTGGGAAAGACTTTGCACCTTATTTTTATCATGATGGTGGTCTTGAATAATTTCTTTGTGCTTGAGCAATTGCCTATCTAGTTTGTCAATCACTGCATCCATGGCATGGTAAAGGTCTTCATGGTGGGCCTGGGCGAATAGTTCTTTGCCTTTTAGGTGAAGAGTAAGTTCGGCAGTCTGACGTAAGTCCTTCTCTTTAGCTTTATCCACCATCAGAAATGCAGATGCATCGATCACATGATCAAAATGCTTGCGAATGCGCTCAAGACGGACTTCTAAATGAGTGCGCATAGCTGGGGTAACTTCAAGATGACGGCTATTAATTCTTAAATGCATGACAAACCTCCATGATTAAGGTCTACGCAAATGCATGGTGGGGATGCGTAGCAACTCCCGATCGCTACAGTTATCCGGGTAAACACAGATCAATCAATTGGTAGGGGGAAGTCATGAAGCAGTATTTCATTGAAAATTAGACCAATTGACCCAAGAAATTAGACTGTTTACACAAAAACTGAGGTTACATGCAACCTTAGGTTATCAGCGATTTCTTCTAAATCCAATAGCCCAAAATCAATATCCCCATCACAAAAGAAGCTTTTTGTTCAGAAATAATCTTCTTAGCCAATCCAGATATGGATTCTAGGAATTTAAATATTTTATTTTGTTGATGAATTTAGCTTTATTCTGACGCAATGCACCAATCTAGATTGATTTTTTATCAATCCGTTTATGCCATGCTAAGCGGCTTACATGCGGAAGTTTTCGCCTAAATAAACCCGTCTAACCGCATCATTTTGAATAATTTCATCCGCTTTGCCTTCCGCCAAGACGCTACCTTCGCTAATAATGTAGGCATGATCACAAATTCCCAGCGTTTCGCGAACGTTATGGTCGGTAATCAAAACGCCAATCTGACGGTCTCGCAAGAACCTGACAATCCGCTGAATTTCTCCTACTGCGATTGGGTCGACGCCCGCAAATGGCTCATCAAGCAAAATAAATTTAGGATGCGAAGCTAAGGCGCGAGCAATTTCAACTCTGCGGCGTTCTCCGCCAGAGAGTGATAGAGCGGGGTTGTTGCGCAAATGGGTAATTTGGAGCTCGCCCAAAAGTTCATCTAAGCGCTCCCGTATTCTTTTTTTACTTAGCGGCCTTCCCTCGAACTCTTGTAACTCAAGAACAGCTTGTATATTCTCAGCAACATCTAGTTTCCGAAATACAGATGCTTCTTGGGGAAGATACGAAAGACCCATTCGGGCGCGCTGATGAATTGGTAGACCACTAATTTTTTGCCCATCTAAGAGAATGCTTCCCCCATCTAAGGGGACCAGCCCTACAATCATATAAAAGGATGTCGTTTTACCTGCCCCATTAGGACCCAGTAAGCCAACTACCTCTCCACTCTTAACCTCAATACTTACATCGCGCACCACAGTTCGAGAACCATAGCGTTTTTGCAGACCCTCGGCTAGCAATGTAGATGCTTGTGATAAAGCCATTAATTAAGTACCGCCTTCTTACGTGGCGCTAGTATTGCCCGAGATTGCGGTTGTGCCTTAGCATCCACTTTCTGAGGCCTCACTTTGTAGCTTTCTTTAATGTCTTCATATTCAATTTGCCAGCCCTGTAATTGATCGAGCATTTGCATATTGAGTAAACGTTTAATAGTGGCATGACCGGTCAAAATAATCTGTTCTTTCTTGTCATCATAAAATACATCTTTTCCAACCCCCTGCATAAACTCATCAGCCAGTCCTTCGCGCCGCTGCCGCATTGAAGCAGGTGCCTCCAGCCTTCCTTTGAGATCAATATTTTGATAACCCTGAGGATCCACCAGAATTGTTCCCTTGTCTCCTTTAGCAATCATAGATCCTTTGATGAGTAAAACATCACCACTGAGTTGATAGCTTTGTTTGACATCATCGACATCGACTTGATCGGCATTGACTATAAGGGGCTTATCCTGATCAGATTTATTTGCAAAGGCATTGCCAACCCAAATTGGCAATAAGAGTATCAAAATACTAAGAATACGAATCAATTACGACCTCGTTGTTCAGATGGTTCGATACGACCACGAACTTGACCAGTCAGGGTGATACTCTGTTGGACGTTATTAAATATCCCACCACCAGTAGAGTTCATGATCGATAAACCCTGTTGGAGTTCTAAGGGCTTATCGGTACGCACAACATCATCATTGATGAGTGCCTGAAAATAGCTCGAGCGAGCAAGTAGTCTGGGCGAGGCTTTAAGATCACCGATGACTTCTTGGGCAGGACGATAAATTTCACCGTTCCCCAAAAGATCTAATATAGTTAGATCACCATCAATATGACCGCGATCTGCCCTAACGGTAACTGGAGCAGAGCCTTGGGTTTGAAAAACGCGCATGCGAGGAAACTCTAGGTCCATCGATGCATCATCTTCGTAATGCGTAAGCTTTTTACCAAGTACACGATATTTAGTTTGCCCCAGTTCATTAAGGTTAGAGAGCGAGGCATTTTTAAGAACGTAGTCAGGGATATGCTGAGGAACTCTTGCTAAAAGTAATGCTTCTGGTGGAGAACTCCGTTTGACCAACCAAAATGTTGCGAGGGTAAGTGAGCCCATCAGTAAAAAAGGTAAAACACGTAACATGCCTCGTAATGCAATTTGATAGATTTGTGTGCTATTAAATTTCATGAGGATGCAGGCAGTCCTTTTGCAGAGAGTAAACGTTCATCATACTGGCCCTGCGCTTTTAAAATTAGATCACACACCTCACGGACTGCGCCATAGCCACCTTTGGCATGGGTAATATAGTGTGCAATTTGACACACTTCTTGATGGGCCTGGGCTGGAGCAAGTCGCAAACCAGCACGAAGAAGAATAGCTAAATCAGGCCAGTCATCGCCCATAATAGCAAGCTCACTCGCTTCAAGATTGATCCGTTTTAAAAGCTCTTCTAATGCAGTATTTTTATCTTTTACGCCCGTAAACACATGCTTAATTTGAAGCTCATCACACCGTGCAAGTACCATTTTTGAATGGCGTCCGGTAATCACGGCGCAGGATATGCCAATGCTTTGAAGTAACTGAATTCCGTAACCATCTTGGATATCAAAACCTTTTAACATTTCTTTGCCATCAGGCCCGAAGAAAACTTGACCATTCGTCAGCACGCCATCAACATCAAGAACTAACATCTTTATTGCACTTGCCCGCTCAAGAGCTTGAGGATGAGCTTTTAAGGGATTAGTGGTGTGAGGAGTGAAAGCAACTGGCATATTTAAATGACCTTCGCTGCAAACAAGTCATGCAGATTTAACGCACCCAAGAGAATTTTATTGCCATCCGCAACGATAAGGTGATTAATGCGGTGATGCTCCATCATCTCAATAGCCTCTTCGGCAATCAGATCGGGTGGAATGGTTCTTGGGTTTGCGGTAACGATCTTCGCAAGTTGAATAGTCTTTGTATCAATCTCTTTTTCAAGCAAACGGCGTAAATCCCCATCCGTCAAAATACCAAGTACGCGCTTACTTGCATCAATGATGACGACTAAACCCATCTTATGCCGACTCATTTCAGCTAAAGCCTCCTGAAAGGAACTGTCCTCGGATACTTTGGGAGTGTTAGCAAAATCACGCATCACCTCAGAGACGTGAATTAACAATTTGCGTCCTAGGCGACCGCCAGGGTGTGATCGTAAAAAGTCTTGGGCATTAAAACCCCGCGCGTCGAGAAGAGCCACAGCGAGAGCATCGCCCATCGCAAGAGCAGCGGTCGTACTGGTGGTGGGGGCCATATTTAAGGGGCATGCTTCCTTATCGACGCTGACATCTAAATGTGCATCTGCTAATTTTGCGAGCGATGAGCCTGGTTCGCCGGTTAGGGCAATGAGTTTGGCACCAGTTCGCTTTATGATGGGAACAATGGTGAGCAATTCCTCAGTTTCACCAGAATTTGAGATGGCGACAAATACATCATCCCGCGTCACCATACCTAAATCACCATGACTAGCTTCGGCGGGATGGACAAAGAAAGCGGGCGAACCAGTCGATGCAAAGGTCGCAGCAATTTTGCGGGCAATATGACCCGACTTGCCGATTCCCGAGACCACGATGCGCCCACGGCATTGTTCGAGGAGGGTGATCGATAAAACAAGGGCATCGCCACCTGTTTTTGCAAGGCGATCGCGCATTTTCCGTAAAGCATCCGCTTCAATGTCAAGGGTATCGCACGCTAGCTCAAGCGCACGTGGGTTCTTAGCTATCATGGAGTAAGTATATGCCGAGCGTCCTTCAATTAACCCTCTTTTTGTTAGCCTCTGGCGTGGCGGGAGTGCTTATTTTCCGCTATTTTGGCCTGCCCCCTATTTTGGGCTATTTGGCCGCCGGGGTTTTAATTGGGCCCCATGCTTTAGGGCTTGCCTCTGATTCAGAAACTGTCAAGTATCTCGCGGAGTTCGGAGTTGTTTTTTTGATGTTTTCCATTGGCCTCGAGTTCAATATTCATAAATTACGCTCGATGCGTAAGATTGTTTTTGGGCTTGGAGCAAGCCAAGTCATATTGACAATCGTTTTAACAATACCTATTGGTTTGATGATTGCTTGGATTTATCCCATGACGTGGCAAGCGGCTCTTGCTTTAGGAGGCGCCTTATCGATGTCATCGACTGCGATCGTGACAAAAATCTTGTCAGATAGGATGGAGTTGGAAACTGAACAAGGCCGAAATGTTATAGGTATTCTTTTGTTTCAGGATCTTGCAGTTGTTTTTCTTCTCATCCTGATTCCCTCCCTAGCACAAAGCGGTAAAGATCTCGTTGTAGATATTGCCTTTGCATTGGTCAAAATTTCCTTAGCGCTAGTACTGATTTTTTACATTGGCCAAAACATCATGAGTCGGTGGTTTAAGTTTGTGGCTGGGTATCGCTCGCAAGAACTCTTCATGCTTAATTTGCTATTAATCGTGCTGGGCATGTCTGCATTAACCGAGCATTTTGGTTTATCCATGGCACTAGGAGCATTTTTAGCAGGAATGTTGATCTCGGAGACGCCGTATCGTCATGAGGTTGAGGATGATATCAAGCCATTTCGTGATGTATTGCTAGGCTTATTTTTTATTACGATCGGCATGCTGCTTGACCCCATAGTCATTTATGAACAATGGTTTCTAGTGCTACTGTTATTTATTCTGCCCTTGGTGTTCAAGTTTGGATTAATTGCTATCCTGACGCGTAGATTTGGTGCGAGCCCCGGTATTTCGATCCGGACGGGTTTGTGCTTAGCGCAAGCGGGTGAGTTTGGCTTTGTCTTGTTAACTCAAATTGATGGCTTACATTTGGTTGATCCCGCTTTTAGTCAAGCTGTGCTGGCCGCCATGTTGCTTTCTATGCTGGTCGCCCCATTTTTAATTCAATACAGCGATCAAATTGCACTTCGTTTTGCAAGCAATGAATGGCTTTTACAGTCGCTTGCGCTAACAAAGGTGGCGACAAAGAGCGTGCGCAATAAAGACCATGTCATTATTTGTGGTTTTGGACGCTCAGGACAGGCGCTTGCCAAAATGCTTGACCAAGAGAACATTTCGTACTTAGCCCTTGACTTAGACCCGGACCGAATTGCCGATGCTGTGGCAGGTGGTAGTCATGTAGTCTATGGAGACGCAACGCGTGAGAATGTTTTAGTTGCAGCCGGATTATCACGGGCAAAAGCATTGGTCATATCGTTTGCAGATACTCCCCATAGCTTAAAGATCTTGCGTCTGGTAGAGCATTTAAAGCCTGGTATGACTGTATTGGTACGAACACGCGATGATGCTGACTTAGAAAAACTGCAAAGTGCCGGGGCAACCGAAGTAATTCCAGAATTGATCGAGGGTAGCTTGATGTTGGCCTCCCATGTTTTATTGATTATGGGCGTTTCTATGCGCAAGGTAGTGCGTCGAGTTACAGACGCTCGAGAGCAGCGGTATGGACTATTGCGTGGATATTTTAGAGGTGCCGAGGACGATGAGGTAAGCGCTAATCAATCTTGGCATCTTCATTCGATACCTGTGCAAGAGGGAGCGAAAGCAATTGGTAAGACACTTTATGAGCTTGCACTCGAAGAGGACGGAGTAAACATTCAAGCAGTTCGTAGAAAATCAACCGATGCCGAGTACGTTAAGTTAGAGCTTGATCAAAAACTAGTTTTACAGCAAGGCGATATCGTAGTTTTATCTGGCAGCCCAGAATCAATCGATTTAGCTGAGGCTCGCCTGCTCTAGGGCTTTTTTCTTCTTCGTGGGCAAGGAGGATTTTGTTTTCAAAAGAGGTTTCAGATACTTACCAGTAAAACTTGCAGGATTTTCAGCTACCTCCTCCGGCGTGCCTGTGGCAATAATTTGGCCACCGCCTGCACCTCCGTTTGGACCAAGGTCAATCAACCAATCGGCAGTTTTAATAACGTCTAAGTTGTGCTCAATAATGACCACCGTATTACCCTGTTTTTTGAGTGTATGAATAACGCCTAACAGTAATTTAATGTCATGAAAGTGAAGGCCAGTTGTCGGTTCATCCAAGATATAAAGAGTTCGTCCAGTATCACGCTTCGATAATTCAAGTGATAGCTTGACGCGTTGCGCTTCGCCACCCGATAGCGTAGTTGCGCTTTGTCCGAGACATACATATCCCAAGCCAACATCGAGTAGGGTTTTGAGTTTACGTTTAACAACAGGCACCGCCTCGAAGAACTCGTGTGCCTGTTCGATGGTCATTGCTAAAACCTCATGAATATTTTTACCTTTGTAACGAATATCTAAAGTCTCGCGGTTATAGCGCTTACCATGGCACACATCGCAGGGAACATACACATCTGGTAAAAAATGCATTTCTACTTTAAGAACTCCATCACCCTCACAGGTTTCGCATCGACCACCTTTAACGTTAAAGGAGAAACGCCCTGCTTCATAACCACGTTCGCGGGCAGCGGGCACGCCTGCGAACAACTCGCGGATTGGTGTGAATACGCCGGTATAGGTTGCTGGATTTGAGCGTGGTGTACGGCCAATTGGGGATTGATCGACATTAATCACCTTATCAAAGAACTCGATTCCGTCAATTCGTTCATGAGGCGCAGGTTCCGCACTGGATCCATACAAGTGTTGAGCAACCGCATGAAATAAGGTGTCATTAATGAGGGTCGATTTACCAGAGCCCGATACACCGGTTACACAGGTCAGCAAACCTACAGGAATGTGAGCATCGACTTTCTGTAAATTATTACCCGTTGCGCCAAGGATGCTTAAGTAACGACCATCGTTTTTAATGCGTTGCTCAGGAACAGAAATTTTTTCTAGTCCCGATAAATAGGCTCCCGTTAGGGAGTTTGGATTATTTTCAACCTCGGTTGGAGTACCGGTGGCAACAATTTCTCCACCATGAACTCCAGCGCCTGGACCAATATCAATCACATAGTCAGAAGCTCGAATCATATCTTCATCATGCTCAACAACCAAAACACTATTACCCAAATCACGCAAGTGCTTGAGGGTTGCAATGAGACGATCATTGTCGCGTTGATGTAAACCAATCGACGGCTCATCCAAGACATACATCACGCCGGTAAGTCCAGAGCCAATTTGTGAGGCCAAGCGAATGCGTTGGGCTTCACCCCCTGAAAGGGTATCAGCACTGCGCTCAAGCGATAAATAATCTAAGCCCACATCGTTTAGAAAACGCAGTCGAGAGCCAATTTCTTTAACAATTTTGTCGGCGATTTCACGCTTAGAGCCTTTGAGGTTAAGGTCAGCAAAATAGTTTTGCGCTTCACGTAATGGCATAGCGCTAATTTCATAGATAGCACGGGCTTGTTGATTGTCGCCAACTTTAACGAAGCGAGCTTCCTTACGGAGGCGCGTTCCCTTGCAATCGGGACAGGAGCGGATATTTTGGTAACGTGCCAGTTCTTCACGAACTGCTGCAGAATCAGTTTCCCGATAACGACGTTCAAAATTAGCCAAGATCCCCTCAAACGAGTGCTCACGAACCACCGAGCGACCTTTTTCATTGAGGTACTCAAAGGGAATGGTGTCTTCCCCTGAGCCATACAAAATAAGATCTTGGGCTTTTTTGGAAAGTTTCTCAAACGGTTTTTCAAGATCAAACCCACCATGCTTGGCTAGAGTTTGCAAAAGCTTGAAATAAAACTGATTCCGTCGATCCCAGCCTTTAATGGCACCCGATGCGAGTGATAAATCAGGGTGAGCTACGACGCGCTTAGGATCAAAAAAGGAAATATGCCCAAGACCATCACAGCTTGGGCAAGCACCCATTGGATTGTTAAACGAGAATAGGCGAGGTTCTAGTTCTTGCAGTGAGTAGGAGCAAATGGGACAGGCAAACTTACTCGAAAATATCGTTTCTTGACCAGTATCCATATTTACGATCATTGCTTTGCCATCCGCAAGGCGAAGTGCCGTTTCGAAGGATTCGGCAAGGCGTTGCCCAATGTCTGCTTTGACCCGAATTCGGTCAACCACCACCTCGATGGAGTGTTTATCGTTTTTCTTGAGCTGAGGTAGGCGATCAGACTCAAAAATTTCTGCTTTGGCTGCGTTGCTTGTGCCTCCGCCTGAACGAACCCGAAAACGCACAAAACCCTGAGCCTGTAGGGTTTCAAATAAATCGACAAATTCTCCTTTGCGCTCACTGACAGCGGGAGCTAAGATCATTAACTTACTGTCTTCGGGCATCGCCAAGACGGTATCAACCATTTGGGAAACGCTTTGAGCTTCCAGGGGAAGCTCATGATCAGGGCAGTAGGGCGTACCTGCGCGGGCAAATAACAAGCGTAAGTAATCATGAATTTCAGTAACCGTACCAACAGTCGACCGCGGATTGTGACTAGTTGCTTTTTGCTCGATTGAGATTGCTGGGGATAATCCCTCAATCACATCAACGTCCGGTTTTTCCATTAACTGCAAAAACTGCCTTGCATAGGCAGAAAGAGACTCCACATAACGCCGTTGTCCTTCAGCATAAAGAGTATCAAAAGCAAGGGAGCTTTTGCCTGATCCTGATAAGCCAGTAAGCACCACCAGCTTCTCGCGCGGGATATCGAGATTAATGTTTTTTAGGTTATGGGTGCGGGCACCGCGGATCTTAATTTCGTTGTTCATGATTTTTTAGCGTAACTTGTTAATATAGCCTTTTCTAATGAACTCTTCCGAACTTCGCTCAACCCTAGCTCTTGCTGGCATCTTTGGCTTGCGGATGCTGGGCCTATTCCTGCTCTTACCCGTTTTTTCCCTGCATGCTCGGGATTTACCCGGGGGGCAAAACGCCCTTTGGGTAGGCCTAGCGCTTGGTATTTTCAATATCGTGCAGGCTTTTTTTCATATTCCATTGGGGACCTTATCCGATCGAATTGGTCGCAAACCAGTCGTTTTATGGGGCCTTAGCTTATTTATTGCTGGAGCCTTAATAGCAGCTAGTCGGGATGATTTACTGTGGATTGCAATCGGTCGAGGACTAATGGGGGCTGGGGCAATATCTGCCGCTGTATCAGCCTGGGTGGCTGATTTAACACGCGATCAGGTGAGGACCGCTGCGATGGCCATCGTGGGCGGCAGTATTGGATTGTCATTCGCCCTGTCCTTGGTCATTGCCACGCCTATTTATCGAGCGATTGGGCTTGATGGTATGTTTTTATTACTAGCAGGACTTGGGCTCATTGGATTTTTGGTGGCATGGTTATTGGTACCCAGTCCGCCCAAGCAAATACGAGTAGCACAGCAACCTCTACGACAAATATTTTTTCGCCCTGAGTTGATGCGTTTGAATGTTGGCGTTTTTGTGTTGAATGCTACACAAGTAGCAATGTTCCTCGTAGTTCCAAGATTGCTAGTCGATGCAGGATTACCATTGGATGACCATTGGAAAGTTTATTTTCCGGTAGTCGTTACCTCCTTTTTCTTGATGCTTCCAGGAATTATTTATGGAGAGAAAAAGAAACAGTGGCGTCGTGTTTTACTGGTATCCGTAGCTATTCTTTTGGTGTCACAGATACTCTTTTTTCAAGCACATACTCTGATGATGATCGTACTTGCTTTGTTAATTTACTTTGTTGGTTTTAATTTACTCGAAGCCCTACAGCCATCCATGGTGTCGCGTTGGGCTAAGGATGAAAAGGGAGCGGCGCTCGGAATCTACAACACAACACAGTCGGTGGGCCTATTTACAGGCGCTGCAGTTGGTGGCCTGCTAATGCAATACTCCGGCGAGTTATCGGTATTTATTGGCGGCAGTATTCTGATTATTCTCTGGCTTATAATTGCATGGCCTATGCGCAATATTCCATCTGCGCAAACAGCAGCGTAGCTTTAGCCACACTTTTTATTTACTTAACTTCGGGAGACAAAATGGCTTCAGTCAATAAAGTGATCATCGTTGGTAACGTTGGGCGCGACCCAGAAACGCGTTATATGCCAAGCGGTGACGCGGTCACTAATATTTCTGTTGCTACCTCAGACCGCTATAAAGATAAGCAGACGGGTGAGATGAAAGAAAACACTGAATGGCATCGTATCGCCTTCTTTGGCAAGCTGGCCGAAATTGCTGGCCAATATCTCAAAAAGGGTTCGCAGGTATATGTCGAGGGACGATTACGTACGCGCAAGTGGACGGATCAAAGTGGGCAAGAAAAATATTCAACCGAGATCATCGCTGATAGCATGCAAATGCTTGGAGCCCGGATGGCTGGCTCAGGGGATGCTGGTGAACCAAGCTCTCGTTCAAAGCCCTCTGACAGTAGTTCTAACCAGGCCCCTGTAGGGCTTGGTGCTATGGACGACGATATTCCTTTCTAGGAATTTGGATTTACTGCCTGGCATGACGAATGTTGTTAGGCCAGGCAGCATTGAAATCGGTTCGAAATGGATTTATATCCAAGCCACCACGGCGTGTGTAACGGGCATACACCGATAATTTTTCAGGCTGACACTGTATTTTGATGTCGCAGAAAATTTTTTCTACGCAGTGCTCATGAAATTCACCAAGTTGGCGAAAGCCAATCAAATAGCGTAGTAAACCCTCTTCGTCAATCGGCCTTCCTTGATACTGAATTTGTACGCTGGCCCAGTCAGGCTGACCGGTAACTGGACAGTTTGATTTAAGTAGGTGAGATACTAGTGTTTGGGTAATGGGGGCAGATGTATGATCCGCTTTCAGTAACAGCGGATCTGCATTCTGATGGCTATTTACTTCAATATCAAGCCGATCTAATAATTGACCATCTAACTCTTCAATAGGAGCCATCTTTTTATTTGAAGTGATTTCACAGGGCTGAATTAATCTCACTTGTAGGCCGGTTCCCAAGACCTGAGAAAGGTCATGCTGTAAGCACGTTTTTACGGCAGTAAAATTAGCAAAACAATGTTGGTTCAGACTATTCAGATAGAGCTTAAAAGATTTGGACTCAATCATATTGGGAGAATCAGCTGGAATGATAAATTCTGCTAAAGCAATTTGTGGCTTACCTTTGAGATTCAGCCAAGCGAGTTCATACGCATTCCAAAGATCAACTCCAAAGAAGGGGGGGCTAGATATATTATTAACTCCTAAGCTAGCCCGATTCTTTGCGCGAGCAATCGGAAAGAGCAAGTTGGGGTCGTAATGGGTGGGGTAGGCGCTTTGTTGCCCAAGAACGAATTCAGTCATATGTCGCTTATCTAAGGTTTAGGCCGTCCACTATTAGCAACCCCTGAGATCACATGACCCGTTGGGGCAACACTAGAGGCTGCATTGCAATGACCCGTTTGGTCATCAAAGAAAAAATCGGGTTCAAACTCTTTTAAGAACTCACGTTTAGACAACCCACCTAAGAACATAGCCTCATCAACCCCAATTCCCCAGTCCATCAACGTGCGAATTGCCCGTTCATGGGCGGGTGCAGAACGTGCCGTTACCAATGCGGTACGAATTCGCATCTCACTAGATGCCGCTTCATTTTGTAATTGATGCAGTGCTGCTAATAATGGTTTAAATGGACCAGGCGGAAGCGGGATAGAAACATTTTTACTTTCGTGCGCAACAAATGCCTGTAATCCTTGATCTTGGAAAACCTGTTCGGCCTCATCGGAGAACAAAACTGCATCACCGTCAAAGGCGATACGGATTTCATTGGGGTTGTGCTCAGCCGCTTTACTTGATTCTGGATAGACACGCGCCGCAGGAAATCCGGCAGCCAAGGTAGCGCGCACATCTTCTTCGTTCGCAGAAAGAAATAAATTAGCCTGTAAGGACTTGAGATAATGGTATGGAGGTCTACCGCGCGTGAATACGCCACGCTCAATATCAAGACCGTGATGTTTGGAAGAACGAAAGACCCGTAAGCCACTTACCGGATCATTGCGCGAGAGGATGACGACTTCAACCCGTTGCTTATCTTGATTAAAGCGTAATAGTTTTTTGACTAGAGGAAAGGCAACCCCAGTCTGAGCGGGAATTGCTATGCGCTCGAGCTGTAATTTCATGTATGCGCTATCGTCGCTATCCTCAAACAGTCGATTTTCTTCTTCAAAATCAAATAACGCTCTTGAGGAGATCGCAACTACTAATTTGCCATCGAGCGTATAGGACATATTATTTGAGAAACAATCGGTATGCTGGGTTATTGCTTTCATCCCAATGGGGGTAGCCCAAGGTTTTTAAGAAATGCTTGAAAGCCTGCTGGTCATTCTTTGGAACCTGAATGCCAACCAGAATTCGTCCGTAATCAGCCCCGTGGTTACGGTAATGAAAAAGACTAATATTCCAGTTGGGCGCAAGACAATCTAAGAAACGCATTAACGCCCCGGGACGTTCTGGAAATTCAAAACGATAGAGAAGCTCATCTTGGGCGAGTGGAGAGCTACCGCCCACCATATGACGTAGATGTGCTTTTGCAAGTTCATCATGACTAAGATCAATAGTAGCAAAGCCCGCCTTACGAAAAGCTTGTGCAATCGATTTGTTATCTCCCGCTTTTTGTGTAGAAATGCCTACAAAAATATGCGCCTTATCTTGATGCGCGATTCGGTAATTGAATTCCGTGACATTGCGCTTACCCAGCATTTTGCAAAAGGCTTTAAAGGAGCCACGTTCTTCAGGAATTGTGATTGCAAACACTGCCTCTCGAAACTCACCCACATCCGCACGTTCAGCCACAAAGCGCAGGCGACTAAAGTTCATGTTGGCACCGCAAGCAATTGCTACAAACGTTTTATTTTTAAGACGATATTTCTCAATATATTTTTTTACACCCGCAATCGCGAGTGCACCAGCAGGCTCCAAAATACTCCGAGTGTCCGTAAATACATCATTGATAGCGGCACAGATTTCATCGGTATCAACTAACACAATGTCATCAACAACACGCTGACAAATCTTAAAGGTTTCCTTACCAACAAGTTTGACTGCGGTGCCATCTGAAAACAAACCAACTTCTTTTAGCTCAATTCGTTTACCAGCAGCAAGCGACTGTCTCATTGCATCGGAGTCTACAGTTTGAACACCAATCACTTTAATATTAGGACGAACTGCTTTGATATATTCGCCTACACCTGCAATTAATCCGCCACCACCAATGGCGATAAAAACTGCATCAATCGGTTCGGGGTGTTGCTGCAAAATTTCTTGGCCAATGGTTCCTTGGCCGGCAATTACATCGGGATCATCAAAGGGATGAATAAATGTATACCCCTTTTTAGTTTGAAGTGTTTGCGCATGCGCATAGGCATCGCTATACGAATCTCCAAATAGAATGAGCTCCACCCATTTTTTCCCATGTGCCTTTACAGCATCAATTTTTACTAGTGGAGTGGTGACCGGCATGACGATGACTGCTTTGCACTTTAATTTTGCAGCAGCAAGGGCGACACCTTGTGCATGATTGCCTGCCGAGGCGGCAATGACCCCCTTTTTTAATAGTGCTGGGCTCAGTTGTGCCATTTTGTTATAGGCACCCCGTAGCTTGAACGAGAAGACCGCTTGGTTATCTTCACGCTTTAAGAGAATGGAGTTGTGGAAGCGGGCACTAAGATTGTGCGCCTTCTCAAGTTCTGTCTCTCGAGCTAAGTCATAGACCTTAGCACTTAAAATTCGCTTTAAATAATTACTTTTCATGCTCAAAGCGTACCATGGATAGTACTTAAGTCCTTCAATTGATTCAGGATTGTGTATTAGACCAAACTCACGCAAATGACGAAGGTCTACTAAAATAAGCTTTTATTGGATGCAAGAGTATGTTGTTAAGGCAAATGCAGGTGGTATTGAAAGGGTATTGGTTTAAATGATTCCAACAAATGTAACCGTCCATGAAAACTCTAAGGTCTTGGAGCTCGCTTACGAGAACGGTAAGAACTACCGTCTTCCATTTGAGTTCTTGCGGGTTTATTCTCCATCAGCCGAGGTTCGAGGGCACGGACCAGGACAAGAGGTTCTGCAAACAGGTAAACGCGAAGTAGCCGTTGTTAATTTAGAACCTGTCGGCCATTACGCACTTAAACCCACTTTTTCGGATGGTCATGATTCTGGTTTGTACTCTTGGGAGTATTTACACGATCTGTGTGAAAACCAAGAGGAGCTCTGGAATGATTATTTGCAACGCCTTGAAAATGCCGGCGCTAATCGTGACATACCGATGGTAAGCCCAGCCAAGGGTTGCGGCCATTAAAAGTTAGCAGAGTAAATACGCATGTCTAAAACTCATTTTGGCTATCAAAGCGTAGACGAGAAAGAAAAAGCCGAGAAGGTTGCCAAGGTTTTCCATTCGGTCGCCATGAAATACGATGTCATGAATGATTTGATGTCCATGGGCATGCATCGTCTGTGGAAAAAATTTACCTTAGCCCAAGCTAATGTTCGTCCCGGACAAAAAGTACTTGATATTGCTGGAGGTACTGGCGATCTAGCGGCCGCTTTTGCCAAAGCAGTTCAATGGGGGGTACACCCTGATGCTGAAGTTTGGTTAAGTGATATCAACGCATCGATGTTAAGGGTAGGATGCGATCGCCTATTGGACCGAGGTTTGGCATTGCCAGCTGTTCAATTAGATGCCGAGAAAATACCATTTTCCAATCATTATTTTGATGTAGTGAGCGTAGCTTTTGGACTACGCAATATGACCCATAAAGAAGCCGCCTTGGCCGAGATGGCTCGCGTGATAAAACCAGGCGGCAAGGTTCTTGTGTTGGAGTTTTCTAAGCCAGATACCATGATTGCTCCAATCTATGATTTTTACTCGTTTAAGGTTCTACCCTGGCTTGGCGAGAAGGTGGCTAACGATGCAGCCAGTTATCAATATCTTGCAGAATCGATTCGGATGCATCCAGATGCAGAGGCTCTCAAAACGATGATGTTGGGGGTCGGTTTTGATCAGGTAGATACCCATAGAATGACTGGGGGTATCGTTGCTTTACACATTGGTATTAAATATTAAAAAATATTCAGCAAATTTGGTAAATTAGCTATATATTGTGAGTCACTAGGAGACCGTAGCTTATGAAAAATATCTTTTTGAAAACCAGTGTATTTACGATCGCTCTGGCTTTTTTGTCAGTTGCACATGTGAGTACTGTGGACGCTAAACGCTTAGGCGGTGGTGGTAATGCTGGACGTAGTTCGAACGCGCCAATGCAAAAGCAAGCCCAACCGGCTGCCCAGCAAAAACCAGCGCAAGCTCAACAGCCCGCTGCACCTCAAGCTGCAGCCCCTGCAGTCGCCAAACGATCAGGTATCGGAGGCATGCTTGGTGGTTTAGCTGCCGGTCTGGGTATAGCCTACTTGCTTTCTCATTTAGGTCTTGGTGAGGCAGCAGCTTCTTTCTTTACTGGCCTTTTAATCGCCGTGGCAGTTGGTTTTGCGCTTCTCTTCATCCTCAGACGTTTTATGCCAGCAAGTGCTAAGAGTGCCGCGGAGCCCGTTGCTGTTCCAACGGGGATGCAACGCACAGCCCAACAAGAGCCAAGCTTTAATCCGCATACCAATAACCAATTTGGTGGCGCATTACCACCAGTTATTGAAGAGCGTCCTGCTTACCAGTTGCCTGAAGGGTTTGATCAAATTGCTTTCTTGGCGAATGCTAAGCATTACTTCACGCGCTTACAAAAAGCATGGGACTCTGGTGATTTAGAAGCTTTACGTGAATTTGCAACCCCGGAGATGTTCGCTAGCCTACAGCGTGATCTCCAAGGGCGCGCAGAAGGTGCCAATGAGACTGATGTAGTAACCCTTAATGCAGAATTAATTGGGGTTGAGACCGATGCATCAACTTATTTGTGCAGCGTTCAGTTCTCAGGGATGATTCGGGAGCAAGCGGATGCGCCAGCTGAGCCGTTTACTGAAATCTGGAACCTCTCTAAGCCCGTTCATGGGCCTGGAGGTTGGGTTTTGGCTGGGATCCAGCAATTGGTTTAAGCTTTTACCTTTCCCCACCGGAAAACCCGCCTCGTGCGGGTTTTTTACACTATGAACCCGAACTTTGATTTGCCAAAAACGCTATTAGTGCGTGGTATTAATTACGTCTTACGGCGCGAGGAGTGGGCATTGCGTGAGTTAAAGCAGCACGAGGGTAAAGTCATTCGATTGGTATTACCAGTGAGCGAAACGTGGATACAAATTAGTGCAATTGGTGAAATTGATTTAGTGCGAACAGAGATTGAGAATGCGCATCTCACCTTGGAGATTTCAAATGAGTCTCTAATGCGGGCCGGTGAAAATACTGGCAGCATACAAGAGAGAGTTGTGAAAGCGGTCAACATTGCCGGCGATGCTGAGCTGGCTCAATTGATTGCCAAGCTGGCAAGACAGCTTCGTTGGGAATATGAGGAAGATTTAGCTGAGATCATTAGGGATGCACCTGCACACTTTGTTGTTTTTCAGGCCAAACGTTTTCATGAATTGACGCAGAAAGCCATATTAGATTTGCAGCAAAACATGATTGAATATCTAAGCGAAGAAAAAAAAGTTTTAGTTAATCAACGTGACTTTCAACGACATAAAAATGGCTTACAAGAGATCCGGGATGGAGTGGAGCGTTTAGAAAAACGGATTGCCCTTTTACAAAAAAGTCAGGATAGAGTGTGAGTCGTATAGCTCGCCTGTGGATTATTTTCTATACGGCTTGGCGCTTTAACTTATTCGGCTTAATCCGCGAAAACCTAAAGCCTGGAATTCGGAAGACACTACTTGGACTTTTATCAAGCACATCCCCAAGTCAACTGGCTCGCGGCGAACGTATTCGCTTGGCCTTAGAGGCCTTGGGGCCTATTTTTGTTAAGTTTGGCCAGGTTCTTTCTACACGAAGAGATTTATTGCCGGACGATGTCTCTAATGAATTAGCAAAATTACAGGATCAGGTTCCCCCATTCTCTAATGAACAATCAAAATCAATTATCGAAGCGGCGCTTGGTCATCCCATAGACCATATATTTTCTTCATTTGATGCAACTCCAGTAGCAAGTGCATCCGTTGCACAAGTTCATTTCGGGATATTAAGAGGTAATGACTCACACCCTGAATGGGCCAATCGGGAAGTAGCGATTAAAGTGCTACGCCCAGGTATCCTGCCAGTCATTGAGAGTGATTTGGCGCTCATGCATGATCTGGCCCGTATCGTAGAAAAAATTTCAGAGGATGGTAGGCGCCTAAAGCCGCGCGAAGTGGTCGCTGAATTTGATACCTACTTACATGATGAGTTAGACCTGATGCGTGAGGCTGCAAATGCAAGTCAATTACGCCGTAATTTTGTAGACTCTGACACGCTAATGATTCCAGAAATGATTTGGGACCTATGCTATACCAATGTGATTGTGATGGAGCGAATGTACGGAATCTCGATTGGTAAGACCAATGAATTAAGAGCAGCGGGCGTAGATTTTAAGAAATTAGCAGTCGATGGGGTTGAAATATTTTTTACCCAAGTGTTTGAGTACGGATTCTTTCATGCCGATATGCATCCGGGCAATATATTGGTGAGCTTAGACCCTAATACATTTGGGCGTTATATCTCTTTAGATTTTGGTATTGTTGGCAACCTCAGCGAGTTTGATAAAAATTATCTGGCACAAAATTTCTTAGCATTCTTTAATCGGGACTATCGACGGGTTGCAGAGCTCCATATTGAGTCGGGTTGGGTTCCTGAAAATACACGCCTAGAGGAGCTTGAGGGTGCGGTTCGCACAGTCTGTGAACCCTATTTTGATCGTCCCCTTAAAGATATTTCTTTGGGTATTGTATTGATGCGTTTATTTCAAACCTCAAGGCGCTTTAAGGTTGAAATTCAGCCACAACTTACGCTCTTGCAAAAAACCTTATTAAACGTTGAAGGTCTAGGGCGTCAACTTGATCCAGATCTTGATTTATGGAAGACCGCAAAACCTATTTTGGAGCGTTGGATTAGTCAGCAACTTGGTTGGCGGGGTTTGGTTGAGGGCTTAAAGGCAGAGGCGCCTAATTGGGCAAAAATCTTGCCCACTCTCCCACGCTTACTTGCTGAGAGTCTAGATCGACATGGACAAAAAGACTCGAAACCAGAGTTTGAACTCTTAAAGCAAGTTTTATTTGAAGAGCGCCGGAAACGTCGTCAACTGTGGGGTGCATTATTGTTCCTAGGAGGTTTTCTCATCGGAGCATTATTTGTTTTGGCCCGCATCCATTCAATTTAGGAAATTTCTGACTGATTTTGGGCTAAGTCGCTAAAATAGCGGGTTAGGCAGAAAATCATGAAAAAATACTTTATCGCAGGCATTCTGGTTTGGGTGCCAATCGCAATTACCGTTTGGGTGATTACTTGGGGTCTGGGTTTAATTGACCAGATCTATGGATCCGTGATGGGTGCCTTAATCACGGTCCTGCCCGGTCAATTTTCAGGGGATCTGAAGCATTTTCGTGAGATTCCCGGTCTTGGTATTTTGATTGTTATTGCGGTCATCACATTTACAGGCTTATTGGCAATTAGCTTTGCTGGGCAGTGGTGGTTGAAGGTGTGGGACCGTTTTGTTACCCGCATACCCATTGTGAGATCAATTTATTCCAGTGTGAAGCAAGTCTCTTCCACTATTTTTTCTGGAAATGGTCAAGCCTTTCGTAAGGCTCTGTTGATTCGTTATCCCCATGCTGAGTCTTGGGTAATCGCATTTCAGACCGGAAATACAGCTGAGGAAATTGAGCAGAAATTGGGGGGTGAGTATGTCAATGTATTTTTACCAACCACCCCTAATCCAACATCTGGATTTTTCATGATCGTGCCACGTGCAAATGTCATTGAGCTTGACATGAGTGTTGAAGAGGCTCTTAAGCATATTGTCTCGATGGGTTCTGTGCCTCCCAAGGCTTCCGCAATCCCTACCCAAAATCAAGTAAATCATCTTAATTAGGAATACTTATGTCGATGCGCAGCCATACCTGTGGACAGGTTACTAATTCGTTAATTGGCCAAGAAATTACCTTGGCAGGTTGGGTTAATCGCCGTCGTGATCATGGTGGAGTGATATTTATTGATTTACGTGATCACCAAGGTTTTGTTCAAGTGGTTTGTGATCCAGATCGCCCAGATATGTTTAAGCAGGCTGAAGAGGTGCGAAATGAGTTTTGCATACAGATAAAAGGCTTGGTTCGTGCACGGCCAGCTGGAACAGAGAACCTCGATTTAATTAGTGGAAAAGTAGAAATACTTTGTCATGAGCTAAAAGTGCTCAATGCCTCTGTCACCCCACCCTTTCAATTAGATGACGATAATCTTTCAGAGACCACGCGTTTAACGCATCGGGTCCTTGATCTTCGTCGTCCGCAAATGCAAAAGAATTTACGCTTGCGCTATCAAGTCGCTATGGAAACTCGTCGCTATTTAGATGCGGCAGGATTTATTGATATTGAAACCCCGATGCTAACCAAGAGTACTCCAGAGGGTGCGCGTGACTACTTGGTGCCATCTCGCGTTCATGATGGCCAATTCTTTGCACTACCGCAATCACCGCAGCTTTTTAAACAACTACTCATGGTGGCTGGTTTTGATCGTTATTATCAGATTACAAAATGCTTTCGTGATGAAGATTTGCGAGCCGATCGACAGCCTGAGTTTACTCAGATCGATTGTGAGACTGCGTTCCTCGACGAGATTGAAATCCGCAATCTCTTTGAGACCATGATGCGACACATTTTTAAGACAGTGATGAACGTCGACTTACCCAATCCTTTTTTGATGATGCCGTATTCAGAAGCGATGGCTCGCTTTGGGTCGGATAAGCCTGATTTACGTGTAGCAATGGAATTTACAGAACTTACTGACTTGATGCGCGATGTTGACTTCAAGGTGTTCTCGGGCCCAGCCAATCAAGAGGGCGGGCGTGTCGTTGCCCTTTGTGTTCCTGGAGGCGCAGAGATTAGTCGTAGTGAAATTGATGACTACACCCAATTCGTCTCGATCTATGGCGCCAAGGGGTTGGCATGGATTAAAGTCAATTCTGTTGCAGAGGGCCGTAATGGTTTGCAATCCCCAATTATCAAGAATTTGCACGATGCTGCGATTGAAGGAATCTTAAAACGCACGAATGCCAAGGATGGAGATCTAATATTCTTTGGCGCTGATAAAACAAAAGTGGTGAACGATGCAATCGGTAATTTGCGCTTACGCATTGGCCATTCCGTTTGGAGCAAGAAGCACGGCTTGATGGTCGAGGGTTGGAAGCCTTTATGGGTAGTTGATTTCCCCATGTTTGAGTATGACGAAGGTGATGCTCGTTGGGTTGCTTGCCATCATCCCTTTACAAGTCCGAAAGATGAGCATTTAAAGTTTTTGGAGACCGATCCCGGAAAGTGCTTAGCAAAAGCCTACGATATGGTTCTCAACGGAAGTGAAATAGGCGGTGGATCAGTGCGTATCCATCAAGAGTCAGTTCAAAGTCAAGTGTTTAGGGCTCTAAAAATTGGTCCTGAGGAAGCAAACGCAAAATTTGGCTTCTTGCTTGATGCTCTTCAGTATGGCGCCCCTCCTCATGGTGGTATTGCCTTCGGTTTAGACCGCATTGTGACCATGATGACCGGAGCAGAGTCTATCCGCGATGTGATTGCTTTCCCAAAAACACAACGAGCCCAATGTCTTCTAACTCAAGCACCGAGCCCTGTTGATGAAAGACAGTTACGCGAACTGCATATTCGTTTACGCAATACCAATCCGGTCGGTTGATTTGAAAATACCGATTTCAGTTTTAGTACTCATCCACAATGTAAATAGTGAGGTCTTGCTAATTGAGCGTGCTGATCGCCCGGATTTTTGGCAGTCCGTAACAGGCAGTTTGGATAGTCCAAGCGAGTCTTTAGAGGGTGCGGCAGTGCGTGAAGTTGCAGAAGAAACTGGCATTAAGGTACAAACGCTGCCAAAAGGAGCTCTAAAAAACTTGCAGCATTGTGTTGAGTATGAAATTTATCCAAAATGGCGGCATCGCTATCCACCTGACGTAGATCGAAATACCGAGCATTGGTTTGCACTCGAAGTGCCTGTGGGCATTGCAGTTCAATTGGCACCCCGAGAACATCTCAATTATGTTTGGCTCCCATTTGAAGAGGCAGCCCAGAAGTGTTTTTCACAGAGTAATCGAGATGCTATCCTGAAATTTTTTTCACAGCCTAATGATTTTTTAGGACTTAGTAAGGGCGGTTCTCAGTCATGATGGGCTATCGACAGGGCGGCACCAACCCACTCCCAGGGAGTGGGGGCGCGCCACGTTCCGATTGGCGTGTTATTAAAGACCTCTTACCTTATCTGTTGGAGCATCGTACCCGAGTAGCTCTTGCAATTGCATGTCTGATCGCAGCTAAGTTTGCCAATCTTGGCGTTCCAATTATTCTGAAAGATTTAATTGATGCCATGAATCTCAAACCAGGCTCATTGCAAATCTTTTTAATTGTGCCAGCAGGTTTAATTGTTGCATACGGGGCATTACGTTTATCTGCCTCTCTGTTCTCTGAATTACGCGAACTTTTATTTGCTAAGGTTACCCAAGACGCAGTCCGAAAAATTGCTTTACAGGTGTTTGAGCACCTGCATGCGCTTACCCTTCAGTTTCATCTGGGTCGCCAAACGGGGGGCGTAAGTCGTGATATTGAACGTGGTACTCGAGGGATTCAAACCTTAGTCTCATTTTCTCTCTACAGCATCTTGCCAACCATCATTGAGTTTGCATTGGTGCTTGCTTACTTTGCTTATTACTACGATATCTGGTTTGCAATTATTACTTTTGTAGCACTTGTGCTTTATATCGTATTTACTATCAAAGTGACTGAGTGGCGGACACACTATCGCCGCACTATGAATGAAATGGATTCTCGAGCCAATCAGCGTGCGATCGATTCTTTATTAAATTTTGAAACTGTCAAATATTTTGGGAACGAACAATTTGAATCAAAGCGTTACGATGAAAATCTTAAGCACTATCAGTCAGCTGCTATTTTGTCGCAAAAATCATTAGCAATCCTTAACCTAGGACAACAGGCCATTATTGCGGTTGGACTTGTCTTAATTTTATGGCGCGCTACTCAGGGTGTGGTTGATGGCTCAATGACATTAGGAGATTTGGTACTTGTTAATACTCTCATGATTCAGCTCTATATCCCACTTAACTTTCTTGGAGTTATTTATCGCGAGATGAAGCAGTCGATCACGGATATGGATCGTATGTTTGCATTATTGAATGCAGATCAAGAGATTAAAGATAAGCAAAATGCTCATACACTTGTTATCAATGATTTTGCTCGTGGGCCTGAGGTGCGCTTTGAGAACGTTTATTTTTCATATGACGCTAAGCGCGAGATTCTGAAGGATGTGAGTTTTATTATTCCAGCGGGAACGATTACGGCTGTAGTGGGTCAGAGTGGTGCAGGGAAGAGTACTCTTGCGCGTTTGCTCTTTCGTTTTTATGATATTCAAGCAGGGGCAATTTTGCTGGATGGTCAAAATATTCAAGATGTTCAACAAGCAAGTTTACGGAAAGCAATTGGTATTGTTCCGCAAGACACCGTTTTATTTAATGACACCATTGCCTATAACATTGCCTATGGTAGTCCTGGTGCAAGCCCCGCAGAAATCCAAGAAGCTGCTCGAGCTGCACAAATGAATCAGTTTATCGAGCACTTACCCGAGGGGTATGAAACATCAGTGGGTGAGCGAGGCTTAAAGCTGTCAGGTGGTGAGAAACAGCGGGTGGCAATTGCTCGAACCCTTCTTAAAAAACCGGCTTTACTTATCTTTGATGAGGCTACATCCGCATTGGATTCCAAAACGGAGAGAGCGTTTCAGGAGGAGCTCTTTAATCTAGCACGTAATCGCACAACCTTAATTATTGCTCACCGGCTTTCTACAGTCGTGCATGCTGACCAAATTTTGGTGATGGATCAAGGCAAAATCATTGAGCGGGGTACCCATCAGCAATTATTGCAAGCGAATGGCCGTTACACCTCCATGTGGCAGATGCAAGAAAGCAGCCTAATTAACTCAGATGAATCTGATCCCAATTAAGTTTAAAATTAGGGAATGTCGCTTACTTCCTTCCCTTCAAATCAGCGCATGCTACTTGAAGGTGCGTTTGCAGCAGCACTGGCGGTCGCCGACCCTAAGAGGATCGTTCCGGAGTACTTAGCAAAAATCTTTCCCTCGGGAATGGAGCCAAAAGGGCGCTGCTTGATTGTGGGTGCCGGTAAGGCCAGCGCATCCATGGCTACTGCACTGGAAGCCTATGCCAAACAACACTGGCCTATGATTCAGCTTGATGGTGTGGTCTTAACTCGCTATGGTCACGCATCCCCAACGCATCACATCAAGATTATTGAGGCTGGGCACCCAGTTCCAGATCAGGCGGGGATGGATGGTGCCGCTGAAATTCTCAAACTAGTGAATCAGCTGGGTTTTGGCGATACTCTCATCGTACTGGTATCGGGTGGGGGGTCAAGTCTTTTAACCTTGCCACAGCCCGGTATTACCATTGCCGATATGCGTAAGACCACTGAAGCTCTTCTTCATTGTGGGGCACCAATTGAAGAAATGAATGTGGTCCGTAAACATCTATCCGCTATCTTGGGGGGTAATTTAGCTCGAGCAGCTTTGGCCCGTGGTGCACGTGTGGAGGCTCTCTTAATCTCGGATGTCACTGGTGATCATCCTGCTGATATTGCCAGCGGCCCCTGTGCACCTGATTATTCAAGTTACTCAGATGCCCTACAAATATTAGCGAAGTATGGAATGGATGAGAGCAAGATACCTGTGTCGGTTATCCATCACTTACAAAAAGGCGATCGTGGAGAAATACCTGAAACCCTCAAGCAATCCGATGTTGACAAACATCAGTCGCCAGTGCGTAATCATGTTATCGCTACAGCACATCGTAGCTTAGATGCGGCCGCAGATTTCTGTAAACAGGCAGGCTATCAGCCTATTATTTTGGGCGATACCATTACGGGTGAAGCTCGTGATGTGGGTTTAGTACATGCAGCGATTGCCCGCGAGCTCACACAATATAAAGAATGGGCAAAGCCACCCCTTGCCTTAATTTCTGGTGGTGAATGTACCGTAACACTGCCTTCTGGCTCAAAAGGAAGAGGTGGTCGTTGCTCTGAATTTTTACTCTCTTTGTTTGCTGCGAGTCCTGATCTTAAGATGATCAGCGCCCTGGCAGCTGATACCGATGGTATCGACGGTAGTGAAAAGAATGCTGGAGCATGGTTTACGCCAGATATGCGAGAAAAGGCTAATGCCATGCAATTGCGTGCCAGCCAATTTCAAAACGAGCACGATTGCTATGGCTTCTTTGCTAAGCTAGACGCCTTGGTATATACAGGCCCAACGTTAACAAATGTAAATGATTTCCGTATTATTCTGATTGATCAATGAGTAAGACGCTAACCCTTGTCCGTCCTGATGACTGGCACCTCCATGTGCGCGATGGTGCAGTACTCAAGGATGTATTGGCGCATATAAGTAATCAGTTTGCACGCGCAGTCATCATGCCCAACTTAAAGCAACCCGTCACTTCAGTTGATTTGGCCAAGGCGTATCGATCGCGTATTGACTCTGCATTAAAGCAGCTGGGCGTACCCCATTTTACGCCATTGATGACCTTGTATTTAACTGATATTACTAGTCGAGATGAGGTACGTAAGGCGAGTGAAAATCAGATTATCGGATTTAAGCTATATCCAGCAGGTGCTACAACGAATAGTGACGCCGGTGTTACCAATATTAAACACGCTTACCCTGCTTTAGAAGCGATGCAAAAATATTCAGTACCCCTATTAATTCATGGTGAAGTGACTGAGTCTGCTATTGATATCTTTGATCGAGAGGCTGTATTCATTGATCGAATACTAGAGCCCTTACGCAAAGATTTTCCTGAGCTACGAGTTGTCTTTGAGCACATCACGACCAAGCAAGCAGCTCATTATGTACGTGATGCTGATACCAAAGGCAAAAATACCTTAGCCGCAACAATTACTGCACACCATCTTTTAATGAACCGTAATAGCTTGTTCGCGGGTGGTATTCGTCCACATCATTATTGTTTGCCAATTCTAAAACGTGAAGAACATCGGCTTGCGCTGATAGAAGCCGCAACCAGTAGCAACCCGCGATTTTTCTTGGGGACCGATAGTGCCCCGCATCCAAAAGGTGAGAAGGAAAGTAGCTGTGGTTGTGCAGGTTGCTACACCGCCCATAACGCTATGGGTTTGTATGCTGAAGCCTTTTATAGCGTTGGCAAGCTCGATTTACTGGAAGGCTTTGCCAGTTTCTTTGGGCCTGACTTTTATTGCTTACCCCGTAATCGGGATCAAATTACATTGGTTCAGCAGGCTGAAAAGGTGCCTTTTGAGTTCACACTGGGTGACACCGTATTGGTCCCACTTCGAGCTGGCGAGACCATTGCTTGGTCTCTAGCAAGGTAATTTAAGAACCAAAATTTCATACTCGTTTAGACTGTTAGCGCAGAGTTAACTAGGCAATCGCTACTTTCGTTAGAAAGGAGAGGAAAGTCCGGACTCCATAGGGCAGGGTGTTGGCTAACAGCCATCCACGGTGACGTGCG